>CALFPA010000122.1 GCA_937919825.1 uncultured Spartobacteria bacterium | reverse complement strand
CCCCGAAGACTTCCCCCAAACCCTCTCCCAAACCCTCTCCGAAACCCTCGCCGAAGGCCTCTCCGAAGGCCTCTCCGAAACCATCGCCCAAGCCTTCCCCCAAATCCTCGCCGAAAGCCTCGCCAAAACCCAAATCCTCGCCCGCTGCTGAAAAGAAAGCCGACACCGCCGCCGAGGACGCGAAGAAAAAAGCCTTCACCAAAACCAAGGGCCCGGGCACTGCCGCCGCGGGTTCCGGCACCGCCGCAAAATCCGGCGGCGGAGGGACCGCCAGCGAGTTCGGTTGGTATCACGACCTCATCCACGACCGCTTTTTCAGCCAGTGGGAGCAACCGACATCCATCTTCGAGCAGGACAAATCTTTTGTCTGCACGGTCAAAATCCACATCGGCCGCGACGGCACGATCAAAAGCTCGGAGATCGTGAAATCCAGCGGCAACCCGATCATGGATCAATCCGTGCAAACCGCCCTCGGGCGCGTCACAAAAATCGATTCCCCGCCCACCGGCCTCGGCTCCGGCGACGGCTACACGGTGAACATCAACTTCGAGCTGCAGTAGGCTCTCTCCTCTTATCCGCTGCCAACTACGCGATACCCACGGGTTGGGGGAGCCGAAATCCAAGCCCACCTGTCTTCACTCCATAAGGAATCGGTAAACTCGCTCATCCGCATCCACTCGGCCTACGGCGGATTGAGGGCCGGTGAAACTCAAGCGGATTGAGGGTTCGTTTTCGAATCTGATTGTGCCCGTTTTCTTTCCGGTGCGCTCGTATTCATAGCTCCCCTCGCGAGAGTCTGCGTAGCTCCGGTTTTGTGAGAGCGTGGCGTAGCGGTATCGGCCTCCGGTGAAAAATGTGTAGATATTCACGCCATGGGAATCGGTGTATTCGAGTTGCCGCCTGGCGATTTTATCCGGCGCGAGTGAGACCGATTCCTTCCAAGCCATCCCGTGACCACAGCCCGAGATAGCAAGGATCGCGAGCCACATAACGATCCATCGCAACAGAGAAACCGGGCTCACCGTCAAGCAATGATAACCGGGTGATTAAGCGGTCTGGACTGAAGGGCGATTATTCTGACGGCGTTTCCAAGCGACATACCCGCCGATGCCGCCGAGCAGCAGGAGCGACGCGGCGACTTGGCCGGGCTCGGGGATGGAAGTCGGTGCGGCAATATTCGCGACATCTTGAAATGCAAATCTGCTCACCGTCACCGTATCCGCAGCCGCATTGTAATTCATCTCTACCCATCCATAGAAATAGTTGCCAGCTCCGGCATTATATCTTAGGCCGGCAAAACCGGATCCCCCAGCATTCCAATTTCCTGCCTGCCCGTCTTGAGCAAAACCTGGGTCAGAGGATGTCCAATTGGAGGCAGAACCGGCACTAATGGAAGATCCGTTCGCAAATTTAAGGATATTCCCATTGTAGAGAAGTGCGGTTCCCCCAATCCCCGGACCGGCAGCCCATTCTATTCCATTGTTGTTTTCTTCAGAAAACAACCCGTTATGTGCTGGTGTAATACCAAAAGAGATGCCGGAACTGCTCCCTAAAGAGTAAGAACCGTTGAAAGGGTAAGCAATATTGCCAAACAACAAAGGCGACCCCGCAGAAACTGTGCTTGGCAGACCAGCCGTGTAGTAAATCAATGCCGCATTCGAGCGGCTTGGCATGATGATTCCATCGCAGATGTAGCGGAGGCATCCTAGAACGATACCACGCGGTCCAGACGCAAATGCCAAGCCGCCTCGCCCGGGCGGAGCTTGTATTGGAACTGCCGCCATCCGCCGGTCGGCTTCGCATTTTCATCTTCGCTTTTGTATACGGGAAATCGTCGCACAAAGGTGTTCTCCACGACTTCAAACTCATCGTGCCCCATGTAGCCTTCAAGATCCTCCGCTTTCGGTTCGTCGATCACGATATCGGTGAGGGCTTTTTTGCCATTCGTCGAGAAGGCCAATACCGATCCGTGGCTTCCGCTGCCGGGCGAGGTAAAAATCAGAAAAAGCTCTTGGATGCCATCTCCGGTCATGTCCTCGAAAAGGACGCGGGTGGGCGGGGAGTCCTTCTCGAAGGTTTGGATTCTCGAGTCCGAGCTTAACCCTCGGGGCTCTAGTCGAACTTTCCAACCTTCGCCTTCTTTTCTCGCGCTGACGAAGATTTCGAACCCCTCGCCCCGGCATGTTTCCTCAAGATTTTCAGAAACCGCCAACAAGGTATACTGCTGAGCGAGGAGGCAGAGACATGCTACGATGACTTCGGTGAGGAAACGCAGAGGCATCGCAGGATTGAGTCAGGTTTTCGAATGGCATTCAATTCTTCTGCTTGGCGAGATGATGGGGAATTGACAGACGACATCGCGCTCGCTATCGGCACTCCGTGAGAAACGCCTCGCAACAACGGATTCGAGCCAGCGCGCTTGTCGCCTCACTACTTGTTTTGATGCCGCTTTCGCCGAGTCGGGCCATCGATCTGTTCAAACCGCAGGCCGACGCGCATCCGCTGGAGTTCCTGACCGGCAAACCCCGCAAGCCTGCTTCGAAAAACAGCCGGGCGCTTATTCTCCAGCAGGAGATGATGGATTTCTCCGATCGCTACACCATGGCGATTTGGGAGAATGCGGACGCGTGTTTGCGCAAGAACACCGATCCAGCCAAGCGCCTGCGCGTCGAAACATTTAAAGTGCTCTTCTGCGCGGCATCCATGCAAATCGCCGCCGGTCGCGACCCAACCGCCAACCTTTTGGACATGTATGTCTTTGTCAGCTTGGGACGCCAGATGGTCCGCGAGAAAATGGGCTCGGACTTTTGGGGCGATCAACTCGGTGCAATGAATGCCACCTACGATTCCCTGCATGCCCAGATCGGAGCTATTCTGGTGGATTATATTGGTGAAAGGGGACGCGCGGAACTTGATTCCAAAATCCGCGATTGGCAGAAGGCGAACCCAGAAGCCATTTATGTCTCGGGAATCAGGCTTCGTGATCTCGCAGACCTTCGCGCCGGGAGATCCCGAGAATCCGCCCCCGTTCCGTTCTTGTCGGAATTCCAAAAGACGGTCGGCGATTTCGAGGAAGCCCTTCACACCGGGGAGCGGCTCATGTTTTACATCGAGCGCATGCCTCGCATGGCCACCATGCAATCCTCCCTCATGCTCGCCCAGGTTGGCGCAGAGCCCAATTTGCAATCCTTCAGCCGGAGCGCTGAAATGGCTGCAGCCTCGATCGACACACTGCCCCAAGATCTTCAAAACCTCGCAGACACCCAGTCCAGGACCATCCGCGAACTCCTTCCGGCCCTCCACCCGCTCGTGGAAAACGCCCGTGCCACGGTCGAATCCTACGAACGCATTAAGTCAGTCGGTTCGGATTCCGATGCCGAGCCATGGACTCCCGCGCAAACCACCGAGACTCTTGAAAAAGCCAGGCAGGCCATCATCGAGTTGAATGCCGCGATGGCAGCCGCTCAATTGCTCATGAGCGCCCCACAAGACCCCCAAGCGACGCCATGGAAGCTCGCAGGAGAGCTTCAGCAAATGAGTAACGCCACGATCGATAGAATATTCCAGCGTGCCATGTGGCTCGTTGCCGCCATTTTTGCCGGAGCAATTCTGCTGATCATCACCGCCGCCAAAGTGCTCCGCCGACCCCGGATTCCGATTGCTTGAACCTGAAGATAAATTCAACCTGCCGATCAGACCTTATGACTTCCCGCACACCGCAAGGCAAGTATCCCCCATCACTTCTAAAAGCGCTGACTGTCGCTTTGTTTGCGGCCATCTCGCTTCCCTGCCACGCCGATGCCCCGGGAAATCGCTGGGACGAAATCGTCGGCAAGCGCGTTTACAACCGAAAAGGTGAATCGCTCGGCCATGTCAGCGGAGCGGCCGTGGATATCGAAAACGGTCGCTATGTCGGCATGCTCGTCTCGTTTGGCGGTGTCCTCAGCATCGGGGAAACCACGAAGGTCCTGCCGCCCAGTGTGCTCGTGGATGACGGGAAACCCGGAACCCTGTATCTGGACATGGACAAGGAAAAATTCCAAAACGCGCCCACCTTTGAGATGTCCGACAAAGTGGGCCCGCCGGATCCAAAAACCGTTGCGGAAGTTTACCACTTTTATGGAAAGACGCCCTATTTCGAAAAAGGCGCAGAACCTATCGGCTATGTCATTCGCTCCTCGGATCTCTTCCGTATGCCGGTGGAAAACCTCCAAGGCGTGGGGCTGGGTTATGTCCTCGGATTGCGCAACATGAACCGCATGACTGGGCGAATCCAAGGCGTCCTCATTCAACCCTACGATACCACCAAACCCGTCAAGGAGGTGCAACCCCAAAACCTCCGATACAACCTCAAACGCAACGGCTTCGAGCTGAACGACCATCAGCAACTTTTCGTGAATGCCCCCCGATTCAATGTCCAGGCGAACGGCAATATCCGCGAAGACGCGCCCGACCGGCCGGGAATGCCGCAGGCGCCCTTGGTTCACGGAGCCAGCGCGAAGGACAAGGAGACCACCCTCCGCATCGATGAACTGATCAGCGCCGACAAACGCCTCTCCCACTACGGGAGAAATGTCGAAGTTGCCACGCTGAACGGCAAAACCACCATCCGTGGCCGTGCAACCACCCAAGAGAACAAGAACCGCATCCTTTCCTACGCCGCCTCCGTCGCCGGAGCAGGAAATGTCATCGACCGGATCGAGGTCAAACCCATGACCGAGGCAGAAAAGCAAATCGACCGGTAGGATTTGCGGGAAAAGAAAATCGGAACTTGGCGCGATGGTCTGCGCGATATCGTCGAATGCCTCCACGCCAAGCGCGAGGCGATGACGGAGCGCGACCCCAAACTTTCCGAGAAAGTCCGCACCTTTTTTGAGGAGCGCAAAAAAAACGCCGGCGACGGCTACACGGTGAACATCAACTTTGAGCTGCAATAGAGCCGTTGTTGAGATTCAGGAAGCTTGAGGGGTTGCTTGGATGTCCAAGGCTTTGAGGAGTTCGGTGCAAAAAGCCCGCGCCATCGCCAAACAAGCCCTCGCCGTCCAGTGCGCCGAAGCCAAACTCAAATTCGCTACCACCCCCGAGGAATGCCAGAAAGCCAGCAAGGTCAAATCTCGATCACAGCTTATTCCCGCGTGAGTTCGCCGGCGTGGGCGGGGAGTAGGGCAGGCGGGGTCGACCATCGAAAAAAATCGACAGAAAATCGTTCGAGATCGCGCAACTAAAACCACGGAGGGCTGAAAATTTGGTCGCCTTCCAAAAAACTGCACCAAGAGATTGGTGTTTGATTTCAAGACTTTTCAATTGTGAAAGGATTGATAGGAGTTGTCCAGCATACCCCCTATGACAATCGTCATCCCCAAAGAAAAGTCTGCGCATGAAACTCGCGTGGCACTGATTCCAGACCATGTCGCGAAGCTTAAAAAAATTGGCGCGGAGATCGCGATCGAGTCTGGCGCCGGGTTGCCATCTTCATTTTCCGATGAGTCCTATGCGGCAAAAGACGCTAAGATTTTTTTTGATCGCGAGTCGTTCCTAGGCACAGCTGATGTGGTTTTGAAGGTGCGCAAGCCTTCACTCGATGAAGTTGCCTGCTTGCGATCTGGCTGTGTGTTGGCTGGATTGCTGGATCCATTCAATTCCCCGGAAATTGTGAAGGCGCTGGCGGATCGTGGTGTGACAGCGATTTCGATGGAGCTTCTGCCTCGCACAACGCGGGCCCAGAAAATGGATGTGCTTTCATCGCAGGCGAGTTTGGCGGGCTACACGGCGGTGATTCTTGCGGCGCAGCAATCGAGCAAAATCTTTCCGATGATGATGACGCCCGCCGGCACGATCATGCCGGTGAAAGTTTTTATCATCGGGGTCGGCGTGGCGGGATTGCAGGCCATTGCGACGGCCAAGCGGCTTGGCGCTAAGGTCGAAGCCTACGACCCACGGCCTGTCGTGGAGGAGCAGGTGCGCTCGCTAGGAGCACAGTTTTTGAAAATCGATCTCGGCGAGACAGGCCAAACAAAAGATGGCTACGCGAAAGCGCTCACCGAAGAGCAGATCAAAAAACAGCGCGATGCGATGAAGAAATCATGCGGCGAGGCCGATGTGGTGATCACTGCCGCACAGGTCTTCGGCCGTTGTGCACCGACGCTGGTGACCTCAGAGATGCTTGATGCCATGCGGCCGGGAACCGTAGTGGTCGATTTGGCAGTCGAAAGCGGCGGCAATGTCGAGGGGATCGTGCCTGACCAGATCATCGAACGCCGTGGTGTGAAACTCGTCGGAATCCCGAATCTTGCGAGCTGTGCGCCCATTCATGCGAGCCAGATGTATTCCTCAAACATGACCTCGCTTATCGAGGAATTCTGGGATCGTGAGGCGGGGCGCTTCGTGCCGCGTCTCGAGGACGAACTCATTCAAGGAGCCCTCATCACCCACGGGGGCCGAATCGTTAACGAAAAAATTGCTGCCACCATCCCATGAGCGCTGAATTTCTCACCTTCTTCATATTTATTCTGTCCATTTTTCTGGGAGTGGAACTCATCTTCCGTGTCCCCGCGCTGCTACACACCCCCTTAATGAGCGGCACCAATGCGATCCACGGGATTATTCTCATCGGCGGGATGCTCACGCTCGCCTCGGCGGATAGCACTCCTGCGCTTGTGGCCGGCTTTATTGCTGTGGTGCTTGGAGCCGCGAATGTCTTCGGCGGATTCATGGTTACGGATCGGATGTTGCAAATGTTCAAACGACGCCAAAAATGAGTGCCCTCCTCTCTTTCGCCTTTCTTTTTGCAGCAGTGCTCTTCGTTTTGGGCATCAAAATGCTCAACTCGCCCAAAACCGCCCGGTCGGGGAATCTCGTAGCCGGCTTTGGCATGATCGTGGCCCTCATAGCAGTGGTGCCTCAACTGCAAGGCCCCGCGCATGGGGCCGTTCCCATGCTCAACAGCGTCTTGATTATCGCCGGCATACTTGCGGGCTTGGTGATTGGAGCCATCGGAGCGTATTCGGTGAAGATGACCGGCATGCCACAGATGGTTGCCCTTTTCAATGGTGCGGGCGGCGGCGCAGCGGCCCTCGTGGCTGCTGTCGAGTTACTGCATCACGGCGGCACTCCGCGCGGGGCCGGGTTTATCACGGTCATGCTCTTTGCCGCACTCATCGGAGCACTTTCTTTTTCTGGAAGTCTGATCGCCTTCCTCAAGCTGCAGGGAAAATTTGAAAAGCCCCTGACTTACCCCGGCCAGAAATTTATCAATGCTGCCATCCTTGCGACGATCCTTGTGTTGGGCGCGATGCTTGCCACTGCCGATGCCAGCACCGCCCCCCTTTTGGTTTTTGTCGCGCTCTCGCTCATTTTCGGAGCGATGATGGTGCTTCCTATTGGCGGGGCAGATATGCCTGTAGTGATTTCGCTGCTCAATTCCTTTACCGGTCTGGCAGTGGCTGCTGACGGATTTGCCATCTCGAATGTGGCCATGGTCATTGCCGGCACATTGGTCGGCTCATCTGGCACCTTACTCACGCTATTCATGTGCAAGGCGATGAACCGCCCAGTGACCAATGTGCTCTTCGGTGCCTTCGGCAGCGGATCCGGCGGAGAATCCCAATCCACAGATGTCGAGGGATCCATCAAACCAATTCAAATCGATGAAGTCGCAATGCTATTAAGCATTTCCCAGCAAGTTGTTATTATTCCAGGATACGGCCTTGCTGTTGCCCAAGCCCAACATCAAGTGAGGGAACTCTGCGATGAGCTTGCCAAGCGGGGTGTAGAGACCAGTTTTGCCATCCACCCGGTTGCCGGCCGGATGCCTGGTCACATGAATGTCCTGCTTGCAGAAGCTAATGTCTCATATGACCAACTCGTCGAAATGGAGAGTATTAACCCGCAAATGGAACGCATGGATGTCTGCCTCGTCATTGGCGCGAATGATGTGGTGAACCCCGCCGCTCGCGAGGACAGGTTCAGCCCCATCTTCGGCATGCCAATCATTGAAGCTGAAAAATCCCGCACTGTGATCGTGATGAAGCGTTCCATGGGCAAAGGGTTTGCGGGCATAGAGAATCACCTCTTCTTTCGCGATAACTGCCGAATGCTCTTCGGCGATGCCAAAGGTTCCCTGCAAGCTCTCGTCTCCGGAGTGAAAGCCCAATAGACTCCATGACTCCGGTCCCGAGAAAGCCTTCAAGGGGTGCGCGGGAGATTTTTTCCTTAGGCGGCGGCGGGGGTGCCGACGCTGTGGAAGGTTGCATCCGCCGGTAGGATGGCACGGTCACAGAAGTCGCCGAAGCCTTCGCCTAGTTGGCGCTCGAGGGCGTAGCGTTTGATGATCGGGCGGAGCATTTCGACAGCGCCGTCGATCGTAGTGCTCGGTGAGAAGAGGCGGTTGAGCCGGGTGCCGTCGTAGCGGGCGCCGAGGTAGAGCGCGTATTTGTTGGGAGCTTTGCCGACGAAGCCGATCTCGCCGAGGTAGGGGCGGGCACAGCCGTTCGGGCAACCCGTGATGCGGATGCTGATGGCATCGTGGCGGAGGCCGTTCTCGTCGAGGACGGCTTCGAATTTTTCCAAAGTCTCGGGCAGGGCGCGTTCGCTCTCAGCAAGGGCGAGGCCACAGGTGGGTAGCGCGACGCACGAGAGGGCGTTCAGACGCAGGCCGGAGCGGTCGTTTTCCTTGTCGAGCCCATGCTTGGCGAGGATGGCCTCGATGCGGGGCTTCATCTCGGGCGTGACGCCGCTGATGCTGAGGTTTTGGGAAGGGGTGAGACGGAAGTCGCCGGTGTGGATTTCGGCGATTTCGCGGAGGGCGGTTTTCATCGCCCAGCCGTCTTTATCGACGATGCGGCCGCTGAGGATATGGAGGCCGTAGAACCAAGTGCCGTCCGTGCATTCGTGCCAGCCGAAGGGATCCTGGATGGTGGTGAAATGAACAGGGCGGGCGGGCGCGAACGAGACGCCAGAGCGTTTCTCGACCTCGCCTTTGAACCACTCGATGCCGCGGTCTTGGATGGTGTATTTGAGCCGGGCGTGTTTGCGGTTTGTGCGGTCGCCGAAGTCGCGCTGGGTGGTGAGGACGGCTTCGCCGACTTTGTTGACGAGGTCGGGCGTGATGAAGCCCATGCAGTCGGCCAAGCGCGGAAAGGTCTCGGCGTTTCCATGGCTCATACCGAGGCCGCCGCCGACGGTGACATTGTAGCCGAGGAGCTTTCCATCCTCGACGGCGGCGATGTAGCCGAGGTCTTGGGAGTAGATGTCCACATCGTTCGAGGGCGGGAGGACGAAGCCGGTCTTGAATTTGCGCGGGAGGTAGGTGTCGCCATACATCGGCTCGCTCTCGGGCTCGCCGCCGGCGACGAGTTCCTCATCGAGGTAGATCTCGTGGTAGGCGCGGGTTTTAGGGAGGGCGAATTCACTCCAGGATTTCGCGTGGTCGTAGACCAACTGGGCGGCAGCGCTGCGCTCGGGATTCGGCGGGGCCATGACATTGCGGTTCACATCGCCGCAGGCCGCGATGGAATCGAGGAGGACTTGGTGCATGCCTTGGACGAGCTTTTTGACATTGCCCTTGAGGACGCCGTGAAATTGGAAGGTTTGGCGGGTGGTGAGGCGGAGCGAGGGGGAGGAAACATCACCCGCGAGCTTGTTAAGAACTAGCCATTGGTTCGCGGTGGCCTTGCCGCCGGGGAGGCGGACGCGGAGCATGAACGAGAAGGCTTTTTCCTTGCCCGCTTTCTTGAGAGCGAGGCGGAGGTCGCGGTCGTCTTGGAGATAGAGTCCGTGGAATTTCGTGAGCTGGCCGGAATCGTCCGTGATGGCCGCGGTGGAGGTGTCAGCGAGTTCTTGGGCTAGGCTGCCGCGGAGGTGGTGCGAGGCGGCTTTGATGACTTCGTTGGCGCTGAGGGGCTTGGCTTCAGTGGTGGCGGTGCTCATGGAATCTAATCTGACACTCTTTTGAAAAACCTGCCGTTCGGCAATGCCATTCTTGGCTGGGCGAGGCCGTGGATTGCAATGGACAGCGGGCATGGATAGGTTGGCGCGCCAGTGGACTCTGTCAACTCTCCTCGACCGCCAAGCGGGATTCAATCCCGACTCGAGGCTATTTTGCGCCTCGCTGCGCGGAGCCAATCGCTTTTCCGCCACGCTCTCCGCCGGATCCAGCGGAAGCCGCGCACCATCACGGAGGGGCCGAATCTTTTGCCGACGCTCATCCAAGTGCTCGCGGCGTTTTCCCAAGTGGACGGCGACCTGATCGAGGAGGAGATCGACTCCAGCCTCGGCTTCCTGCGCTACGATTATCCGGACGCGGTTTACTCCGAGCTTCGCGACCTTTTCCAGCGGGCGCTGAATCAGCGGCAGGATCTCGACGGGATGGCCCAAAAACTCTCCGGTCAGTTGAGCGACGAGCGGAAGATCCTTCTCGGCGTGCAGCTCTACGACCTGATCTCCCGCGCCGGCCTGAAAAACGAAGCGGTCGTGGCCTACTACGCTTTCATGTCGCGACTCGGCATGGCGACTCAGGCGATCGACATCGTTTACCAACTCAATGCGGATGAAAAAACCGACAGCTCGATCTACAGCACGGGTGCCTCGCCCCTCGAGATGGTAAGCTTCGGCCACGAAGAGCGCTCGGATGTCGTCATGCCAGGATTCACGGCTGAGGAGCGGCTCCACGCCTACCGCTACGGCGATCTCGTGATCGTAAAAAATCTCAGCGGCCGTCAGCTGATCGTTCAAGGGCGGGCGCTGGAGCCGGGGAGTTTCGCCCGTCTTTATACCGGCCAGCGCGTCCTGGCCGATGATGTCGTGCTCAGCTACGCCGACTTGGTTTTCTATTTCAACGCGAAGAAAAATGTGACCCTCCCCGAGATTTTCGTCGCGGTGAACGAGGATGATGAGGTCACTCTCGGCAAGGACCGCACTCGGGATTCCTGCCTGCAAGTGGCTTTCGGGCTCCGCGTGCGAGTGAAGGCCCTGCGCGATGTCGATGCGGTCCTTCGCGGCGTGCGACTCTCCGAGGGGCGTGAAGTGACAGCCACGCTGGAGGACAAAATCGTCTTTCACGACGACAGCGAACTCGACCTCGACCACCTGCGCCTCCGGGCGAGATCCTACGGCGGTCGTTTCGCTCTCAAGGCGTCAAAAAGCGAATACCTCGTCTCGAACAACCCCAACCTGCTCGAGGAGGACGACATTCTTTTATCCCCTGGCCCCGGCGGCGATGTGCTTCTCAAAATCAAGTGCGACTATGATCGCAAGGAAGGCTCGGTCGAGGTCCTGCGCACCGACCGACCGATCCTTGTGCGTGGCAACCCGGTGCGGAATTCCGCGCCTCTCGCGGACGGCGATACGATCCGCGTGGATGCCAGCCAAATCTTGCGCTGTGACTTTTCCGAGCGGCTGATCGAGGAGGAAAAAAATGTGGTGCGAACCCTCGAGGCGCATGACCTCGAGTGTAAATTCGCCAGCGGCACGGTGGCGATGGATGGCGTGTCGTTCACGGTCCAGCGCGGCGAGATGGTTTGCGTGATGGGAGCCAGCGGTTGCGGCAAAAGCACACTCCTGCGCGCGCTTTCCGGTCAATTCCAACCAATCCGTGGCGAGGTTCTTTTCAATGACCTCTCTCTTTACCCCAACCACGAATCGCTCAGAAAATATGTCACCTATATCCCGCAATACGATGCGTTCGATGAGCACCTGACGATCGAGGAAAACCTCAACTTCGCCGCCGCCATCCGCGCTCCGCATCTGGGTCGGCGCGAGCGCATCCGCCGCATCGATGGCAAACTCGCCGAGCTTGGGCTCAATGAGCGCCGGAGCTCCGTCGTCGGCTCGACCGCCCAGAAAATCCTGAGCGGCGGCGAGCGCAAGCGGCTGAACATCGGCCTCGATATGGTCAGCTCGGCCGACATTTATCTTTTTGACGAGCCGACGAGCGGCCTCAGCTCGAAGGACTCCGAGCACATCATGGAGATCATCCGGGACATGTCGCACAACAAGATCGTGCTCGTGACGATCCACCAGCCGACCTCACGGATTTTCCAGATGTTCCACAAAGCCATGGTGCTCGACCGCGGCGGGAAGCTTGTCTTTTTCGGCACTCCTCTGGAAACCCTCCAATATTTCGCGGCGGAGGAAAACCGGCAGGCCGGCAAATCCTCCCCAGGCGGGTGCGAAGTCTGCGGCACGACCCGGCCGGAGTTCATTTTTGATGTGCTCGAGACCCCGCTGCGCGACCTCGGCGGCGACATTATTTTGGAGGAAAACAACCGAGGCCAACTCATCCCCGCGAGGCGCTTCTCGCCTGACTACTGGCGCGACAAATACGAAGCCTACCGCTTGCTCAAGGAAGTCCGCCAACCCCCCACACCTCGCGAGGCGGCGCCTCAACCCCAGGAACCCCTGCCCGAATCCCGCAAAGGCGAGCGCCTCCGAATGGGCGAGCAATTCCGCCAATTCGGTGTCCTGCTCCGCCGCGCTTTTCTGAGCAAACTCCGCAACCGCGCAAACCTACTCACCACAGTCCTCGAGGCCCCGCTCCTGGCGCTGCTCACCGGCATGGTCCTCCGATATTCCGAGAGCGCCGTTTACGATTTCGCCTCGGCGTTTCACATTCCGACCTACCTCTTCCTCGCGCTCGTCGTGGCGATGTTCCTCGGCCTCACCAATAGCGTGGACGACATTATCCATGACCGTGCGGTGCTCATGCGCGAGCGGAATTTGAATGTGAACCTCGGCTTCTATGTCACTGCGAAGGTTCTGTCGCTGGCCTTCTTCGCGATCATTCAATGCGCGCTCTTTGCCCTCATTGGAAACGCCCTGCTCTCCCTGCGCGATGGATTCTGGATCGTCTTCACGGCGATGTTCCTCACGGCAGCGAACGGGGCCGCGATCGGGCTCGTCATTTCCGCGCTCGTCGCTCAAAGCAAGACCGGCATCCTCATCATCCCTGTGGTGTTGATTCCGCAGATCATTCTCAGCGGCGCGCTCATCAAATACGAAGAGATGAACCGCAATCTGGATTTCATCCATGTCATCCAGCAGTGGGCCATCCGCCATCCGGAAAGCTCGATGCCGCCGCGAAGCGACCTGCAGGTGCCGCTCATTTGCGAGATCATGCCCACGCGTTGGTCCTACGAGGCCCTCGTCTATGCCCAGGCGAAGCTCAACCCCCTCACCATTCGCCAGGAAAAAATCCAATCTCTCATCAACGAAATCATCCGCGCCAAAAAACTCACCCCCGATCAAGCCGATCGCCTGGATGATTTGAAAGAGGCCCTCGCTGTTCTTTCCGGGCTCGAAGCCTCCCGGCCTGAAGGCATCAACAAGGCCTTCCGGCGGATCGATGGTGTCATTGCCGGCGCGCGTTTCGAACCCTCGAAATTCGACAACTTCGGCACCGGCGTGAGTGCCGAGCAGCTCTATGTGAATCAAAAAGTCACCGACCTCGTGTCCAAAGCCGAGATGGAGCAAAGCGACTATCGCGAGGACCGACACCTGAATGTCTTCTTTGGACCGATGAAAGAATACCTCGGTCTTCGCGCCGGGATTCTGTGGTTCAACACGCTCGTCCTCATCGCCTCGACCCTCTTCCTCTTTTTCGTTCTCTACTTGATCCTGCGCTCCCAAATCCGGGTGCGGAATTCCTGACAAAAATCAGGCCATGCGGGCCAGGATGGCGGTGAGATAAGGCAGGAGTTGTTTTTTCCGCGAAACGACACCGTCGAGTTTCCACGCGTGGCTTCCATCCTCGGGAAAATCGATGAGGCGCGTGAAACTCTCCGATCCACGGACGATGAGGATCGAGTTCTGCGTATTCACATCGGTGATGAGGAGCGTGGAGAAAAGATACCCATGCGAGGCACGGTATTTTTCCAATTCCTCGATCAGGGTCTCGCGCTGTTTCTGGAACGAGGCGAAGCTGATTTCCTCGATCTGGGACACGCTGAACTTGATGCCATGCTCCTCGTATTCCTTGCAGTCGGCGGTGATGACATCCTTCGCCGATAGGGTCATCAAGGGTGAGCCAACGCTGAAAATCTCGGAGGCAAGATCGGCGGGCTTCACGCCGCAAATCTTGGATAGCTCTGCCATGATATCCCGATCCACAGAGGTCGTGGTCGGCGAGGTGAGATTCAGCGTGTCCGAAATCAGTCCGCACATCAGCAGGCCGGCAATGGGTTTCGGAATCGGGAGCCGCGCCTGGCGGAAACAATCGGCCACGATCGTGCTGGTCGATCCGACCGGGCGGTTCATGAAAAGGATCGGCTGGTGGGTCGGCGCCACGCCGATGCGATGGTGGTCGAGAATTTCAATGATCGACACCTCGTCGGCGCCCGCAACCGCCTGGGTGATTTCGTTGTGATCGACGAGGATGAGTTGGCGCGGAACCGGCCTCAGCAGGTCGCTCTTGGAGATGATGCCCTGCAATCGGCCCTGCGATCCCAAAACAGGAAAGGCAAACTGCGAATGCATGGCCAAATCCATTCTGGTCTGGGACAGGGTGGCGTCGCCATTGAGGTGAATGAATTCCGGCGAGAGCATTTGTCCGGCCGTCACGGCCGCCCGCGAGAGCATGACGGTGGTGGCGGTGTCGTGCGGCGAGGAGAGCAGCGTGGTGCCATGCTCCTGCGCGAGGGCAAGAGCGCGATCCGTGGGGGAGAAATTATTCGTGATGATGATCACCGGCACACCGGCCAGGATGGACATTTCTTGAATATTCCAACGGTCTCCAACGATCAGGACAGTGGAGGGGATGTCAAGCTGCTCAAGGCGTTTTTGGAATGAAGCGGTGTGCATGGCCGCCACAACAAGCATGCGGGGCTTGATCTTGGGATCCTCCTTGCCCGTGACCACCATGCCACGGATGGCATCTCGGATGTGCGAGATGGATGCCTCGACAATACGGCACGAGGAGAGATTTTCGAGCGGCGGGAACAAGTATTTGCCGAGCTTGAAGGCCGAGAGGAGGCCGATGCAGGAGCGCGAGTCATCGACCACCGGAAGCCCGCGGAACTTGGCTTCGCTAAAGCGCGTCATCGCTTGATAAATCGGAGCGTCGCGGTGGATGCTCACGACATTCCGCTGCATCACATCCTCCACGCGGGGGTAGACATCGGGAACGAACACCGGCGCCTCGACCCCGAACTTCCGGAGGGCAAAATCAATGCGGGCGTTGGTATTTCCACAGCGGGCAGCAATGGCATTTTCCATTCCGGTGGCGCGCTTGAATTCCGCATAGCCGAGGGCAGCCACGATCGAGTCCATGTCTGGATTGCGGTGGCCGATGACGAGAGTTTTCATGAATTTGGAAAAAAGGTGCCCTGTGGCGAGCTCCGGACTCTAGCAAACGGCGGAGGGATGGCAACGCCTGCGGACCAGGAGGGATGACCTACTTGGATGCAGCTTTTTGGCGATACTGGATGTAGGAGCCTCGGAGGGAGAGGTAGGGATCGACAGCGTTCTCGGTGGCGGCGTCGTAGGCGTTGAGCCGGCTGTCCACATTGCGAACGGTATTGGGGGTCGCAAGCGGGATCGAGATGGCTTGGGCCACTCCGCCGATCGGCACCCAAGTGAGGGGATTGAGGGCGACATCCCCGGCCAGGCCCACGGTGTCGCGCACACTGCGCGGGCCGATCACGGGAAGAACGACATAAGCTCCATGGCCGATACCCCATTTGGCAAAAGTTTGGCCGGTGTCCGCGTCGGGAACCTCGGCGAGCGAGGGGAAACGATCCGAGGGCTTGAAGATGCCGCCCACGCCCGCGGTGGAGTTGAGAAGGAATTTGCGGGTCTCGAGATCCGCGCGCCCGGGTTTTCCTTGGAGCAAGTGATTCACCACGCGGACAGGATACTCCGCGTTGTCGTAGACATTGTGAACGGCCGTGCGGACGGGCTTCGGCAGGATGGTGCGGTAGACCTTCGAAATCGGCCGAGCGATGTAGGTGTAGAGTTGGTGGTTGAGCCAAAACATTCCGCGGTTCACGGGTTCGATGGGGTCCGCGATCTTCACGGTGTCGCCATACTCATCCAAGTCATCCAAGTCATCCACGGGAGGAGCCGCGGGTTTCGGCGAGGATTTGGGAGGCTTGGCAACCGGTGTGGGCGAAGATTTTTTGGTGACCGTAATCGCGGCGGGCTTGGGTGTTGAGGTCGACTGAGGGGTTGGTTGCGCCGTGGGCTTCGGCGTGGCCTTTGGAATCGGTGTCGCCTTGGGCTTCGGCGTGGCTTTTGGCTTGGGCGTGGCTTTGGGTTTCGGTGTGGCTTTTGGCTTGGGCGTGGCAACAGGTCGAGAGGATTGGGGTATGGCGCTCTCGAGGTAGTAGGTCTCGTAGGAGTTTTTCGGGAGGCGGCCCTTTTTCAAGTCCACCGGCACCGCGCCCTGTGTGGTGTAGCTGTAAATCCGGCTCGACTCAGCGAAGGCCTCGGGAGTGAGGACGTTCACGATCACACCGAGGAAAAGCGTAACAACTGAGCGAGAAGTTTGGGGGCGTGTCATTTTGAGGAATTGATGGATTTTTGGAGTGAGCCGAGGACTGCCCCCGCGCCGCCGGATTTGAACTGCGCGTCGAGCTGGCCTCGGTAATTCGCGATCATGCTGACGCCTTCGATCACCACATCCGTGACGCGCCAACCTTTGCCATCGGGCTGCTCGAGTCGATAGGTGACTTCGTAGCGGCTGCCTTTATACAGCGTGGAGGTGGCGACCTCGACTCGACCGGGAGCGGTTTCCGTCGCGGCTTTGTAGACGACATCGGGGAGTTCGCCCGGGGTAAACTTTGCGGAATAGGTGCGAATGATCAGCGTGGTAAAAAAGCCGATGGCGTCCTTTTGTTCGGCGTCGGTGAACTGCCGCCAACCCGGCCCCACGGAACGGCGGGTCATGGCGTCGAAGCTGATGGTTTTAAGAAGAATTGGACGGACGGCGGAGGCGAGCGCCGGGGCATCAGTGGCATTTTTAGCGGCCTCCACGACCTCACCGACGGATTTTTTGAGAAAATTCTCCGCAGCGGCGGTCGAGGCGAAGGCTTTTCCACAAGATAAGGAGAGGATCAGGGAAAGTAGAAGAGCGTTTGTTTTCACAGTCGATTATTCTGTTTTTTGATCTTTCTTTTCGTCGGCTTTGTCAACCGCTCCGAAAGCCATTTTGCCAATGAGAGATTCCAGATCCACGGCGGATTCCGTCATCGTGATCCGCGCGCCGGGTTTGAGATAGGTCTCCTCGGCGCCAGGTGAAAGGGAGACAAATTTGTCGCCGATGAGACCCGAGGTTTTGATCGAAGCCATGGAGTCGCTCGGCAGGCGGAGAGCGGAAAGGATGCGTAAGGTGACAATTGCGCTGTAATCCGACGGCTCCATGCGCACATCCTCCACGCGGCCCACAGTGACGCCGGACATGAGCACGCTGCTGCCGGAATGGAGCCCACCCGCGTTGGTGAAGCGGGACTCGATGACATAGGTCTCACCGGCCGGCATCGAGCCCGCGCCGGCTTGGAGCGTGAGCCACGCCAGCGCGGCAAGGGAGAGCAGGGCGAAGAGGCCGACCAAAAACTCGACTTTGTATTTTTTCATGAAGTGGCTGGTTGTTCGCTGCGGATGGCAGCGAGGGTTCGGTGGAGGGCGTCCACGCTGTCACGGAAAAGCGCGACCCCGGACTCGCTGGAGGCAGCGAACGCGGCGGGAGTTCCCTCAAAGGCAATGCGGCCCTGGTTGAGAAGGGCGACGCGATCGCTAACCGCAAGAGCCTCGGGCACATCGTGTGTAACGACGAGGGCCGTGAAGCGGAAGCGGCGTTGGTATTTGGCGATCATGGAGAAAACGGCATTCCGGCGGAGCGGGTCGAGACCGGCGGTGGGTTCGTCGAAAAGCACGATCTCGGGTTGTGTAACGATCGCACGGGCGAGGGCAAGACGCTTTTGCATGCCGCCGGAAAGGCGCCCAGGGTAGCGGTCCGCGAAATCTTTCATCTCAAGTTGCTGGAGGGCCTTGAGGCTTCGCTTGAAAATTTCTACTTTGCCGAGCGAGGTCGTTTGCTCGAGCGGGAGCGCGACATTTTCCAGCGCCGTGAGCGAGTCAAACAGCGCATTCCCCTGAAAAAGAAAGCTGCAGCGTTTCCGGAAATCCTCCCGCGCGGCCGGATCGCGAAGGGGGCGGCCCTCGAAGACAATGCGCCCCGAGTCCGGCGCGAGGATGTTTCCGATGCACTTGAGGAGGACGGATTTTCCGGTGCCGCTCGGTCCAAGAACGGTGAAAATACTCCCGCGCGGCACGCGAAGACTCACGCCTTTCAGAACGGCGCTTCCATCGAAGCCCTTTTCCAACCCCTCCACCTCCAGCGCGAAATCCGTGGTCTCCATTTTCAGATAAAAAATGAACTGATCACATAATCGGCGATCAGCACCGTGATGCTCGAAAACACCACCGCGCGGGTGGTCGAGGCGCTGACCGCGCGCGCTCCGGCCGAGGAGGTATTGCGGTCAGCGTGAAAGCCCATGTAGGCGCAAATCGCCGTGGTCAATACCCCGAAACTTGCGGCTTTCAGAAAACACTCGCGCAGATCGCGGAACTCCACCGCCCGTTCGACGGCAGACCAATAAACTCCCGAATCGACCCCCAGCAAAACCGAACCCGAGAGACTCCCTCCCCACAACCCGAGGACGACAAAGAGCGCCGCCTGCGCGGGAAAAACCAGAAGAGCAGCGATCAGGCGCGGCGCCACGAGGTAGCCGAGGCTGTTCACACCCATCGTCTCCAGCGCGGCGATCTGCTCGGTGTTTCTCTGAATGCCCAACTCCGCCGCAAACGCGGATCCCGCCTGGCCGACGAGCATCAAGGCCGCCAGCACCGGCGCCATTTCCCGCACGAGCGAGAGCGAAACCAGCGTGCCCAGAAGCCCCTCCGAACCAAACCGGCTCAGCACATGGTAGCCCTGCAATCCCAGAACGAGTCCGGTGAAAACCCCAACAATCGCAATGACCGGCAAACACACCGCGCCCTGCTCGTAAACCGCGCGAAGAATGCGACGCGGAAGTCGTCGCGTTTTGGATAGCGACATAAAGGCGCGTCCGCAAAACAGCGTGAAATCGCCGGTATCGCGCACGATTCCCAAAGTCGTTTGGCCGAGTTGACGCACCATTGGTCGGAATGGTTGGCAGGATCGGCGGATTTTTACAACCCGTGATGCAATCCGACGCCTTGCGGATTGCACCCGCGACGGGAGTTCGCCAATCTGCGGCTCATGACGCCCGGGCGGCTGACATTTTTTCTGAGACTTTCGAGCACGATCATTCTTTGGTTGCTCCTACTCGCCACGATTCTCATCGGCTGGGAGATCGGGTTTTTCGCTCTTGTCGGTTTCATGGCGATGCGCGCGCTGTGGGAATACTACAGCATGCTCGAGCACGACGGCATCCGGGTTTTCACGCTCACGGGGTTGATTTGCGCGGCGGTGCTGCTGTGCGGCGGGTTTTTGATTACGAGAGCCAGCGGCTCGGAGAATAGCCGGGACTTCGAGTTGCTCGTGCTCGTGCTTTTTCTGGTGACGATTTTCGCTCGGCAGATGTTCCGGGGCGCGGAAAACGACCCCTTACGCGCGATGAGCTACACGGTCTTCGGGCTTTTTTACATTCCGTGGCTTTTCAGCTTCATTACAAAAATCATTTACCTCACGCCGCGCCTGGAGAACGGAATGACGACCGGGCAGTGGTATGTGCTGTATCTCGTGGCGGTGACGAAATTCAGCGACATGGGCGCGTATGTCTTCGGGAGCCTCTTCGGGAAGCACCCGTTCGCCCCACACATCAGCCCGAAAAAAACTTGGGAGGGCTTCTTCGGCGCGCTGTTTTCCTCGTTGCTCTGCAGTTTCTGGATGTATGCGCTCATGCCGGAAAAACTCTCGGCGTTCCGTTTCGATGACATTGTTTTTCTGGGATTGCTGCTGGGCTTCGCAGCGGTCGTGGGCGACTTGGCGGAGTCGATCGTGAAACGCGGCGCGCACACGAAAGATTCCAGCGCTATGCTCCCGGGCATCGGTGGAACGCTCGATCTCATCGACAGCATTCTTTTCACGGCGCCGATCCTGTTGTTCTACATGCGCTTCGTGCTGGGGGTCGGATGAGGATGCGAAATATCGTGATCCTCGGAGCCACCGGCTCGATCGGCCGGAGCGCGCGCAAAGTGGCGAAGGATATTCCCTCGCGGATGCGGATCGTGGGGATGTCGGCGCACTCGAATGCCGAGGAATTGGCGGAGGCCGCGCGGGAATTTCCCGAAGCCAAGACAGCTCTCTCCAGCGGACCTAACGGCGTCGAGCGGTTGGTGGAGTTGGCGACAATGCCCGAAGCGGATCTGGTTTTGATCGCGATTGTCGGAACCGGTGGGCTTCGTCCCGCGCTGGCGGCGATCGAGGCGGGCAAGGACATCGCCGTGGCGAGCAAGGAAATCCTCGTCATGGCCGGCGAGGTGGTGATGGAGGCGGCCCGCCGGCGAGGCGTGCGCGTGTTGCCGGTGGATAGCGAACACAATGCGATTTTCCAATGCCTCGATGGACGCGATACCGCCTCGGTGCGGCGTTTGATTTTGACCTGTTCCGGCGGGCCGTTCCGCCAGACGCCCACGGCGGAGTTGGAAAATGTGACGCCCGAAATGGCGCTGCGGCATCCGACTTGGAACATGGGGAAAAAAATTACAATCGACTCGGCGACGCTCTTCAACAAGGCGCTCGAGATGATCGAGGCGCGGTGGCTTTTCGATATCGGCATCGAGCGCGTCGATGTAGTCGTGCACCCGCAGAGCATCGTGCATTCCATGGTGGAGTTTGTGGACGGCTCGGTCCTCGCTCAACTCGGCCACTCCGACATGCGGCTCCCGATTCAATACGCCGTGACCTGGCCGGAGCGCGTGGCAAATTCCCTGCCCCCGCTCGACCTCGCAGCCCTCGGGCGGCTGGAATTCGAGGCACCGCGGAGGGAGGATTTCCCCGCGCTGGATCTGGCGGTGAAGGCCGGAACGCTAGGTGGTGCCTGCCCTGCGGTGCTGAATGCCGCCAACGAGGTCGCCGTCGAATCTTTCCTCGCCGGGCGCATCGGCTTCAGCGGAATCTGGCGTATCGTCGCGCAGGTTCTTGATCAAATCCCCCACACGCCGCATCCCGACCTCTCGGCGATTCTCATGGCCGACGCCGAGGCGCGCCAACTCGCCCGCGCGCTCGTGGATTGATTTTTTCACCAATCGGGGGATGGTGGTGACCCATTTATGTTTTTTGACGGCCTGAAGTTTATTGTCATCTGCCTCGAGGTTATTCTGATTTTCAACCTCCTCATCGTGGTCCACGAACTGGGCCACTTCCTTGCTGCCCGCTGGCGCGGGCTGGTGGTGGAGAAATTCGCCATCTGGTTCGGCAAGCCGATCTGGAGCAAAACGATCAATGGTGTGGAATACCGCCTCGGCTCGATCCCCGCCGGCGGGTTCGTTGCGATTCCTCAGCTTGCTCCGATGGAAGCGGTGGAAGGCGAGTCGCAAACCCCACGCGAGCAATTACCGCCGGTGAAGCCGCTCGACAAAATCATCGTTGCCGCCGCTGGTCCGCTTTTCAGTTTCGGTCTGGCTTTTGCCATGGCGCTCATCGTGTGGTTCGTCGGCAAGCCGCAGAGCGAGATCGACAGCACGACGATCGGATTTGTGAAAGAGGGTGGCCCCGCCTACCAATCCGGTTTGCGCCCCGGCGACCAAATCCTCACCGTGGACGGCAAGCCCGTGAAGCACTTCCTGAGCGGCACGGACAGCGTGAAGTGGCGCATCGTCCGCAGCGAGGGCCAGACAATTCCCATGACGGTGCTGCGCGAGGGGCAGGAAGTTTCGATCGATTGCGGTTGGACCAAACCCGAGACCTCAAGCTGGCGCCGGCCGGCCTTGCGTGAAATCCAAATCGGGCCGCGCATCGTGCCGGGTGTGGGCTTCGTCGTGCGGGGCAGCCTCGCCGACAAGGCAGGCTTCCGCGCCGAAGACCTCGTCACCGACCTCAACGGTGAGCCGATTTTCAACCTCTCCGACATGGGACCGATCATCGACGCCAACCGCGGCAAGGAGGTCGTTTTCACAGTCGACCGCGGCGCGGAGTCGCTACAGCTTCCGATCACTCTCCCTCCGCCCTCGGCCGACGGCATGCCGGTGAATTTCGGCATTGAGTGGGGCCGGACCACGCTGGCCTACCCTAATCCTTTCCACCAAGTGAAGGACGCCGCGACGAGCATCTTCCGGATGGTCGGCGCGCTGCTCTCGCCCGCCTCGGATGTGAAGGCTGCCCACTTCAGCGGGCCAGTCGGCATCATGCGACTCTATTACCAAATCTTCGAGTCGCCCGATGGCTGGAGGATCGCGCTGGCTTTTAGTGTTCTGATCAATGTGAACCTCGCCTTGCTGAATCTCCTTCCGTTTCCCGTCCTCGACGGCGGCCACATCACGCTCGCGATCATCGAAGCGATCCGCCGGAAGCCGATCAGCGTGCGCGTCCTCGAAGTTGTGCAAACCGGCTGCGCGCTCCTCCTCATCGGGTTTATGCTTTACCTGACCTTCTACGATGTGGGCGACATCGTGGCCTCGAACGCGCCCGTGCCGGTCTCAAAGTCGAACTAGCCGATGCCGCCGGAGTTCCGCAACCACCCCGGCCGCCGCCCGACGCGCGAGGTCAAAACCGGCCGCACCGCCATCGGCGGGAAAAATCCCATCCGCGTCCAGTCGATGCTCACCAGCGACACGATGGATACCGCCGCGTGCGTTCGCGAAACCCAAGGCCTCGTCAACGCCGGTTGCGAAATCGTCCGCATCACCGCGCCTACGGTTAAAGACGCCCGCAACCTCGAAAACATCCGCGCCGCACTTTTGGAAACCGGCTGCGATGTCCCACTCGTCGCCGACATCCATTTCAAACCCGAAGCCGCGCTGGAGGCCGCCAACTGGGTCGAGAAGGTCCGCATCAACCCTGGCAATTTCGCCGACTCGAAGAAATTCAACATCCGCGAATACACCGACGAGGAATACGCCGCCGAAATCGGCCGGATCCGCGAGAGGTTCGCGCCGCTTGTCGAGCTCTGCCAGAAACGCGGCATCTCGATGCGCATTGGCACGAACCACGGCAGCCTGAGCGACCGCATCATGAACCGCTTTGGCGACACGCCGCTCGGCATGGTGGAGAGCGCGCTGGAATTTGCCCGCATCGCCCGCGAACTCGACTACCACGACTTTGTTTTTTCGATGAAGGCATCGAACCCGAAGGTGATGATCCAGGCCTACCGCCTGCTCGTTGCACGGCTCGATGAACTCGACCGCACGGAGGGCGATTGGAATTACCCAATTCACCTCGGCGTCACCGAAGCTGGAGATGGCGAGGACGGCCGCATCAAGAGTGCGATCGGCATCGGCAGCCTGCTCGCCGACGGCATCGGCGACACGATCCGCGTCTCGCTCACCGAGGATTCGGAGCACGAAATCCCTGTTGCCCGCGCGTTGGTGGATTCCGTCGTTCGCACCAAGACCAACTTCTCCCCCTGGCCCTTCGATCCCTTTTCCTACACGCGCCGGGCCAGTCAGCGTCTCGAAGTGGACGGCATCCCACTCGGTTGCCCGGAACTCGTTCGCGTGGTCGCCACGCAATCCACTTGGGAAAAACTCGGGCACAAACTCGAGGCGCTTGGCGATTACAAACCCGAGATCGTTTTGGAAAAATCCGGCGTTGTCGAAATTGACCCGCGCGATTCAGAAGCCGTCGCCCGCACCAATGCCTCCCCCACCCCGCTTCTCGTCACGGTCCCCGATTCGTGTGAACTCGGCGTGATCGATGCCTTCCGCCAACTCGCCTCCGCGCTCGATCCCCGGCATCCTATTTTACTGAAGGATACCTTCTCGCCGGGCGGGTCCGATTTTCTCCAAAACCTCCTCGTCGCCTCGACCAACATCGGCTCGCTACTCTGCGACGGCATTGGCGATGCGGTGCTGATTCAAGGCGAGTCCGCGCCGGGCCAATTGCTCCGCCTCGCCCACAACATCCTCCAAGCCGCCGGGGTCCGGATTTTCAAGACCGACTATGTCGCGTGCCCCAGCTGCGGCCGCACACTTTTCAATCTTCAAGAGACCACGGCCCGCATCAAGGCCGCCACCGCGCACCTCAAAGGCGTGAAAATCGCGATCATGGGTTGCATCGTGAACGGCCCCGGCGAAATGGCCGACGCCGATTTCGGCTATGTTGGCGGCGCGCCGGGCAAGGTGAACCTCTACATCGGCAAGACGCCGGTGAAATTCCATATCCCCCAGGCCGAGGCGGTCGACCGCCTTGTTGACCTCATCAAAGAAAACAACCGCTGGGTCGAACCCGCGGCACCCATCCTATGAAAACACTCATCACTTCCTTGCTTCTCGGTTTGACAATCGCCACCGCCTCCGCCACAGAGACCACCTCCATGCAAGACATCCGAATCATTCTTTCAACAAACAAAGGTCCCATCGAAGCCACCCTCCTCGCTTCCAAAACTCCGGTGACCGTCGCCAATTTCCTGAATCTCGCCAAGCGCGGCTACTACAACGGCCTGTCGTTTCACCGCGTGATTCCCGATTTCATGATCCAAGGCGGTGACCCCGAAGGTTCCGGACGCGGCGGTCCGGGCTACCGCTTCGAAGATGAATGCAAACCCGAGCTCAAGCATGACCGCTCTGGTCTTTTCTCGATGGCCAATGCCGGCCCGGGCACGAATGGCAGCCAATTCTTCGTGACTCATGTGCCGACCCCTTGGCTCGATGGCAAGCACACCGTCTTCGGCGGAGTCACGAAAGGTCAGGATGTCGTGGACGCCATCAGGCAGGGTGACAAAATTGAGAAAATCGAAATCCTCGATCCCACCGACGATCTCTTTGCCGCCCAGCAAAAGCGGCTTGATGAGTGGAACAAGGTGCTCGACAAGCGCTGAGGCTCAGCGGCGGAGCAGAGGGAGGATTTTTTCCAGCGACTTCGTGTAGAGCGGATGCCGCCCCGCGCGGCTGAGCTCTGCCAAGAGCGTGTCCGTCGTGTTGCGGCGCGGGAATGGCAGGATTTGCCGGGAATCGATCGTTTCTGGAATATGGATTCTGGCTTCGAAAAATTCTGCGTTCGCGGCATGCGACAATTCGAACTCGGAATCCCCGCAACGAATAAGAACTGCGTTTCGCTCCTGATTCTGGCTTTCAGTAATCGCAAAAGAAATTTTCCGGTTATCTGGAGATAAAAATTCATCAAGGGGGCGCCCCTCCCCTTGGCGGCCGCGAAAGAGGGATTGAGACTCCCCGGAATTTGCAGCGGTCCAATTAAGTTGAGATGCGAACCACCCTAAAAGAAGCATGGCTGAAATTCGCGACCCGTTACCCAACTCGACATTGATGGAATCGATCTGGTTAAGCTTCGGGAACGCAGCGGAATGATCAAAGAGACTCGCAAGCGCGTAGCGCCAGGGCTGGAGACGGGTCCAGTTCAAATCGCAGAGCACTGTCCCCTTGCCGCTTCCCACCGTGAGATGTCGAACAAGATGGAGCTGATGAACGGGTCTGGACCACTTGGCACTATCGTAAATCAGGCGATCCACCCACGACCAAAGCGTCTCATCAAGAGGCTCGGGAAGGTCGCCTTGCCACCAGAGGCAGAGAGGCAGGTCGGTATCGAGGTGGGAAAAAACAATGTTCGGCAACGCGTTCGCACTCTCGCCGTCGAGTCGGAAGGTGATCTGTTCCGAGCAGAGTTGGCGCTCGCCTTTTCCCGTCTGATGGCAATGCGCGTTGATCCAAGCCTGAGCTGCCGGAGCAGGCGCGCTAGGATTTGAAAAAATCAAAATCGCGCGGCAGGCGTGCTTCGCGGCGATGGTGGAGATGATTTCGGTGTCTGCCTTGAGCGAGCTGGGATCTCCCGTGTGGATGACGAAATTGATGAGCGACGCGCGCGTTTTCGTGTCGTCACTCGATTCCCAGAGTTTGCCGAGTTCTTTGTCGATGAGGCCAATCTCGACCGGCAGCCCAAGGCCTGAGGGATCGAATGTCACAGCCTTCTCCATGTGGCTTCGTGGCGCTTGATGAGTTCATCGGCCTCGCTGGGGCCCCAGGATCCGGCGGAGTAAATAGCGAGGTCATTCGAGCGCGTGCGCCAAGCCTCGTGGATCAAATCGATAAATTTCCACGCCTCCTCGACCTCGTCGCGGCGGGCGAACAGCGTGGCGTCGCCGCTCATGGCGTCGAGGAGTAGGCGCTCGTAGGCCTCAGGCGTGGCTTTGCCGAAGCTCGTGCCGTAGTGGAAATCCATTTTCACCGGTTCGATGCGCAGGCTGGAGCCGGGCATCTTCGCGCACATGCGAAGCGAAATCCCCTCGTCCGGCTGGATGCGGATCACGAGCACATTGTCATCCACCGTTTCACCCGTGGCGCGGAACAACACCGGCGGCACGCTCTTGAATTGAACTGCAATCTCGGTGCCGCCCTTGGGAAGCCGCTTGCCGACGCGGATGAAAAACGGAACCCCCGCCCAGCGCCAGTTGTCCACATTCACCTCGAGGGCGACAAAGGTTTCGGTGTTCGACTCGGGGTTCACATTGAGCTCGTCGCGGTAGGCGGCGACACGCTTGCCGTTGACCGCACCGGCGCCGTATTGGGCGCGGACCACATGGCGGAAAACCTCGTCGCCCGCGAGAGGGCGGAGCGAGCGCAGGACCTTAACCTTTTCATCGCGGATCGAGTCGGCATCGAGCCCGGCGGGCGGCTCCATGGCCGTGAGGCAGAGGAGTTGGAGGAGATGATTCTGGACCATGTCACGGAGCGCGCCGGATTTGTCGTAGTAGCCCGCGCGGCCTTCCACGCCGAGCGGCTCGCTGGCGGTGATCTGGACATGGTCGATGTAGCGGGAATTCCACATCGCCTCGAAAATCGCGTTGGCGAAACGCATGACCATGATGTTTTGCGCTGTCTCTTTGCCGAGGTAGTGGTCGATGCGGTAGGTCTGGGATTCGTCGAAGGCGGACTCGACGAGGTCGTTCAAACGCCGCGCGCTAGGCAGGTCGGTGCCAAACGGCTTCTCGACAATCACGCGTGCCCAAGATCCCGGCGCGGCAGTGTTGAGTCCGCTTTTGCGGAGGTTTTCCAAAATCACCTCAAACTGGTCGGGCGCGACGGCGAGGTAAAAAAGCCGGTTCCCGCGTGTGCCCCGGGCGGCGTCGAGCTCCTCAAGATGGCGGGCGAGCGAGACATAGCCCTCGGGGTTATCGAATTCGCTTCGGTGGTAAGTGATCGAGTTCGAGAAATTCTCCCACAGCTCGTCATTCACCGCCTGGCGAGAGAATTTGCGAACGGCCTCGCCGAGTTCCTTCCGGAAAACCTCGCTCGTTTTGTCGCGGCGGGCGAAACCCACCACGCTGATGGCTTGCGGAAGCGCGCCGTCGGCGGCGAGGTTGTAGAGCGCAGGAACGAGTTTGCGGTGGGTGAGATCGCCGGACGCGCCGAAGATGATCAGCGAGCAGGGATCGGGGATCGAACGAAGGTTGAGTCCATCACGCAGCGGGTTGGACTGGAAAGGTTCCGTTGGCATGCAGTGGCGTTGTATGTCCCCGCCGACGGGCCTTCAATAGGGAAAACAACGGCTCAGCCTTAATCCTGCGGAAGCAGGCTCTCGGGCAGGGCGATGAGTTCGAGCGTAGAATCCTCGGGACGCCAGGCGATGCGGCCATCCTCGAGGATGCGGGTGACGACACCGCGAGTCGTGCCGCGCATCGTTTGAACACGATCGCCCACGCTCAGCGAGGCGGATTGCCAGAGCGAATCCACGGCGGAAATCATCGAGTCGCGGTCCAAAACACCGGCGATGTAGTGGGCAACGGCAGAAGCCAGTTCGCGTCGGCGCATGGCGGGGAGGTCACTGAACAATGCAAGGCAGAGTTCACGACCGATGAAGGAAAAAGTGTTTCCGTTCAGGAAAAGGAACGGAGCAGAGCGGTGGAGCTTGTGAAGAAGGTCGAAAGTTTCGAGGAGGGTTATTTCCCCGGGATGGATTTTTTCCCAGAGGCCTTGGCACGAGACTCCAGTCTCTGAGTTAATTCCATGCTGTGAGCCACCTCTTGCGCACGCTCGCTGGTTGATGCCGACGACAGACTCCCAACTCCAGTTTTTAAGAAAAGCGGCTCGGGTTTGAAGCGGTGGACATTCAACTCCGCCTGCTCGGCGATGTCCTCTTCCGTCAGATGCTCCAGAAGATCCAGACGAAGTTTCATCGTTCATAAAATGGCGCGATCCGATGCGGGTTGCAAGCGGGGAGGTTCATGCGGCAGGCAAGCGCTTCGTTTCCTCCCAAGGATTGTGGATAGAAATTCCGCAATGGCAAAAGTCTTGGATATTTCGCGTGGCAAGCGTGAGCCCATGGCACCGTGCTGTTGCTGCGATCAGGCTATCCACTACGGGTAGCCTGTGACCCTTTTTTTCTGCTTCTGCTTGAAGTGCGGCCCACTCGTTCATTTCTACCTCGCCCAGCGGAATCACGCGGCTGGCAAAAGCGGGAAGAAGTTCGGATTCCAGCCAACTCCCCAGTTTTGTCCTCTTCTTACCTTCCGGAAGGAGCAAAATACCTTTCCGGATTTCCGCTATGGAGACGAGGCTGACGAACAGCGTGAGGGCGGGTCGGGCGCTCAGCCATGCTGCGGCATGGGCGTCCGGGTGCGGCCTTGTGGCCTCGCACAGGATATTTGTATCCAGCAGGTAGTTCAAAATGAAACCTGGCGCGGGAGATCCTTGTTGCGGGCTAAATCGAGTTCACTCAAGTCGGCAGGGCAGTCTCTTAATACATCCCAGATCCCCCGCTCTGGCTCGTGTTCCCTGCACCAGTCTTCTGCACTCACGATGACGACGAACGGCCTCCCGTGCTTCGTCACAAGTTGAGGAACCCCTTTCGCCGCGCTCTCCGCCACGGCCGAAAAACGCTGCTTGGCTGTTTGGAGTTGGCAAACTGTCATGGTTCCAGAGTCCGCCATTCTGTGCTGTCTGTCTAGAATTTTTACGCTCGCGAATATAAATTCCCACACGAAAGCACGAAGAAGTCGCGCCATGCTAGCCCAAGCCAACCAAAGCACCGACTCAATCCTGAAACTGATCATGCAAAACTAAAGGCTGCGAATTTTGATAACTCCGTGGGCTTTGTGTCGCTGTGAGAGAAAGTGTTTTGTTGAGGGCTTCACTCGGGAATCGGCGCTGACGGAGCACCGCCCTCCAAGGGGTTTTCGAATGGCGCTGACGCGCCGGGGTTTTATTTTTCGATCAGGCTGCTTTTGCAGAGCTCGGTGTAGAGCCCGCCGCAGGCGAGGAGTTCCTCGTGGCGGCCGCGTTCGGTGATACGGCCGCGCTCGAGGACGAGGATTTGGTTGGCGTGGCGAACGGTGGAGAGGCGGTGGGCGATGACGAAGCTCGTGCGGTTTTCCATCAAGTGGTCGAGAGCTTCCTGGATGAGGCGCTCGGTGGTGGTATCCACGCTGGCGGTGGCTTCGTCGAGGATGAGGATCGGTGGGTTTTTCAGGAGGGCGCGGGCGATGGAGAGGCGTTGTTTTTCGCCGACGCTGAGTTTCACGCCGCGCTCGCCGAGTTGCGCGTGAAGCCCCTCTGGGAGGCGCCGGATGAAATCCTCGGCGTTCGCGGCGCGGAGGGCTTGCCACATGTCCTCCTCGGTGGCCTCGGGTTTGCCGATGCGGAGGTTTTGGGAGGCGGTGCCGTTGAACAGAAAACTCTCCTGCGTCACGACGGCGATGTTGTCGCGCAGGTGGTCCTTGGGGATGTCGCGCAACGGGGTGCCGTCGATCGTGATTTGCCCGCCGGTGAATTCGTAGAAACGCACGAGGAGATTCACGAGGGTCGATTTGCCGGCGCCGGTGGGGCCGACGAGCGCGATCATCTCGCCGGCGCGCGCTTCGAGGCTCACTTCATGGAGGACGGGCAGCTTGGGATCATAGGAAAAAGAAACCTCGCGATAGGTGACATTGCCGAGGACCGGCTTGCGGGGCTGGTTCGTGCCTTCATCGACCTCGGGCGCGGAGTCCATGATTTCGAAAACCCGTTCACCTGCCGCGCGGCCGGATTGGAAAATCTGGTTGAGCTGGTGGAGGCGTCCGACAGGTTCGTAGAGATAGCGGGTGAGAACAAAAAACGCCACCAGCGCGCCGATCTCGAGCTGTCCGCCGAGGACTTGGCTGGTTCCAAACGCAGCCACGATCAAGAGGCCAAGTGACGAGAGAAATTCCATGCCGGGTTGGTAAAATGCCCAGGCTTTCATCACGGTGAGCGTGGCGGTTCGGACCTTGTCGCTGGCTTGGTCGAACCGGGCGTGTTCGCGGGACTCGCTCGTGTAGGTTTTGATCTGCCGGATGCCCGCGATGTTGTCGTGGAGAATGGAGTTGAGGGCGGAGACGGCCTTGCGTTGCGTGCGGTAGCGGGAGCGCGCGGTGAGCGTGTAGGCCAGCGCGCCGCCGGCGAGGAAGGGAATGGGCGCCAGAGCCGCAGCAGTCAACGACGGGCTGTAGGCGAGCATGAGGCCGCTGACGACGAGGATTTGCAGGATCGCCACGCTGCCCTGCTCGATGCCGTCGATGAGCACGCGTTCGAGATTCGTCACATCCTCGACGAGGCGCGTCATGATGTCACCGGTGGACCGGTTGTCGAACCAGTGCAGGGGGAGCTTTTGGATGTGCGCGTAAAGTTCGCTGCGGAGATCGAAAATCACGCGCTGCTCGAAGTGATTGTTGAAAATAATGCGAAGGCTGTTGAGGCCGCTCTGAGCGAGAAAGGCGGCGAGGCCTATGGCGATGAGCGGGACCAATCGTTCGGGTCGGTGTTGGCCGATGACTTCATCAACGATTCGCTGGGTTACCGCCGGAAAGACAATCACCATCAGCGTGCCGGCGACTGCGCAGAAGAGCGTGGCAAAAGCCAGGAACGGATAGTGCCTCACATAGGGCAAAACTCGAATGAAAACCTGCATCGGGCGAGGATACGGCCGAGGCGCCGGTTATTTGGTCTCCATTTTGTAAACGCCGGTCCAGACGCCTTGGGGTGGGTTGGCTTTCAGTCGCAGGGCGCGGGTGAGCATCACGGTGGAGGGGGTGTCGTGCGAGTCGGGATTCAACTCCGGGCGGTTCCACTCGAGCTTGGCCGAGCGCTCGAAGGCCGCAATCGCACGATCCCATTCCTGCGAGAGATAGTGCGCTGTGCCCTCGTCGTAGATTTTGATGCACTCCTTCGACTCGTCGTTGATGTCGGAGCGGAGGCAGACGATCTCGTGCATTTCGGCGGGTTCGGAGCGGCCCTTGACGATGATTTTGTCGAGGAAACGGAAAACGCAGTCGTCGCCCACAGCTTCGGCAGCGCGGCGGGTTTCACCGGTGACCATCGTGTAAACACCGTAACTCTTCGCCCCGCTCTCGCAGCGAGCGGCGAGGTTCACAGCGTCGCCCATCATCGTATAGTTGAAGCGGCGGCTCGAGCCCATGTTGCCGACGGTGGCAAAACCGGTGTTCATACCCATGCGCATCCGCATCTGACCGACAATCGACGGCCATTTGTCTCCCTCCGAAACCCATTTTTTGCGGAGATCCGCCATGCGCTGCCGGAGCAGCTGCGAGGCGACGCAGGCGCGCAGGGCGTGGTTTTCCACCGGTGCGGGGGCGTTGTAGATGCCGACGATTGCGTCGCCGATGTATTTGTCCACATAGCAACCCTGCTCCATCAGGATATCGGTCATGGCGGTGAGGTATTCGTTCATCAGTGCCACGAGTTGCTGCGGGGTGAGGAGTTCAGAGAAGCCGGAAAAGCCCGCAACATCGGAGAAGAACGCGGTGATCTCGGCATCGACGCCGCCGAGTTGCGGCTCGTCGCCGCTTTCGACCATACGCTCCACGAGCGCCGGCGAGAGGTAGGTGCCAAACATTCCTTTGATCCGGCGTTTCTGCTCCTCCTGGCTGGAAAGTTGGAGGAACGCGCCGGCGAAACCGCAGGAAATCGCCGCACCCACGGGCGCGATGATCGGGAGGAGGAGTTCGTAGTGCTGAAAGAGAACGAACGCCGCACCGATGTAGAGCAGGACGATGGCGCCGCCGAGGAATTTGGCGGAGCGGGAGAAGCGGTCTGGCAAAAGCGAGAACGCCGTGGCGCAGAAACCGAGCGCAAAAATGAGTGCAACATTCCCCGCCTGCGGAAGGCGGTGGAGGAATTTTCCGGAGGTGATCGTTTTCAGCAGATTTCCGTGCACCGACACGCGCGGGACGGGGTTTTGGCCGCTGAGCGGCATCACGCTGAGGTCCTTCAGAAGCGGATCGACCGGGCCGATGAGAACGACGCTGTCGCGCAGCGGTTCGAAGAATTTTTTGGCGAGTTCTTGTTCCTCGGGCGTGCCGGTTTTGGCGGCCTGGCCGAAGGCCATCACATCCACGATGCTCAAGTGGCGGTCGGCTTCGGAATTCCATGCGTTGAACCAATTCGGCTCCACGAGTTGGCCCATGACGAGAGGGATTTCGGCTTTGACCGAGCCGTCCTTGGCGACCACGCGCATGCGATCTTTCTCGATTTTCACGGCGCTGGCATCCAAGCCCCAGTGGAGCAGCGCGAGGTTGAGGGACATCGGGTAGTAAAGGTGCAGGTCGGTCTTGGCGAAAAACGGCAGGTAGCGCACATCCTCGCCCACCGTGTCGATCAGGCCGATGTGGCCCCAGGTCGGGCCGACCACAGGAAACGAGGGCAGCTCGGGTGGGCCGATTTCGCTTTTGCCGTATCGGCGCTCAAACACGAAGGGGAACGACGAAATCTCGCCCAGTGGGCGGTTTTGCGTGCCGTAGGTTGCGGCGAGAACGATGTTTTTATTCGTGTGGATCGCCTTGCCGAGTGCACGGGTTCCTTTCTCCGCCTCCTCGCGGCCCAGCGCAGGAACTCCGGCGTTGGAAAAAACAAAATCCATCCCGGCCGCCTTGACCCCGCCTTGCTGGAACAACGCATCGAGCGCAAGGGCGAAGAACTCGCGGTTCCACGGGAAATTTCCCAACCGCCGGATCGACTCCGAGTCCACATCGACATAGGTCAAATTCACTGGAGCCTCGATGGGCCCGCGAAAACTCAGGCGCGCATCGATCGTGAAATTCTCGAGAAACGCCAGCGCACCGTCGGGGCCGAGGAATGTCTCCGAGCCGGGGAGCCTCAGCATTTGCACCTGCGAAAGAAGCGACCAGACCGTGCAAAGCCCGACGACGATCAGGACGAAAAGCGGTTTGCGGATGTTTTTGTGCAGGTTCACGGTTCGGAAAAACCTATTCCGCTCAAGGGCGCGCGGGAGTTTTTTTGAAAGACGGCAAGCGCAGGCAAAGCAGGAAAGTCACAAAAAGCACGGCCGCCGCGGCCCATAGCGGGCTCTTGGCGTAGTTGCCGGGACCGCTGGCGAGATCAAGTTGCAGGAGCCAGCCGCCGATGACCGGCCCGAGAAATCGTGCCAGGCTCGCGCTGGATTGGAGCACCCCGAGCGCGCGGCCCTGCCAGTCGGCATCCACGCATTGCGAGGTGATGCCAGAGATCGTCGGGTTCGTAAGGCTGTTCCCGGCCGCCATCGCCGCACAGGCGAGCAACAACGCCCCGAGCCCGCTGACCAGCGGAGCAAAAAACAACCCGAGCGCGAGCAATGCCGCGCCGACTGTCGCCACGCGCCCCTCGCCAAATCGCTTCACCAACCGCCCGATCAGCCCTCCTTGGATGAAGACTCCGATGATTCCCAGCATCGCGTAGAGGTAGCCGGTTTGTTTTTCATCAAATCCATGGCGGTTGGCGACAAAGAGCGCGAAGACAGCCGTCATGATCGAAAATCCCGTGATGAGCATGAAGTAGGTCGTTACGCAGGTGACATACTCTGCGGTGCGCGTGTGGCGAAAGAGACCCGGAAAAAGTTTTTCTCTCGGCAACCTCTCGCGTTGCTCCTTGGAAAGCGACTCGGGCAGCAGGATGAAAATCAAAAGTGCATTGATGATCGCCAGCACGCCGGCCGTGATCATCGGTGCCGCGTGGCCGAAATACGCCGCCATGACTCCGCCGAGCGCGGGGCCGAAGATAAAGCCCAAGCCAAACGCGGCGCCGATGAGTCCCATCGCCTTCGAGCGTTCCTCCGGACCCGTAATGTCGGCGATGTAAGCCTGCGCGGTGCCTACGCTCCCGCCGGAGACGCCATCGATGATGCGACCCACAAAAAGCATCAAGAGGGTCTCGCTGAAGCCCATCACCAAAAACCCCGCCGCTGTTCCGAGCGTGCTCAGAATCAGCACAGGCCGACGGCCGAAGCGGTCGGAAAGCTGACCGATGAATGGCGAGAAGACGAATTGAACGAGCGAGTAGATTCCGAAAAGCCAGCCGATCTCGAATGGCGTGGCGCCGAATTCCGTGGCGTAAAATGGCAAGACCGGAATCACGATTCCAAAGCCCACCATGTTGATGAGGATCGTTAGGAAAATGATTCCGAGCTGGGTTTTTTTTGAGCTTTTCATGGTGCGGCGACGGCGGCGGATTCGGACGCGATCGCCTCGCGCAGGGCTGCGACCTGTCGAGCAAGGTCATTGGGATGATTGGATTTTTGATTTTGAACCTGGTGAACCATCGCTTCGACGGTTTTCTTCATACGCGAGATAGCGAGTTTTTCCAAAATGCCGGCCATACCGGAACTCGGCGTCACAAGGTTGGTGTAACAAATGATGGATTCGTCCTCGCCATGCGGGTCGATCCGGAGATGACCCGTGGCGTCCTTGGTTTGGAGAGCTCGCAAGAGATTCCACGACACACGGTAGCCGCCATCCTCGGTTGTCCTCAGGTCGTTTCGGGCCGTGTAAGCCTCGTCCGTCAGGATCGGCACATCGACCTCGTAGTCGACCTCCAGCACACACGGGGAGATTTTTTTCGAGATTTTGGAATGGAGGAGATCGGGCACGAAAGTCTTCGAGTTGTTGTAATCGAAAAACACCGCGGCGACCTCTTCCGGCATGGCTCTTACGAGTTGGTAAATTCGCAGGCGCGGCCAGGGTTTTCCCTCGACCTCTTCCTGCAAGGCGACCTGGTGGCCCGCCAGCACTTTCGCGCGGTCGGAGGCATCGAGTTCATCGAGCAGCCCGGCCGTGGCCCTTGGGGTAGTGACGCAAATCACCGCCGCGAGGAGAAAAAACAAACGCAATCCTGACATTTCCAGCAGTAGAAAAGCAGGAGCCGCGCGGCGCGCAAGACCTCGCTTGCCAGAAATCACTTTCGCAGGGCGGACCATGGTGTTAGATGCCGACACGCAATTTTTTTGGGGTTATGGCAAAGCAGCAGACAATTCTTGTGGTCGATCGTGATAGTGATTTTCTGGATTGGGCAAAAAACCAGCTGGAGAGTTCGAAAGTTCGCGTGCTCGTGGAGGACTCGTCCGACGCTGCCTACAAGACCTTTTGCATGGAGGAGCCGGAACTCGTCATGGCCGAGACGAATCTGCATCCCTTCACGGGACTCGAGCTTTTGGTGAAAATCCGCAAGCACTCGCCGAACGCCCTCGTTGTGCTCATGAGCGCCTTCGGCACCACCCAATCGGTGATCGAGGCCATGAAAGTGGGCGCCTTCGATTATGTTCGCAAGGAGCAACTCCCCTTCAATCTCAAGGTCGTCGCTGATTCCGCTCTACAGGCGTCTGCAGAACTCAAGTCCGCAAATACTTTCAAGCCTCAGCTCACCGTGGAGCAACACCAAGACGAGATCGTCGGGCGCTCGGAGGCCATGCAGCAGGTCTTCAAAATGATCGGCCGCGTGGCAGGCAGCGAGGCTGCGGTGATGGTCACCGGCGAAAGCGGCTCAGGCAAGGAACTCGTCGCCGTCGCGATTCACAATTATAGCGCACGGAGCAACAAAACTTTCCTCGCCATCAACTGCGCCGCCATCCCCGAAAACCTCCTTGAGAGCGAGCTTTTCGGTCACGAGAAAGGCTCGTTCACCGGCGCCACCGCCCAGCGCATCGGCCGCTTCGAGCAATGCAACAAAGGAACTCTCTTCCTCGACGAAATCGGCGAAATGCCGCTCCAGGTGCAAAGCAAACTCCTGCGTGTTTTGCAGGAAGGGGAATTCTCCCGTGTGGGCGGAAACGAAACCCTCCACACCGATGTGCGAATCATCTGCGCAACGAACCGCAACCTGGAAGAAGAGGTGGCCAAGCGCACCTTCCGCGACGATTTGTTCTACCGCCTGAATGTCGTCCGCGTGCACATCCCGCCGCTCCGCCAGCGCTCCGAGGACATCCGGTTGCTCTCCGAGTATTTCCTGCAAAAAATCGCCAACCGCTCGCACTCTCCCCGCCTCAAACTTTCCGAGGAAGCCGTCCGCGTGCTCGAGGCCTACCCCTGGCCCGGCAATGTTCGCGAACTGGAAAATACCCTCCAGCGCGCCGCCGTCCTCTCCACCGCCGACACGCTTTTGCCGAAGGACATCCCGCTAGGAACCACCGACCCTGAGGCCGCCATCGGCGGAGCCTCGGCTAGTGAGACCCGCGAACTCACCAAAGACAACGCCGTAGAAATCCTCTTCAACGCCGCTGTCCAAGACCCCTCGCTCGCCATCCTGCCCTGGATCGAACGCGAATTCACCCTCCGCGCCATGCAAAAAACCGGCGACAACCAAGTCCGCGCCGCCAAACTCCTCGGCATCACCCGCGCCACCCTCCGCAAACGCCTCGACCGCAACAGCGCGGTGTCGGACGAAGCGGAATAAAACACAGCCTCACCGGCGGATGTGGGCCGTCTCGCCCTACTACGATTCCAAAAAATGCGCGCGGGCTAAAAGTGAAAGCCCTCGTGTTGGTGGATGGCATTACTTTCTTCGGCCTCCACCGCCGAGGAATTTCCGGAGTGCCCAAGCCATCCTCTTAGCAAGCAAAACCTCCTGCCCCGCCTTGCCTCCTGCCCAGCACACGGGCGGAGCTTAGTTTCTCCAGCATGCATCCCGTGGTGAATATCGAGGACCCGGTTGGAAAGGTTGTGGGAAGGCGCAGACCGCCAGACCAACTCATTGCTTCACGCCAGGAAACCGAGGCCAATCGCCAATGGGCTGCTACGGCTTTTTATCCCCGTATTAAAAAAGGCGTCTACAGGTTCAAATCCCACGAGGAGGCTGACCAATGGCTGATGGACCATTCGATCCAGAAACTGGGGAACTGATCCCGCGCGATCCCTCGGTGGAGGATCTTGTTTCCTTGTGTCGCGAGCTTCATGCCCGGGGAGCGAGTTTTATCGTTGTGGGTGGTTTTTCGATTCGAGCCGCTGGCTACGGTCGCCACACGGGCGATATCGATCTCCTCATCGACACGAATCTGGAAAACGAAGCCCGGGTTTTCGAGGCCCTTGCCACACTAACGGATGGATGCGCGAGGGAATTGGAGCCCGGCGAGCCCAGCAGAACAGTTTCATCACTGTGCTGGATCGAGAGGCTCGACACGAATTGGAGGGCGACGCTCCGTCGGTGCCTTGAAGCAACGGCGCGTGGCGGCGGAAGTTTGGGCCGTCACGGAGGGCAGCCCTCCATGAATTTACTCGCTCTTGTCCGCCGAGATCAGTTCCCGTATTTCACCGAGCACGCAATTCAGGGCTGTAATCCGAGCTAAATTTTACCTCGAGAGCCCGCCAAAGCTCGGGAAAAAATAAGGGCGTTTTCGACTCGGAATGGATCATCGATTGCACAAGTGAGGCTCCGGCGGGATACTCGCCGTTTATGTCTTTTGAGCTCGATTCCAGTTTCGGTCCGCAGGGGGATCAGGGCCAGGCGATTTCGAATCTGGTTCGCTCGATCTCGGCGGGGAACCGCCACCAGACGCTGCTCGGCGTGACGGGCTCGGGGAAGACTTTTACGATGGCGAATGTGATCCGCGACATCGGTCGGCCGACGCTGATCATGTCGCACAACAAGACGCTGGCGGCCCAGCTTTACAGCGAGTTCAAGCAGTTCTTCCCGCGCAACGCGGTGGAGTATTTCGTGAGCTACTTCGATTATTACCAACCGGAGGCCTACATCCCGAGATCAGACACCTACATCGAGAAGGATTCATCGATCAACGAGGAGATCGAGCGCCTGCGCCTCTCGGCGGTGAGTTCGCTGCTCACTCGGCGCGACACGATCATTGTGGCCAGCGTGTCGTGCATCTACGGCCTGGCGTCGCCCGAGGATTTTTTGCAAATGCTCCTGACGATCCGCCCAGGCCAGCAAATGACGCGTGAGGCGTTTCTGGCGAAGATCGTGGAGATGCTCTACGAGCGGAATGACATCGCGTTCGGCCGGGGAAAATTCCGGGTGCGCGGCGATGTGGTTGAGGTGCATCCGGCGCAAAATGACGATACGGCGATCCGCGTGGAGTTTTTCGGCGACGAGATCGAGCGCATCAGCGAGTTCGATCCCCTCACAGGAAAACCCTCGGCCACGCTCACTACCTTCACGCTTTTTCCGGCGAAGCAATTCGTGACGCCGCATGACAAATTGCGAATCGCGATCGCTGCGATCCGTGGGGAATTGGATGCGCGTGTGGCGGAGTTCGAGCGGGAGGGGAAGTTGATCGAGGCCCAGCGGATCAAGATGCGCACGGAGTTCGATCTGGAGATGATGCAGGAAATGGGCTTCTGCAGTGGCATCGAGAACTACTCGCGCCATCTCACCGGCCGCCCGCCGGGCTCGCGTCCCTACACGCTGATGGATTTTTTGCCGAAGGACCACTTGCTGGTGATCGACGAGTCGCACGCCACCGTCCCGCAAATCGGCGGGATGTATGCCGGCGACCGTTCGCGCAAGAGCGTGCTGGTGGACTACGGCTTCCGCCTGCCGAGCGCGCTGGACAACCGCCCATTGAATTTCACCGAGTTCATGGAGGTGACGAACCAACTCGTCTATGTGAGCGCAACGCCGGGAGGCTTCGAACTCAACAACAGCATCGTCGGCAACGCCGGCTGGATTCCGAATCCCGAGAATAAATTTGGCGAGGGTGGGAAAACAAATGACATGCGGCGATTGCTCACAGCCAAGGCCTCGGATTTGAATCTCGCCACCCCTGGCGCGCCACTGGTCGTTCAGCAAATCATCCGGCCCACGGGGTTGCTCGATCCAAAAATCACGGTTCGACCGTTGAAAGCGCAGATCGACGAGACGATCGAGCTTTGCCGACGCCGCATCGAAATTGGCGAGCGGGTTTTGATCACCACCCTCACGAAGAAAACCGCCGAGGATTTGGCTGACTACTTGCGCGAGATTGGGCTCAAGGTGCGCTACCTCCACAGCGACATCGACACCATCGAGCGCGTGGAAATTTTACGCAGTCTCCGCGCTGGCGAGTGTGATGTTTTGGTCGGCATCAACCTTCTCCGCGAAGGTCTCGATCTTCCGGAGGTCTCGCTCGTTTGCATCCTTGATGCCGACAAAGAAGGCTACCTGCGAAGCCAGACAAGCCTCATCCAAACCTCTGGCCGAGCCGCGCGACATCTGAATGGCGAAGTCGTGCTCTTCGCAGACACTATTACCGGCAGCATGCGAGCCTTGATCGATGTCTCCACTCACCGCCGAGCGATCCAGGAAACCTACAACACCGAGCACGGCATCACCCCGCGAAGCGTCGTCCGCGCTGTTCAGGAAAGCCTGCATGTCATCGTCAAAGGCAGTGGCGAATCCTCCATGCTGCAAGAGGGTGGCGCGAACTTCGATGTCGGTGAGCTAATTCGCGAACTGGAGAGCGATATGGCTGAGGCTGCTGGACGATTGGAATACGAGCGCGCAGCCTTGCTCCGCGACCAGATCAACGAGCTTAAAACCGGCTCCTCGCCCTCCTCCCTGCCCGCCCGCCGCAAGGTAGCCTACAAAAAACCCTCCCGAAAAAAACGCGGCTGAAAATCCGGCTTGCATCGCGAAAGTTGGAGCCTAGATTTGCCCTCCCTCGCTCGGGTGGTGAAATGGCAGACACGTGCGTTTGAGGGGCGCATGCCGCAAGGCATGGGGGTTCGAGTCCCCCCCCGAGCATTTTCCCTCTACCCCATTCCAGATGTGCCTCGTGGAATGAATTCTTGATTTGTCACAAGCCCAACAAACCAGAAGAGAGAATTAGCAATCTGGGGCCTATTTTTAGCGGCAAGCATCCAGCCTATGATCTCGCATTTCCTTTACTGGAGGGGATTGGAGAAGAAGTGGAGCGGGTAGCGGGAATCGAACCCGCATGGCCTGCTTGGAAGGCAGGAACTTTACCACTAAGCTATACCCGCGTGACTGGGAGGAATCTGTGGCGGCCCGGCGTTTCGGTCAATTCGAAATTCCTCGCAGCCCCTGTGCGAAATTTTCCCGCCCTCATTAATTCGAAATCCCGAGCCCGCCATTGCCATTGGCCAGATTCTCGACTATCAAAACTTTCCCGCCAGCTCAGGATGGGTGGCAGAGTGGTCTAATGCGCACGCCTGGAAAGCGTGTTTGCCGCAAGGCAACGGGGGTTCGAATCCCTCCCCATCCGCCAGATCTCCGACTCGGCAGAGAGTCGAAACGGTAATTCCTTCGAGACCGCGCATCGGCATCGCGCTTTTCGCTGGGTTGGTGATTTACTCTTCACCGACCCGAAAATCAGAAGCCTGTAGGAAATTGAAAAAAGACAAAATCAACGCCGCAAAAGAGCTCTACAAACAGCTCCGGCATCTTTCATGGAATGAGCTTTGGAGCGAAAAAGTTCCCGCCTACAACGCTGCAGATGCCGTCACCCGGGCGAGCCAAGCCGCCCTCGTTCGCGCTGTGGGTGTGGTTTTTTTCGAGTCAAAACCTCCAGGCCTCCGCGCGGAAGTGACGGCTTGGCTTCGAGATCAACTCCGTGATCCGGATGAAAAAATCCGCCGCTATGCCATGGCCGCCTTGCCGAAAACGGGAGCCGAGCAGGCCGATGAGGAGGCGTTGATCGGTCTTCTCGAAAAATCCAACCCGCCCGAGCGCGAAAAAAAATATCTCTCCCGCGCCCTCGATAAAATCGGAGGCAAGGCCACTCTCGAGGTCATCGACAAACTCTCCTCGCAGACCGCCATGAAGGTCAAAGCCGGGATCGCCCGTGAGGAATCCCCGGCGGAAATTCTTTTGGAATCCCTTGTGCCAGAATTCACCGAGCTCCCGATCCATCTGCGCTGCCGCCGGGGGCTCGAAGTGTTTGTGCGAAACGAGCTCGAGTCATCCCCGCAAGCCTCCGCATTGTTTTCCATCCACTCCACGCTGCCGGGCCTGGTGAGGCTCCATCCCCGCGCGGCATTCCGATTTCGCGACATCCTTTCCCTGCGGTGCTTCGCCACATTTTCCTTGGTCTTGGGAACTCTACCCGCTGCCGAACCGGAAGCCGTCGCCGCTCTCGTGGCGGCGCCGCGCACCAGAGGCCTTCTGCAAGCCCTCACGCACGGAACAAGCCGCTACCGGCTGGAATGGATCGGGCAAGGCCACCGGCGAGGCTGGGTGCGAGAGGTCACTCAACGCGCCTTCGAGTTATGCCCCGAGATTTTGAATGATGCCCGCCACGCTCCGTGGGCGATCGAAGTTTATCCTGCGGCGGGGAGGTTTTCCGTGGAGCTTCGTCCCCGTCTGTCCCCTGATCCCCGCTTTGCTTATCGGAGGCGCGATGTGCCTGCGGCTTCCCATCCTCCGCTGGCTGCGTGCCTCGCCCGGCTTGCGGGAAATTCCGGCCACGATCTCGTCTGGGATCCTTTCTGCGGTTCCGGGCTGGAACTCATCGAGAGGGCGCGCCTCGGCGGAGTCACCCGGATTTTCGGCTCCGACCTCAGCGCCGAAGCGCTCGAAATTGCGCGCTCGAATTTCGCCACGGCAGATCTCGGGATCTCTTCCTCATTCCAAAAATGCGATTTTCGCGATACCCGGTTCGAGCCTGGCTCCTTGAGTCAAATCCTGACAAACCCGCCCATGGGTCGTCGGGTTCCGATCCCGAATCTCCCCGACTTGATTCGCGATTTGTTTGCCATCTCAGCCCGCCTTCTGCGTCCCGGAGGATGTCTGGTTTTCGCCAATCCGCTCCCGATTAAAAACACCAATCCTCTGCTCCGCCTGCATTCCTCACAACGGATCGACATGGGAGGTTTTGACTGCATGGTCGAGTGCCACATCAAACAAAAACGCTAGAGACTCCAAGCACAAGAAACGGCTACTTTCAGCTTCATTTCCTTCGATTACGCTTTTTTTATAATTTTTTCCTTTCCCTGCGTTGGATTTTATCTAAAGTCGGTTTCGTTCCCGCTCCTAACAAAAATAGGGTCTGTATTTGGTCGGGAACATGTTAAAAGAAATCTCCAAGGGCTGTCTGATAGGTCGTCAGTTTTTTCCAACTCGCAAGCGTAGGAGTCTTCGCTCCGAGACCTCTCGTAGTTTTCAGAAGAGTCCCGACACGCGCGACCCGATTCCATTCCTCCGTGGACGACATTTTATCGTAACTCCAAGAAATCCAAAAAGCCCCCTTCACCCCAAGCTAGCGGATACCCTGCCCCTGATTGTTCCGAAGTCCCTCTTAGGCCGAAACAACCATCCGCTAGTAAATGATCTCAAAAAAATTCTATGAATGCCTGAAACCCCCCGCTTGCCTCAAACTTCTTCCGATTCTCATCGGCTTACTTTTATCCGCCTGCTCGACAATCGATGGAATCGGAACCCCCTCCAATCCTGCAAAATGGATGGAGCGCGAATTCAACGCCTGCTTGCCGACGGCGATTCTTTTTAAGGAGTCTTTGAACCAATACAAAGTCTGGTCAGAAGTCGTGACCTATCGAGCTTTCAATCCTGACACCGGCGAGGCCGCCTGCCACGCGATCGTAGTTTTTAATTATCCGAAGGGAACGGAGAATTATTGGACTTATGATTTCGAGGGTTCCTATAAAATCCAGAAGGATAGTGGGAGCATCAGCAATCAAAGTGCCTCTCCACGCGAAGCCGCAAAAACCCAGATTCCAAATGCCGATGTCAAAAATCCCCTCGATATCGCTCGGCTCGCGGAAGCCAAGCGCTTCCGCCCCAGAAGCCGAATCCTCGGTGCCGAGTTCCTAAATTAGTCAGCGTAAAAAAACCGCGCCCATCTAGGGATTCGCTCGACGGGTCTATTGGGATTCGGAGCGGTGGAGTTTCAAAATCCGAGCGATCTCGTGGATTGCTTCCGAATTCTGGTGGGCCGAGTGATCAGAGGGGACGACTTTTTCGGACTGCGCTTCGGGGATGTGCGAACTCCAATACGGCACGACACCATCGGATTGGACGGGTTTGGTTTTATCTTTGTTGCCGCCCAGTCCGCGGTCGCCAGCGATAACATGCACGGGCACTCGGGATGACATCGGGATGGTGTTGATGGCGCGGACGAATCGGTTGTTTGGCGCGAGGTTGTCGATGCTGTTCGGGACGCGATTGAGCCGAAGTTCGTCGGCTTGGAGGGTGGCGAGTTGGAGGGCCTCTTGTCCTACTTTAAAAAGCAGACGCGGTGGGCTGATCAGGCTGGAGCCGATGCGGCCGAGCCAATGGGTGGCGAGGTCGCTGCCTCGGAGCGGGGCGGCGACGAAGATCACGCGGCCGACTTCGGGGCGTGAGTCGAAGATGAGGGATTCTTCGAGAATGCTGCGGGTCTCGCCGGCGAGGGCGAGTTGATCGGGCGGACGGCGGAAGATTTTTTTCCAGAGTTCCGTGCCGGGATCGGTGATGAGAAGTCGGCTGATGCATCCACCCATACTGTGGCCGATAACGACCATGGGCTTGCGGATGGGATATTTTTTGCCGATGGCGTCGAGTTGGCGGCGCAGGATCGCGGCGGAGTAGGGAAAGGGGTATCCGCTCGGGTAGCTGTAGAACCAGAATTGGTAATTCTGGCGGATCGTCTCGTCGCTGCGGAGGTGGTTGATGAGCGGAGTCCATGTCGCAGGGGTATCCATGAGTCCGTGGATGACAAGGACGACGGTCTTGTTGGGATCGTAGGGTTGGAGACGGGAGATTCGAGCAGTCTCCGCGTATTTTTCAGGATGAAGCAGACGGGCGAGTTCAAATTTTTTCGGCTCGGCTTCTTGGAGCATCACGGCGAGCGGCACGGTGAAATCGGCGGAGAGTGGTTGCCGACCGCCTTCGAATGAAATCTTCTCGGTGGCGAGCGGGTCTTCGAAGGCCAGTTCGGCGACAGAGCCTCGAAAGCGGATCACCGCAGTGACGCCGTAGTAAATATGGGGAAGAGAAAAAGTCTCGGCAGCGCCTCGGTTTTTATCGCGGCCGATGGCGACGATGGGCGCGCCGATGCCCGGTTTGATCAAGTGCTCGCGGACATACTTGCCGTGGACATCAAATTGGTCGGCGGGCACGAATTTGTAGAGGGCGGGATTCCAGCCAGGGCGGGGATTTTTTTTAACGGTGAGGACGAACTCGCCGTCCGAGGAGGGAATCCGGAGCGGAGCCTCCCATGGCGCGAGCCGGGCTTGCTGGAGCGTATCAACAATGCGGGCGACGGAGAAATTGTAGGTGTCGCGGGCGGTGGAGTTGGAGGGATTCGTTGCCAACTCGCGCGAGGCGGCGCGGGCTTCCAGCAGAAGGCTGGAGAGGCCAGCGGTCGGATGGCTCTTGCGCTTTTGGAGAGCCGCCTTGAGGCGCTTGGCGAGTCCACCCCCGTCGGCCGCTAGGGATGCGGGAAAAGTCGGCCGCCGCTCGGAGACGCTGGCGTATTGGGCGCACCCGGAGGTTAGCAGGGAGCAAATGACCCATGCAGAAATTGAAAGCAGGGGGATTTTTTGAGCAAATTTCATGTGCTGGGCGCGGAACCTTGCAAGAAAACCAGCAGGCGGCAATGAACTAAAAAACGGCGTGGAAATGGCGCGCGTGCGATTCTTTTGCTACGATCTCCGCGATGCCAAAGCCATCCACAGTTTCCAGCCCAGCCGAGTTGCTGGCGTATTGTTTTGAAGCTTGGCCCGACCTCAAAAAGAAGCAGATCCGCACTTGGCTGAAATTTCAGGCGATCACGGTGAACGGCCGTCCCATCTCCCAATTCAACCATCCTTTGCTCCCCGGGGATGTTATCGCCGTGCGGAACGATCGCTATGCCTCGCCTCGCTCGGTTGTGGGTTCCGGCATCCGCGTTTTTTTTGAGGATGCAGACATTATTGTGATCGATAAGCCGCCGAATCTTCTCAGTATCGCCAGCGAGGCCGAGCAGGAGAGAACCGCCTACCATCAACTTACGGACCATGTCCGCAGCGGAAATCCCACGGCCCGCGCACGGGTATGGATCGTGCACCGCTTGGACAAGGAAACCTCGGGCCTCATGATTTTCGCAAAAACTCCCGAGTCCAAAGAAATCCTGCAATCCAACTGGGACGAGGCAGAAAAACGCTACGAGGCGATCGTGGAAGGACGCCTTCGCGAGCGCTCGGGCATTTTCGAGTCCGACCTCGACGAGACAAATCCCTACAAAGTTTTCAGCGTGCCGCGCAGTGAAAATACCCGCCATGCCGTGACTCATTTTCGCGTGTTGGCCTCCACACCGAATCGATCACTCGTCGAGTTGACCTTGGAAACCGGCCGTCGCCACCAGATTCGCGTCCAGCTCGCCGAAGCCGGTTGTCCGATCATTGGAGACAAAAAATACGGCGCAAAAAGCAACCCCGCCAAACGCCTCGGCCTCCACTCTAGCGCATTACGATTTCCACACCCAATAACCGGCAAAGAAATGATATTCACTTGCCCCCTCCCTAAAGATCTCGCCCGCTTAGTATAAGCTAAACCACTCCACGCCGGGGGTCAGTCCCACATATTCACATATCCTCAGGCGGTCATCGCTGCTTTACACTCCACACCGTGGCGCCCCCGCCTATGCTCGCGGCATGAACGACAGCATCCAAACCCTCACGCGCGAGATCATCGACTTTCGCGATGCTCGCGATTGGGAGCAATTCCACGGACCCAAGGAAATGGCCGTCGCCATCGTCGCCGAGGCGGGGGAACTCCTTCAGCATTTTGTCTGGCAAAACGAGGCCCAGTCGAGGCAGCGGGTCATCGAGCGTCGCGAGGAGCTCTCCTCCGAGATGGCCGATGTGGCGATCCTGCTTTTTGAGATGGCATCGAATTGTGACATCGATCTCCCTGCGGCGATGCGCGCAAAGCTTGCCCGCAATGAGGAACGGTATCCGGTGTCGAAGTCGCGCGGCTCGAACCGCAAATACAACGAACTTTGAGCGACTCGACCCCGCACCGCCGCCGCCCGCGCTACTCCGGAAAATACCCGCGCCGGTTCGAGGAGAAATACAAGGAGCTTGATCCCGAAAAACATCCCGAGACGATTGCCAAGGTTCTCGCATCGGGGAAAACCCCAGCCGGCTCGCATGTCCCGATCATGGTTGGCGAAATCCTTGCCGCCCTCGATCCCAAGCCAGGCGAACTGGCCGTCGATTGCACCCTTGGCCACGGCGGTCACGCACAAGAAATTCTCCAGCGCATCCAACCCGCCGGCCGACTCCTGGGGCTGGATGCGGACCCGATCGAGCTGCCACGCACCGAGTCACGGCTGCGCGCCGAGGGCTTCGGCGAGGATTTGCTGGTGGTCAGAAAAACCAACTTCGCCGGCATCCAAGCCGCTCTAGCATCCATCGGAGCCGATGGCGCGGATATGATTCTTGCCGACCTAGGGGTGTCCTCCATGCAACTCGACAACCCCGCGCGCGGCTTCACCAGCAAACACGCAGGGCCTCTCGATATGCGAATGAACCCTGCCAAGGGGATTTCTGCTTCGACATGGCTGGAACGCATCGCACCGGAAAAGCTCGCCGAAATCCTCCGCGACAATTCCGACGAACCCCATGCCGAAATCCTCGCCCCAGCACTGGCTGGCCGAACCTTTTCCTCCACCGTGGAATTAGCCGAGGCGATTCCAAAGGTCATTTCCCAGCGTCCGGAAATGGAAGTGAAAAAATCGGTTGCGCGCGTATTTCAAGCCGTCCGCATCGAGGTGAACGAGGAATTTGCTGCGCTTGATGCGCTTCTGCGATCCCTGCCATTCAGCCTTCGACTTGGCGGGCGAGTGGCCATTCTCACCTTTCACTCCGGCGAAGATCGGCGAGTCAAGAAGTCCTTCCAAGCCGGACAACGCGAAGGCCATTACTCCGAAATCAGCCGCGATGTGATTCGGGCCAGCCCGACCGAATGCCACACCAATCCCCGCTCGACCTCGGCGAAGCTCCGCTGGGCTCGCCGTTGAAAATCACGTTGCTGCGAGGGGTTTTTTCGATTTCGGTGTCGCGCATGAGATTTCCCCGTCTGCTGTCCATCCTGATTTTTTCAGTGCTCGCCGCCGCATGTTCCACGACTCCCACCGCGCCTACGCGGACCTTGGCAGCCGCGCCTCCACGCATCGCCGAATCTCCAGCAGGCGCACCCGAGGTTTGGCCTGCAAACGCCCCGGAAATCCTCGCGCAGTCCGCCATTCTTATCGATGCGCGGAGCGGTAAGGTTCTTTTTCAAAAGAACGCCGATGCTCGCCGCCCCGTCGCCAGCACCCAAAAACTTCTTACCGCCTTGCTTGTCGCGCGCGCCGGAAACCTCGATGAGATCGTGACAATCGCCGAACCAGAAACCCGTGCGGAGCCAACCAAGCTCAACCTCAAGGTCGGCGATCGCTACCCTCGCCACCAACTTCTTGAAACCGTCATGGTGAAAAGCATGAACGACGCCTGCGCCGCGCTCGCCCGCGACCACAGTGGATCGGAAGCTGCCTTTGCAGAAAAAATGAACAGCACCGCGCGCGCGATCGGCGCCAATTCCTCCCACTTTGCGAACAGCAATGGCCTCCCTGCCCAGCAGTATTCCACCGCCCGAGACATGGCTCGCGTCGCTTTTTTCGCTTACCGCAACCCGGTCCTCCGCAAGTTGATGCTCAAGCGCGGATGTCGATTCCGACATAATAGCGGACGCGTTTCGGTCCTCGAAGCGACCAATTTTCTGCTCGGCCGCTCGGCCGCGTTCAACGGAATGAAGACGGGCTACACCAATGCGGCCGGCCGCTGCCTCATTTCCAGCGGGCGACTCAATGGACGCGAGGTGATCCTCGTTCAACTCGGCAGCAAGACGAAACACATCTTCAACGACGCCGCCCGAGCCATGGCTTGGGCCCCGGCTCCCTTTTTCTTTTTTGCCAGCGGTGAGAACTCCATGCTCGGCGATGCGATTTTTTGATTTTCTAAAAATCAAACCCGAGCCGGTTTGCCATTTGCGCGAACATGGATCACACTTCGCCACCTTTTGAATTAAACCCCCTTCCCTTTTTGGAAACCAACGACCCCTCTCAAATCGAATCGGAATATGATGTCATCGTAGACGGCTCGGGCCCGGCTGGCTTCGCGGCTGCCATTGCCTCGGCGCGAGCGGGCGCGAAGACCCTTCTATTCAGTTCGGCGGAAACGATCGGCGGATTTTCGGCGAACACATTTGTTCACAGCCTCGCGGGCATGTATGTCACGAGTCAGGACATGATCCCTCGGCCAGCTAATGGTGGATTGGCCTTAGAATTCGCCGAACATCTCGTGAGCTCCGGCACGGGCACGGCCCCGAAACGCGTCGGGCCTTTCGATGTGATTTTCCAATCCCCGATCCAGTATGCGCGCCACTGCTGGGATTTGTGCCAACGCGAAAAAAATCTGACCGTCGCTCTTAAAACCCGACTTAGCTCGGTAAACGCCACAGAGTCTCGGGTGGAAAGCGTGGAACTAGCCGGCCGCGAGGAACCGGTTCGAGCACGCGCTTTTCTCGATACCACCCGCGAGGCGGAGTTGGCATTTCTCGCGGGGGCTGACTTCGAGGGCCACGAATCTTGCACGAACCGCCGCAGGGCCTTCATTTTTTCCATTCGTGGCCATGAGGCGAATGCGAGCGACGAGGAGGGTCGACGGATTTTTTCCGAGCATCTGGTGAAGGCGCTCAGTCAAGGCGTCCTGACCCCACAGATCGGCCTCGCCGTGATTCGCCTGGTGCAAATGGATGAAAACCCCGACGCCTGCTTGGGACTTGATGCGGAAGGCGATCACTTCAGCGCCTTGAACCCCGACTCGCTGACCCGCTTTCAGATTTTGAGCAGCAATCTAGCGAACGAACTCGGAGGCTTTTTGCGATCAACCATACGGGGGTTTGAAAAATGCGAAGTCACCGTGGTTCCCGCTCAGGCTTGCGAACGGGAAAGTCGCCGCGTCACTGGCCGCCATCGCCTGACCGATGCGGATTTTCAATCATCCCCGGATTTTGACGACGCCGTGTGTCGGGCAGGCTGGCCTGTCTTTGCCGACCCCTCTCTTTTGAGATCGATCGTTTTCGATCCGACTCGCGTGCGACCCACTGCCGTTCCACTTCGTGCTCTTATTTCGAAAGACATTGGAAACCTCCTCATGGCCGGGCGCTGTATTTCTTCTGCCTATGTGGCCCAGGGAGCCCTTCGAGTCATTGGAACTTCCCTGGCCATCGGCCAAGCTGCCGGGTTGGCGGCCGTTGAGACGGCTCGATCCGAGGAGCAATCGATCCCGGAAAACCAAGAAGCGGAAGTGGCAGCGAAAATCCGATCCATCTTGGAAATTGGCCTCTGAGGTAGTTTTCCCCCGCAGCCCTTCTGGGGAAAACCGCAGCGGGTGGCTTTCCCTCTTTGAAATCCCGCCCCCGGCGGCTTATTCTATTGGCGTGATCAAGCGGGTATCCATCGCCCTCGCCTTCCTGGCTTTTATCGCAGGGAGTTTGGCTTTTGCCAGATTCTCCCCGCTCGATGAAGAAGACATGCGCTCCGCCGTATTTATGGAAACGCTTTCGCTTCCATCCGCCGGGGAGTTTTTTTCTGCGGTGGATAAGCGTTTCGAGCCAAACTGGACCAAACTCATCCGCCCCACGGTGCCAGTCGCCACCCCCCTCCGCGAACACCTTGCCCTCCAGATCGGCGTGCTGATTGCCGACTGCCATATCGCCATCGAGGCGCAGGATGGCCAAGCCACCAAAAATTACGGGCGCGACATCCTGAATCTCGCGAAAAAACTCAATGTCAGCCAAAATGTCCTCGCCCGAGGTCAGAACATTTCCGACCTCGCCGAGAAGGGTGATTGGCTCACTTTGCGCGAGGAATTGGATGCCATGCAAAACGACATTCGCCTCTCCATGCAGGAGCAAAATGACTACGATCTTCTTGTTTTTCTCATGATCGGATCGTGGGTCCGGCAAATGGAAGTCGCCTGCGATCTTCTCATCCAAACTCCCAACCCCAAAGCCTCCGAACTGCTCGTCCAACCCGAGATTCTCAACCATCTTCTTAATCGCCTCCAAGGTTTGCCGGAGAAATCCCGAGCCAATCCGATGGCGCAAACCTTCCTCTCTCGACTCCAAACTCTCCAGCCTCACATGGCCCAAGAATCCTCCCAACCGCTCTCCGAGACCTCGGTGCGGGATATCTCGGTGACGATAACGGCTATCCTCAACGCCAGCTCCCAGCCTCCACCGAAGCCATGACGCGCGCCCTTGTCCTTTCCTTGTTGGCTTCCGGCGTGGCGTTCGCCCAGCAAGCCGAACCGCCACAAACCAAGCCCGCACCGCTGGATTGGAGCGCCACTTCCTCGAGTTCCCGCAGCCGCGCACTCGAGGTGGCCTCCGGATACAAAGCCCTCGGATACGCCAGGCGCGATGGCTTTTGGTCCGGCACTTTGGAAAAAAACAAACCCGCTCTCATCGCCTTGCATCTCTTCACGCGAAACAACTACTCGTTCTCCGCTGCAAATCTCACGCCTGGCTCGCAGATTCGTGTTTCGATTTTCGACCGCTTGGGAAATCCCACCAGCAGCGAGGAATCGATGGACGAGACATCCGCCACGGCCGGAATTTCTCCCACGCGGAGCGATCGCTATTACATCCGGCTCGAATTGACCAAGGGTGACAAGGCCGAGACCTGCGTGGTATATTCCTACAAGTAAATCCTATGACGCCCGCCACGACCGAGAAGCTGAACTCCCCCCAAGTCAGGCAGTTTTCCGTTTTTCTTCAAAATAAAGTCGGCGCCTTGCTCGAACTCGTTCGCCTACTCGATGAAAATAATGTCGTCGTCCTTGCGCTCAGTATTTCCGAGTCCTCGGAGACTGCCATCAGTCGCATGATCGTGAGCGATCCTGATCGCACCCAAGAGATTTTCCGCGAGCACGACATCCCTCACAGCGTGTGCGAATTGATGGTCGTCGAATTCGCCGAGGGTCCAGCCGATCTTTCCGGGGTGCTCGCCGCCTTGCTCATGGCAGAGGTGAATGTCCACTTCAGCTACCCGCTTCTAGTCCGCCCCCGAGGCCGCGCCCTCCTCGCGATCCATCTCGATGACATCGAGTGCGCCTCGTCCGTGCTGATAGGCGAAGGATTCAAACTCCTGAACCAGGGCGATCTCTCCCGCTGACGATGTCCGACGGCGCGGACAACCGCTCTCAGGCCGCGCGCATTCTGGCCGGTCTTGTTTTTGGATTGGCGTTGGGACTCGCAGCAGGAGCCTTCCTGCCTGAAGCCTCGCAACCCTCCCTGAACTGGTGGATCGATCAGGTGATCCAACCGGCAGGCCGCATTTTTTTGAGGATCATTTTCATGGTCGTCGTTCCGCTGATCCTCTCGGCCATCGTGCTGGGAACCCTCGAAATGGGGGACATCCGAACGCTGGGACGAATCGGTATCCGCACGCTGGTGACAACCATTTTTCTCTCAGCCGCCGGGGTCGGCATCGCCCTCGGGCTCGTGAACCTGCTTGAGCCAGGCCACTCTCTGCCGGAGGAAAAACGCGAAGCCCTCATCGCCTCCTACGGCGGTGCCTCGGAAAAAAGCATCGAGCGTGGAAGCCGCCCCCAATCGATCTCCACGACGCTCCTGAATTTCATTCCGGAAAACCCGCTCACCGAGGCCGTGAACGCCTTCAACCCCGAGAACTCCGGCGGCGGCTTACTCGCGCTGATGGTCTTCAGCCTGTTTGTTGGCGTGGCAATGGCTGTGGCAAAACCCGAAAAGACCGCCGTGCTGAAGGGGTTTTTCGAGGGGATGTTCGAGGTGTGCATGACGATTATCGGCTTCGCTCTCAAGCTCGCCCCGTTCGGCGTCGCCTGCCTTGGATTCGCTGTGGCAGCAAGGCTGGGGCTGGATTTATTCACCACACTCGGGGCCTATGTCGGCGTGGTTTTGCTGGGGCTCGGCTTGCAGCAATTCGTCGTCTATCCGCTGGCCTTAAGATTTTTTGCGAACCGGTCGCCATGGGAGTTTCTTAAGCAGTCCCGCGAAGCGATCGTCACGGCTTTCAGCACCTCCTCGAGCAACGCGACACTGCCTGTGTCGTTGCGGGTTGCGGAGCAAAACCTCGGTATTCCCCCGCGCATCGGGCGGTTCGTGCTGACCGTTGGCGCCAGTGCGAACCAAAACGGCACCGCTCTCTACGAGGGCGTCACGGTGCTTTTTCTTGCTCAGGTTTTCGGAGTGGATCTCAGTCTCGGCCAGCAACTCGTCGTCGCGCTCATGTGCGTGATGGCGGGCATCGGCACAGCTGGTGTGCCCGGTGGCTCGCTGCCTCTGGTCGTCGGCGTCCTTCTCACGATCGGCGTTCCAGCCGATGCCATTGCGATCATTCTCGGCATCGACCGCTTCCTCGATATGTGTCGCACCACTCTGAATGTCACTGGCGATCTGGTCGTCGCCGCCGTGGTCTCGAAACCCGAACGCACCCTGTGAAACGCACGCTTCTCATCGACATCAGCAATAGCTTCACCAAAGCAGCCATCGCAACGGGGCCTCGCATCGGCCGCATTCATCGCATGCCAACGCCAGAGCTGAGCCCGGCCACCCTCCGCGCCCTTGATGGAAAAACCAAACTCGATTCCGTTTTTCTCTCCTCCGTTGTTCCCGCCAAAAACTCCGCTGTTCTCACGGCATTTCCCCACGCCGTCCTCATCGGACCCCATCTCGATCTGGGCGTTGGCATCGATTACCCGAATCCCGCCTCCATCGGCGGCGACCGGCTAGCCAACGCCGCCGCCTGTGCCGTTCTTTATGGCGCTCCAGCCATCGTGGTGGATTTCGGCACAGCGGTGACATTCGATGTGCTGTCGGCGGAGGGATCCTACATCGGCGGAGTGATCGCCCCTGGGCTGAATGCGATGACGAATTACCTCCACGAAAAAACCGCCCTGCTCCCGCTCGTGAAATTGAAAGAGCCGAAATCCGCCGTCGGCCGCTCCACAATTGATGCCATGCTCGCCGGCGCGGTCCACGGCTACCGCGGCCTGATCCGCGAAATCCTTTCGCAGATCACCGCCGAGGCGTTTCGTAAAAAGAAACCCGTCGTCGTTGCGACCGGTGGAGACGCGAAGCTCATCGCTGGAAAACTTGCAATCTTCGACACAGTCGATCCCCTCCTGACCCTGCGCGGCCTTTTGATCATCGCCGACAAAAATACGCACGCCTCTTTTTGATTTCCCGCTTTCGACATTTGCTGATTTTTTAAGACCCTATTCCAAGGCAACGCTTCAAAGTCCATGCTCCCAGCACCTCCTGGATCTGCGCGCAGATCGGAGCCCGGGAGCACTACGCCACCCCGCGCGTTCTTCACCGATCCGGTCGGCTTGAGGCGGTTTTTACCGACTACTGGTCAGCCGGCGCTTGGCGTCTCTTCCGCGCCAAACGCCTGCTCACACGCCAGCACGAGGATTTGAGCGATGCCGAGGTCTATGGCTTCAACATTTCGGCGCTGCTGGCGGGACTTCGCGGAAAACTCGGCGCTCGCCGCGATCCCTACTCGGAGTTTCTTAAAATCGGCAGCTGGTTCGGGCGCCAGACGCGGGCGGCCATGGCGAAACGCCACGAGCAGGATTGGAAAAATACGATCTTCTTCGGCTACGACACAGGATTTCTCGAAGCGGCCGCATGGGCCAAGGACCAAGGCGCGGCGACTGTCGTTTGCCAAATGGATCCCTCGCAGGTGGAGATCGAAATGGTCCGTGAGGAAGAGAAGCTTTGGCCCGGATGGGCGAAGGCACCGCTGCGAGTGCCGGAGGAGTATTTGGCCTGGCGCAAGGCCGAGTGGGCGCTCGCCGATGTCGTGATGGTGAATTCGAAATGGACCCTCAATGCGCTGGCGAAGCTCGGCGTGCCGTCCAATAAAATTGCCATTGTCCCCCTCGCTTACGAGTCCGAAGAGATCGAGCGCGCGAGTCCGCCCCGGGCTGAGGGACCGCTCCGGGTGCTCTATCTCGGGCAGGTGAATCTCCGCAAAGGAATCCAATACCTCCTCGAAGCCGCGCGGAAGCTGGACAAGAAACATTTCCATTTTGATATCGCTGGCCCGATCGCGATTGCCGACGAGCATGTCGTCACCGCGCCGTCGAATGTGACCTTCCACGGCGCCGTAACGCGCGACCGGGTGCGCGAGTTTTACCGCGAGGCCGATGTTTTCGTTTTGCCGACGATTTCCGATGGCTTCGCACTCACCCAGCTCGAGGCCATGGCCCACGGACTTCCGGTCATCACCACGCCGAATTGCGGCGAAGTGGTTCGCGACGGTATTGACGGTTTTATCGTTCCGGCGCGGGATTCCACCGCTCTGGCAAAAGCTCTGGAATCCCTCGACGAAGACCCTGAGCGACTGGAGGCGATGCGCGAGGCAGCACGCCAAAATATCTCCCGCTTTGGTCTCGACGCCCTGGATCAAAACCTGCGCGCCATCGAGCAGCAACTCCGCCCAAGCCCGAAGGTGGATCTAATCTAGAACGGGCTGTGGTTTCTTACTGAGCTGCTCGTTGCTCCAGCGGATGAATTCCCGGCGCACGGCGCGGTATTCGTAGCGGAGAGTGAAGGCTTGGCGGCGATAGAGATCCGCTTGCACCGTGTCGCCCTTGGCTTGCAGGGTGTCGATCTGCGTCTGGATTTTGTCGAAGGATTTGTCCAGCGCCTCGAGCGTGACCATGTTGGGACTAGCTTTAAAAATTTCGAGGTTCCTCTCGATCTCACGAATCGTCTCGACCGGTTGGCTACAGGCCGAGAGCAGAAGAAGAATGGCCAGAACAATTCCTTGGCGTGCGAGCGGAATGAGGGAAGGCATTGTCATGTCAGGATTCTGCGAACTAAATTGACTGCAACATGGCATTCGCACACCTCGAAAATCAGATTCCGACGACGGAGTGGGTTTGCGGGTCCGTGGCCGAGACGCACGAAGCAGGACGCCAACTCGCTGGTTTGCTGCGCGGTGGCGAGGTTTTGAGTTTGGAAGGTCCGCTTGGCGCGGGAAAAACGACTTTTGTCAAAGGACTCGCTGAAGGCCTAGGATGCAGAGCGGATGAGGTTTCCAGCCCGACTTTCACGCTGGTGCACGAATATCCCGATGGGCGTCTCCCCCTCGTCCACCTCGATCTCTATCGATTGGATTCCGCAGACGAACTCGCCGCGCTCGGCTTCGACGATTTGCTCGCCGGGACAACCATCGCCGCCCTCGAGTGGGGTGATAAATTTCCAGAAGCCCTGCCGCCTAACGCGTGGAGATTTGTTTTTTCGCTGGATGGCGAAGCCAGAAAAATCCGGAGGATGCCGTGAAAACCCTGTCGATCGAATGCTCCAGCGGACGAGGCAGTATCGCGGTCACCGACGGCGACCGGCATTTTTTCTCGTTGGAGTTTGAAAACCCCCGTGGGCGCGGCGTGGAATTTTTCGCCGCCCTCGAGGAGGCCGTGTGCCGATGCGATGATTTCGAGCAAGTCCTCGTGGGCACCGGGCCGGGGAGCTACAACGGTCTCCGCGCCTCGATCGCTGCCGCATGGGGCTTGGCCAAAGCTCGCGGAGCTGTGTTGAAAGGCATCCCCTCCGTGATCGGCTACGATGCTCCGGAGTATTTTGTGATCGGCGACGCACGGGCAGGTCAGTGGTTTCTGGCCCATATTCGCGGGGGAGCCCTCGTCACCCCGATCGATTTGCTCCCGCCCAAAGAAGCCACCGCACACCTCGCAAATGGGATTCCGGTTTTTTCCACGAGCCCCATGCTGGATTCGGCTTGTTATGAAGCCCCCCATGCGCGTTTTCTGGCGCGGCATCCGAACCAATTCGGACCCGCCGATCCGATTTATTTGAAGCCACCGCACATTACCAAGTCCGCCGCATGACTCCCGTCCTCCAACCTTCCACCATCCAAAAAATCGGACCCGAACTTGCCATTGCGTGGAACGACGGGGTCGAGACTTACCTCCCCCTCGAATTTCTCCGCCGCCACTGCCCCTGCGCGGCCTGCGGCGGCGAGCCCGATGTGATGGGCCATGTCGTTCGACCACCGGTTACCTACAACGAGAAGAGCTTCGACCTCGCCGGATGGCAGGGCGTCGGGGGCTATGCGATCCAGCCGAAATGGGGCGATGGCCACTCGACAGGAATTTTTTCCTATAAATACCTCCGCCGCCTCACCGAGTTCGTGCCATGAGTTCTGACTCCGAAATCCACAGCCTCCGGGTTGATTACAAACACGAGCCGCTCACCGAGGAATCCCTCAAATCCGACCCGATCGCGCAATTTCGCCTGTGGTTCGATGAAGCCCGCGCATCCGGCATCCCCGAGCCAAATGCCATGACCCTCGGCACCGCCGATCGCTCCGGCCGAGTTTCCTGCCGCACCGTTTTGCTGAAGGCTTACGACGACCGAGGATTTGTTTTTTTTACAAACTACGGCAGCCGCAAAGCCCAGCAGGTCGCCGAAAATCCGCGCGCCGCGTTGCTATTCCCCTGGGTCGCCCTTGCCCGCCAAATCGAGATCGCCGGCCCGGTCGAAAAAATCAGCGTGGCCGAATCGCTCGCTTATTTTATGAGCCGCCCCATCGGCAGCCGCCTCGGCGCCTGGGTCTCGGACCAAAGCCAAGTCATCTCCTCGCGGAATGTTCTTCTCGCGAAATTCGAAGACTTAAAAAACAAATTCGCCGACGGCGACATCCCGAAGCCCGACTTCTGGGGCGGCTACCGCGTGATTCCCGAAACCATCGAATTCTGGCAAGGCGGCGGCGACCGCCTCCACGACCGCTTCCTTTACACACAAAAAAACCGCACATGGTCCCATGTGCGGCTCTCGCCCTGAAAATTTGCTTTTTCCCGCTATTTCGCCAAAAGCTGCTGGAAAAGCTCATGCATCTGCGCCGCCACCTTCGGCCAAGTGAATTTCTCCTCCACCAACCTCCTACCCCGCTGCCCCATCTCTATACGATCGGAATCGCTCATATCCAGCAACGACCGCAAACCCTCCCAGCTCCAATTCCCCATTCCCCCATTCCGAATTTCAAGAGCCGCTTGAGAAGCAAAGCCCTCCGGCAAATTACATTCCGGCGTCATCACAACCGGCAATCCATAAGCCCAAGCCTCAAGCACCGACATGGGCAACCCCTCGCTCAAACTCGGCAAAATAAACGCCGCAGCACTCCGCAATAACGCCTCTTTCTCCTCCCCAAACGCCGGCCCATGAAAAACCACATCTGCCTCTTCCCTACTGAAAACTGAACCCTGAAAACTACAAACTTTGAGTCCCAATTCCCCGCAAAGCGCCCTCAACTCCCCCTCATGCCCACCCTGATCCCAGCCCGCAATCACGAACTGCCACTGTTTTGAATTCTGAATTTTGGATTTTGGATTTTGAATATCCGCCCAAGCTCTTAGCGCACCAACCAACCCCTTCTTCGGATGAATCCTCCCCAAAAACAAAAGCCTCTTCTTCCCCTCCGTGCTCTCCGTGTCCTCTGTGGTTAATTTTTCCGCCAACTCCACCCCATTCGGCACGATTTCAATTCGCTGCTTTAGCCCATAAGCCCGAATCGAATCCGCCTCCGCCGAGCAAAGCGCCCGGAAGCAGGTTGCATTTCGAAGTTGGCGGTCTTTAAAAATAGCGGCCGCGATTCGTTTTTTCCATTTGGAATTTTGTAAAGCCCACGCATCCAGCGACCCGTGAGGCGCCACCACGGCAGGCTTCCTGGTTCGCTTTTGCCAATCGAGAAACGCCCACGCCGGATATTTCCAAAGCGCCGCACAATACCCTACATCCACACTAGAACTCATCGCTTCCCCCAAACCCAGCGAAAATCCGAAACCTCTCGGTCCCATGACCTCCCCCACCTTGGGCTTCAGCGGCAACCATCTTGGTGCATCCGCATCCGTAAATTCATCCCTCAAGGCCACCACATCCACTTCGACACCAGAAACCTGAACCAACTGCTTCTGCAGAGCCAACTCCGCCTCGAAAATCCCCCCGTCAACCCGCGAAGCCGACTCTAGAACACTCAACACCCTCATTTCAAAGTTCTCCCATAAGCAACTTCGCCAAACCCTCGCCAAAAGCTTTCACAGGAGCTTTTTGTTCAACCATTTCAAAAGCCGCACGCCCCATGGTCAACCGCTCGTCTTGAGTCATGCCGGCCACCTTCGACATGGCATTTGCCATTTCTTCAATATTCATGGGATCAAAAAGATAACCCGTTTTCCCATTGACAACCAATTCCTCAGCCGCGCCAACATTTCTACTCGACAGCACCGGCAACCCACTCGCCATCGCCTCATTAATCACCAAGCCCCACGGCTCCTCCAAAGCGGGATGAACAAATGCACCCGCTCCTGCGTAAAAAGCCGGCAACTCCTCGATCTGTCGAAATCCCGTAAAGACCACCAGCCCGCCTGAGGTGGGAGTTTTAAGTTTGTAAGAATTACGTTTTAAGTTTTCCGCCTGTTTGCTGTTTGCAAATTGCAATCCGAGATCGACGCACAGCGTTTCCAAATCACACCTCAACTCGCCATCACCCAGCAAGACCAAAGGCCAAACCTTTATTCCTCCTTGAAAGCTTTCCACATATCTTACATAGGCCCGAATCAATCCCTTCAAATTTTTCCGCTCAACAAACCGATTCGATGACAAAAAATACGGACCAACAAGTTCATGCGAACTAATAGCATGCACCATATTGCTGGTGTCGCACAAAGAAGAAGAAGTAGAGGCATACGCAAAGCGAGTGCACGATGGGGTTTCAGAATCCCGCGCAAGCTCGCTTGTGAAGGGAACTGAAAATGCATCGCCAGCTTGGCCTGACAAGCGTGCCCGTGCTTCCAACTCTGTGCTCTCTGT
>CALFPA010000121.1 GCA_937919825.1 uncultured Spartobacteria bacterium | reverse complement strand
GATCGTTTTGCGGTAGCAAATCCACTGGTTGGAACCGACGGGTGGCTTATCGGCCTGTTGCTTATTTTGGTTCGTGGCCATCTGACCTGTCACCAAGTCAATCGTGGTGTTCTCTTTCAGCGATTGCCGGACGGGGCGGCCATTGATCGTGTAATCCAATTCGAGGATCTTCTCAGCTCCATGAGCAGGGTCGCGTCCGGCTGTCGCGTTGTCGGCACGCAGGGTGAAGTTTCCGTCCGCCATGTTTTGCCGGATGCTCGCCGTCAGATCGACTTGCTTGGTCGGGTCGCCACGGACCCCGTAAAGAGCCTTGGCCACGACAATCTCCGGAAGCTCAGCGTCTGACGACGATTTGGAAATACCGATCCACGAAGCCTGCCACGGGGCGGCGGCAGCATGGGCGGGAGAGGAAGCCGAAAAAGCAAGGCCGAGTGTGACAATCACCACGCCGGCGGTGAGGATGGTTTTTTTCATTGTTAATGCCGCTTTAATTCGCTTGCTGTTTTTTATTAGTATTTTATAAAAATATTTTAATTCAATTTGTGAGACTGACCCCTGATCTGCCCTAGAAGACGGAGAGCTTGCCGGGACACGGATTTTCTCAAAAGGAGTGATCCCCATTCGAAAAAGGATGGCGCAACTCCATCTCATCTTGAAAGCGGATCGGACCGAGGGCTGTTCGGGACCAGTGAGATCGTGCGCTTGACGCCTCCTTGGGATGGAATGTTGTAAGTGCGGCTCCAGTTCCGGGATTTCGGATTGTAGTTGGTCTGCCAGAAATCATTCCCGTGGACGCTTTGATCAAGGGGCTGACCATCGATCATGAGTATGTGGCCATCATGCGAGTCGAGGTTTGAGATGGTGATCGGAACAAAGCCGACGCCGCCTTCCAGGGTGAATTCGGCGCGGTTGTTCGCGGCGGAGAAAAAGACGCCCGGGTAGGTGCCGGTGTGGGTGCCATGAACCGGGGTGATGGTCAGGTCTCCGCCCGCAGCTTGGCGATGGGCGAGTTTCCAGCTGTTGGGGTTGGCTTGCAGGGCGGATCGCAGTTCCTGATTCGGGCCGTAGTATTGATCCGCATCGCCCGGGATCAAAGCCATCTCAATGGTGGCTTCCACAAAATCCCCGGGTTCGAGGCGCGTGACGCCTGGAGGGGGAACAAGGTCGATCGTGGAGGTTTTTTTCCACCGGGTGGAAAGACCATGCTCCGCCACAAGAAGAGGGGCATCCTTTCCGCCAAGGCGGGCTTTCCATTTTCTGATGATGATTGCGCGGTTGACGCGGGCGCCGGTATCACCCTCGGGGATTAACGGATCGTAGAGGGAAACCCAGGCGGCGGTGCCGGGGAGCTCGATCGGGGCGCCTTTGTATTCGTTGCCACCCCACTGTGCATCCCAAGCTTTGACGAGACCGTTCTTGTCGCCAACGGCGATTTTTTTCTCGGGCAGGGAGGTGTAGGAGTCCGCGCCGATTTGGAAAATGACGAATCGGGAGAAGTCCACCGGCTTGGTGGCATCCATGCGGATGCGGAAGGTTCCTGTGACGAGGTCGTCTGTCCGGGCGATGGAGACAGTTTCCGAAAAATAAACTCCGGTTTTTTGAATTTCGCCGGTGTAGCATGCGCTGGTCAGGCAGGGACCGGACTTTTGCGTCACCGCTTTGACTCTCGAGTGGGGAAGGCGGTTTCCAGCGGGATCGAAGAAGCGGAAGAAATCGCCGCCGCCATGGTTGTGTGTCCAATTCCATCGCGAGTCGTTCTTCTTTCCCGTCACCATCATTGGGCGCACATCGGTGATGGTGCAGGAGGCCTGCGCCTGTTCCGGATCGTAGCAAATGCTCTCACCCCATGAACCGAGCGCGCTTTGTTCCCAGAGGCTGTTGCCTGACCAGCCGATCAGGCTGAGTTGGGCGTGGGAAGCGGCGGGGAGCTTGCCCCAATGCCCGTAGACGAGTCGAAGTTCCAGGTCGATCGCCTTGCCTGCCGGGATGCGAAGTTGGCTGATGCCGTGGAACCAATGCCCCGAATACACGCCGCCCTTGGGGTGGAAGTGCCAGTTCTTGCTCGATTGAACAGGCGCGCCGGTGGGGTTGCCATGTTCGTCGCAGATAATCGCCGAGACCCCGGTGATTGTGCTACCGATCCGCTGTTTGAATGCTTTTTTATCAAACATCAGCCGTGCATTGCGGTCCTTGTCGCTGGTATTTTCGATGCGGAATTTGATGCGCTCCATGGCGTCATTGGTCGGGTTCTGTTGACCGGCGGGAGGTATCGGTTCGCAGTTGTTCAAGTCCACCATGAACCAACCGGTATCCTGATCGAACAAGACCGGGCAGGGGGCGTTGCCCGGGAGTGCGCTGGCAGTGATTGTCAGCCCGGCCGCTCCCGGTGCGGGGTCGCAATTGACGGGATCGACGGCGATCGAGACGCTGTTCCAGTCTGGGCCAGTCCATGTCGTTCCCGCGGGAAGTTGCCAGTCGGCTTGCTGTTTCTTTCCACCGGAATCAAGGGAAAGTCGCATGCTGGCGGAGTTCCACTTCTCGAATCGGGGGGACATGAAGGATTCTCCGTCTGGCCGGAATGTCCATTGTTTCAAAGGAACGAGTTGATTTTGTCGGGGAGCGCGGGGGCGAGCCAATTGTTGGATTTGAGCATGGGTCAGGGCGCGGTTGTGGGCCTGAATCTCGTCGATCGCACCAAGAAACCGGTAGCCAAGATTTCCCGGGGCTTTGATGTCCTGACGGTCGCCGAAGGCGATGGCGCCTGGCTTGGCGTTCCTCCCGAGGCCGATTTTTGTTTCTCCCGCGAGGGCTCCGTTTGCATACAGTTTGAATTGGTCGGCATCGTAGGAGATGGCCAGATGGTTCCACTGGTTGAGTCGCAACCGCTCATTGCCGGGGGGAATGCTGAAGTGTTTTCCGCCTCCGATGTTCAGCGAGGCGCCGGGTTTCCCTTCGTGGGTGATCGAGATGCCGAAGTGCCCGTCTTTCGCCTCATTGCCGTGCGAGCAGACCACCCAAGGATTGTTCTTGTTGGGGGTGGACTCGAGGGGAACAAAAACCCAGAGCGAGAGGGTGAATTGCTCAGGCATCGTGAATTCCTCGGCGGAAATATCGAACCGCTTGCCCGGGGTGAGGCCGAATCCTCCATCGACGATGCCGAAGGCCGCCTCGCCGTCCCGTATGGGAATGATGCCCGGTCGCACTGCGAGCTTGAATCCGAGGCGGTCGCTCCAAGCAGAGCATTCCAGCCGCGATTCCTGATTGAGTTCGCTGCCGTCATCGGCCTTGAAAATGAGGTCGGTGACATCGAAGCGTTGGAAGAAGATGCCGGCTTCGATGAGGCGTGGCCCAGTGAAAGCGGTTGGATTTTGGGAACCGGCGGCGCGGTAGGTTTTCCCGTTCACAACGAGTGTGAGTTCCAAATTGGCCGGCGGCAGCGATCCCAGGGCCGAGCCTTCTTTGACCGGGCCAAGGTGAGGAATGGACAGGGTCTTGGTGTTGAAAATCATCCCATAGGATCCTGTTCGTATGGACTTTTCCCAGAGTTGATGTTTGAGCACTCCGGGGTGTCCGTGCCGCCACCATTGAGACGAGTAATCCTCCGTATCGGGGAGAAAGGATTTCAGGTCGGTTTCGGTGTGCTGTCCCTCGCAGATCGATGGCAGAAAAGCAAGCGGCAGGAGGGTGTATAATAATTTATTAAGCACTATATTGTAGTAATATAATAGTTGTTATTCAGGATGCCGCCAGTCTTGTGGTGCGGGAAAATCCGGCCGCGAGCGCCACGAATAATCGCGGGACTCGCCCTGGAGATTGGCATGCCACTCGGCAAAATCCTTCGGCTTCGTGCTATGCATGGTCGTTTCGCGGACAGCAGTGCCATCGGGATGGATCGTGTGAATCTCCGGCGGAAACCTTGCCCAAACTGAACGCCAGCGAGGTCAGGCGAAAAATTGATGGTTTGATCATTTCACAAAGGGATTGGGAGTAATTCAGAGGACCTTTGCCGGTGGCGGGCACTTTAAAGAAAAAGGGATTGCCCGGCCGAACGCCGAACACCTTCGCCCCGTTGATCCGTGGTTCCGGTGAAGGCGGAGGGGTGAGAATGTGTTGGCTCATGTCCTCGGCAAAAGCGGCTGTCGACAGGCCGATGGCGAGGGCCGTGGATAGCAGGGGCAGGATGGTTTTTTCATTTTTTATTTATATGATTATTAGATAATTGTATTTTAAAATGCATATCATAATGACCCAACTGAGGGGGCATCATTGGCCCATGGAGATGAAGCCGCAAACCATAAAATTCAATAGGAATTGCGGGCCCCGCCCTCGCCAACTTCTGGAGAATAAACCGCTTCCGCGGCATTTAACGGTGCCACCACAAGAATTTGACAGGCCGTGTGAGTGCGAAATTTCATGGTCCATGTTGATCGTGATCTTGGGAATGGGCGGAACTCAGCGGAGGTTTCGGCGGTATTCACCCGGAGCAACTCCAAACATCGCCGTGAACGAGCGCGAAAAATGGCTGTGGTCGCAGAACCCGCATTCCAAGGCTACCGAACCCAGCGTCATGTCGGAATTTGCCAGCAAATGACTGGCCTTGGTCAGACGGTATCGCACAAGAAATCGCGACGGGGTTTGGCCGAAGATGGAAGTGAACCGGCGCTCGAATTGGCTCATCGACAACCCGGCAGCCACCGCGAGATCTTTCACGAGAATTTCTTCGCTGTAGTGCGTATCGATATAATCCATGACCTTGAGGAAAGGCCGCTGGAGATTCCAGGAGAGCGCGGCACGGTCGAAGTCCTTCATGATTCCCATAATGCCGATGCTTTCCCCCTTGGCGTTGCGCAGGGGGTATTTGCTCGTGATATGCCAACTGATGCTCCCGTCGGGGTTCGAAACCGGCTCCACCTGGTTCAGCACCGCCTTGCCGGTCTTCATGACCTGGATGTCATCCTTGCGGTATTGGAGGATCAGGTTCGTGGGAAAAAAATCCGTGTCCGACTTGCCGACCAACTCTGTCTCACTGGCGACCCCCAATTTTGCAAGCTGAGCCGGATTCCCCCCCATGAATCGGCCCTCCTTGTCTTTCATAAAAAAACAAACACCCCCGAGCGAGCGCAAGATCGTGAGAAATACGTCCAAGTTTGCTATGTGGTCAAAAAACTTGCGCTGAAGTTGTAGATGCTGGGCGATGGGCCGAGTTTTTTTCAAGGTGCGCCATACCAAAAATCCATATCCGGCGATTGGCAACACTGATCTGGGGATCCACGCCGAGAGCGACGGATGCTAAAATTTCCATTTTAAATTCAAGTGCATCCAAACAAACATGATAAATTTTTTTTAAAATATATCATCGCCGAATTGCTCCACAAAAATGAGCAACTGATACAAAACCGGTCCGGCATGCCGATATTCTTCACAAAAATGGCGAAATGATGATAGCAAGCCCTAAAGTAAATACCCTATCATTGAAACAATGAGATTTGGTCTAAACTCCTTCCTCGTTTCCTCCAGTTTTTCCAATACCGACATTCCTTGGATCGAGGTTTTCAAAGGCTGGGGAGCCGATTTTGTCGAGTTGGCGGTGCTGCATCCCGGGGAGTTGGATGTTCCCGCTCTCCGCAGGGCACTTTCTGATGCCGGCATGAAGAACAACCCCGTCTGCGGCATGTTCCCGCCGCAGCATGACCTCCGTGGCGATACCGCCCAGCAGCAATCGTGTCTGGACTACACGCGTCGACTGATCGATCTCGCGGCAGCGCTTGGGTCAAAAACCGTCGCTGGCCCGTTTTACTCGAGTGTCGGCCGCTGCCATCTCCACACCGAGGACGAGAAGCGGGCGCAATTCAATCTCGTAGCCGGTCACCTCCGCACCCTGAGCGGGGAGGCGGAAAAAGCCGGTGTGACCATCGCGATCGAGCCCCTGAACCGCTTCGAGACGGATTTCATGAATACCCTCGCGCAAGCCCGCCGCATGATCGAGGCGGTCGGTAGCCCGGCGTTGAAAATCCATGCCGACACCTTTCACATGCACATCGAGGAGGACCACTCGGCCACTGCGGTTCGCGAGGCCGGCGCGCTGATCGGCCATGTGCATGCCAGCGCCAACCACCGCGGCATCCCCGGCCGCGATCAAGTCGATTGGGTCGGCGTGTTCCAAGCGCTCCGTGAGATCCAATACTCCGGCGACATGGCGATCGAGACCTTCCCCATGGACAACACCACCATCGCCCGAGCCGCATCGATCTGGATCCAGCGCTATGACACCGCCGAGCAAGTCTCGCGCGAAGGCCTGCGCTTTCTCCGCAACACCTGGAATTCCATCTCATCCCAATGAAACTCCTTCTCACCTTCCTTCTCGCCATGTCGGCCCTATCCGCCTCCGCCTCGGAAAAATTCACCCCACTCTTTGATGGAAAATCGCTCACCGGCTGGGAGGGCGATCCGAAATTCTGGTCGGTCGAGGACGGGGCCATCGTCGGACGCTCCACCGCCGAAAATCCCCTCACCCAAAATACCTGCCTGCTCTGGAAGGAAGCCCAACCCGCCGACTTCGAGCTGAGCGCCGAGTTTTTGATCAAAGGAAACAACAGCGGCATTCAATTCCGCAGCCAACCGGTGGTTGGCTCACCGCACACTGTCTCGGGCCCGCAAGCCGATATCTCCGCCGACAACAAATGGACCGGCGCGGCTTACCACGCCGACAAGGGCCTCATCGCCACCCGAGGCGAGAAGGTTGTTGTCGGAGACAATCCCAAGGAGCGCACCGTGGTGGCCAGCGTCGGGGATCCGGCGGAAATCCTCTCTCACCTCAAGGATGGCTGGAACGAATACCGCATCATCGCCTCCGGCAACCAAGTCATCCAGTTGATCAATGGCGTCATCACCGCCGAATACACGATGAACGGCCCGAACGCTCCGAAGTCCGGCCTGATCGCGCTGCAACTCCACCAAGGGGCTCCAATGGAAGTCCGCTTCCGGAATATCCAACTGCGCGAACTCCAACCCGGCGACAAAAAGAAAGTCCTCTTCCTCGCCGGGCGGCGCAGTCACGGCCCCGGCCAGCACGAGCACAAGGCCGGCTGCCACCTGCTCGCCCGCTGCCTCAATGAAAGCGGCGAGGATGTCACCGCCTCGGTCACGACCGATGGGGAATGGCCGCAGCCATGGGTCGGCTACGACAAGCCCGACACGGTGGTCATGTATTGCGACGGATACCGGGGGCACATGGCGAAGGCGCACCAGGACAAAATCCAAGCCCTCGTCGATCAGGGGGTCGGAGTCGCCTGCCTGCACTTCGGGGTCGAGGTCGAGAAGTCCGAACTCGGCAGCCAATTCCTGGATTGGATCGGCGGGTATTTCGAGGACGGCTGGTCGGTGAATCCCACTTGGTCTCCCGTTCTGGAGCCGCTTCCCGACCATCCGATCGCCCAAGGCGTGAAGCCCTTCGAGATCAAGGACGAGTGGTATTACCACATGCGCTTCCGCCCGAAGTTTGAAAACACCACCGCGATCCTCTCGGCCAAGCCACCTGTCGAAACCCTGAACCGCACCGGCAGTCGCGGCACGAATCCCACCGTTCAAGCCGCTGTCGAGGCGGGCGAACCCCAGATTCTCGCTTGGGCCTACGAGCGCCCGAATGGCGGTCGCGGATTCGGTTTCACCGGCGGCCATTTCCACCAGAACTGGCAACAGGACGACTTCCGCAAACTCGTGCTGAACGCTCTCTACTGGACCACCGGAGCGAATGTTCCCGCAGGCGGCATCCCATCGCGCCCCCCCACGGAGACCGACATGAAGCTGAATCAGGACATCAAAAACTAAACCTCCAGTCACATCCCTCGAAAAAAACGATGAACAAACCCCGGACCACTCAGTCCAACACCCTAGTGAATACTGTTTCCCGCCGCAAATTCCTTGCCGGAGCCGCTGCCACAGGTGCCGGCTTGATGTTTCTTCCCCGCACCCGGCTTTTCGGAGCGGATGCTCCCAACAACCGACTGAACATCGCCATGATTGGTGCATGGGGCCGTGCCAGCCAGCACTACAATTGGCTCAAGCATGAAAACATCGTTGCCATTTGCGATGTCGACAAAAACAACCTCGCCAAGGGGCTTGCCGAGTTCCCGGGCGCGGCGACCTATGAGGACTGGAGAAAGTGCCTCGATCACAAGGGGCTCGATGCCATCATTTGCTGCACGCCTGATCACACCCATGCCTTCATCACCTGCTGGGCGCTGAACCGCGGCCTCCACGTCTTCATGGAGAAACCGCTTGCGATCACGGTCAATGAGGCCCGCACGATTCGTAAAAAATACCTGGAAAACAAATCCAAGCTCGCGACTCAAGCAGGCACCTTCCGCCATGCTTTCCCAAATGTCACCCGCGTGCGCGACATGATTCAATCGGGTGCCGTTGGTAATCTTAAAGAAGTGCACGCATGGGGAACTTCTCGCTGGGCCGTTCCCTCCGGTTACGCTCCTGCTGACGGCTCTCCTCCGGCACATCTCAACTATGATCTATGGCTCGGCCCTTCTCCAGATCATCCCTACAACCCCGAATATTTCAAATACAGCCAAAAACCCGGTCTTGGATGCCAAGCATACAATAAATACTGGGACTTCGGCATGGGCTACGCCGGCGATTGGGGGAGCCACGTGTTTGATATCGCTTGGAACGCGCTGGACGCCTCGCTTCCTTCCAAAATTAAAGCGGTCTCGAGCGAAGCCTACAACCCCGCCATCACTCCACTGGAGCTCAGCGCCATGTTTACAGTTCCGGCCAATTCCTGGCGCGACGAGGTGCGTGTTGTTTGGCATCAGGGAGGCAAGCAACCAACCGTCCCAGCCGAGTGGATTGATCTCGAGAAATTCAGAAATGGCGCTCTTTTCAAGGGCGACCAAGGCTTCCTACTGGCTGATTTCGACAACAGGGTGCTCCTCCCCTACGGGAAAAATGCCGATTTGAGCTACTTCACCCCAAAGGCGAAGGTCGATGCCACCCCACTCATTCCGAGTTTTTTCGGAGAGTGGACCGAGGCCTGCAAAAATGGGAATCCCGCGAACACCTCCTGCAACTTCGATTATGGCTCCAATATGATCGAAACGCTAGCCCTCGGCCTCGCCGCCTTCCGCGCTGGTTCAGAACTCACTTACGACGGCTCCAACGGCCGCATCACCAACAACGACGCCGCAAACGCCTTCCTGACCAAGCCTTACCGATCCGGCTGGATCATGGACGCTTGAACCCAAGAGCTTAGTAGATCTAGGTAATTTATAACGAACACGAAAGGAAGTTTTTATCATGCAGAACAACACGCCTCATAACATCATCCAACCCACATCCTCCTCGCTGACACGCCGGAAATTTTTGCGCGACACAGCACTCACCGCCGCAAGCATCGGAGCCTTCGGCATTCTCTCCTCCAAAGCACAAACCCCCGCGCCCGGAAAGACACTCAAGGTTGCGGTGATCGGTTGCGGCGGCAGGAGCAGGGGCGCTCTCAGCAACTTCAAGGACGCGGCAATGATTTTGGGACATCAAGTCGAGGTCGTGGCGCTCTGCGATGTCTTCCAAGACAAAGCGCAGGGTATGGCAGCGGGCCAAAAACTCGATCCCTCGATCTGCCTCGTGGGAGTCGATTCCTACAAGAAAGCCGCGGCTTCGGATGCGGAATTCATCATCCTGGCCACGCCGCCGAACTTCCGCCCGATCCACTTCGACGCCATGGTGAAAGCGGGCAAACATTGCTTCCTCGAGAAACCTCTGGCTGTGGATCCCGTTGGCGCCCGCGCCATCATCGCCTCAGGTGAAGTGGCGAAGCAAAAAGGTCTCGCGGCCGTCGTTGGCACACAGCGCCGCTACGAAAAGATTTATCTGATCAACAAAGCCAAGATCGATGCGGGGGCGATCGGCCCGATCCTCGGCGGCGTCGTCCAATGGAACAGCCGTGTCCCATGGGTTCGTGACCGACAGGCAGGGTGGAGCGATGCCGACTACATGCTTCGCAATTGGCTCAATTTCACGGAACTCTCCGGCGACCACATCGTCGAGCAACACATGCACAACATTGATGTGGCCAACTGGTTTATCGGCCGCAACCCGGTCGCATTCCTCGGCATGGGAGGACGAGCCCGCCGTGTCACCGGCAACCAATATGACTTCTTCAACTGCGATTTGGATTATGGAAATGGGGTCCATATCCAAAGCATGTGCCGCCAAATCGGCGGGACCTACAATCGTATTGGAGAATTCTTTCGTGGCACTGAAGGCGAGGTGAACGGAAACGGTCGCCTCATCGGCAAGGAGGTTGCGATCCAGGAACCGAAACTCGACAGCGCCGATCCCTACACCCAAGAACATGTCGAATTCATCAGGGGCGTCCTCGCCGGGAAGCCCCTCAACACCATTAAGCAAGGTGCTGATGCGACCCTGTCAGCGATCGGCGCGCGCATCTCCGCCTACACCGGCCAAGTCGTTCGCTGGAGCGATATGACGGAAAACACCAAGTCTCCCTTCTATGCACTGCAACTCAGCCCAACAGCGCTGGATTTTGAAGCAGGCACTGTGGTGTTGCCGGCGGAAACCCCTCCTCTCCCTGGAGAACCTTGGGGAAAAAAAGCCTGAGCCCAAGCACCCGTCTATGAACATTAAAAAAACAATCCTCTGCTCGATAAGCATCATGGCCGCTAGTTTCGCAATAGCTCAAACCGCCCCGCCTCCCGCGAAAGTCCTCCTCGTCACCGGAGGCTGTTGCCACGATTACGAAGCCCAGAAGGACATCATCAAAAATGGCCTGGAAAAGCGTCTGAATATCGAAGTCACCCAGATCCACTCGTCCGACAAAAGCCCGAAGCCCCCGCTCCCGACCCACGGGAACCCCGACTACGCCAAGGGCTACGACTTGGTCATCCACGACGAGTGCGCAGCGGCCATCGATGACCCGGAAGTGATCCATGGCATCATCACGCCCCACCAAAACGGCATTCCTGGCATCAATCTCCACTGCGCCATGCACAGCTATCGCTTCGGGGATTTCCAAAACCCGGTGGACCCGGAGGCCGCAAACGCCGCATGGTTCAAATACCTTGGGTTGCAAAGTTTCCGCCACGGCCCGCATGTCCCGCTCTCGGTCCGCTTCACAAACGCCAACCACCCGGCGAATGCAGGCCTCAAGGATTGGAATACAGGAAATGAAGAGCTCTACCATGTCGTGCAGGTCATGCCCGGATCGACAGTCCTCGCGCATGGTTCCCAGAAAGTCCGCGACAAGGACGGCACCGAGAAAGTCGACGACCATCCGATCGTCTGGGTCCACGAATACGGCCCAAAAAATGTTCGCATCTGGTCGACCTCCCTCGGCCATTTCAATGAAACGGTCGCCGACGACCGCTACCTCGACATGCTGGCCAATGGCGTCGTCTGGACACTGAACCGCGACGATCTCCGCAAGAAGGCCCCTTTAGGGCTTTCAACCCTTCGCGGCGAATCAATCGGATCCACACAAACAAAACTGGAAGCAGGGCAGGGGCATGATCCGATTTTTTAACCCGATTCCAGCGATATCGAAACGCGTTCCGCGTTCCGCTACAGGAATCGCCGTTTTCGGGTTTAAGCCGTCAACCCTATGTCGGATGGTCACACTCGTGCTCCTTTCACTGTCCCTGCCCATCCACTCCTTCGCCGGACCAGCGACCGGAACGCCAACCGATTCCGCCGATGTCATTGTCTATGGCTCCACGCCCAGCGGTGTGTGTGCCGCGATTGCCGCCGCGCGCGAGGGGGCGTCTGTCCTTCTCATCGAGCCAACCAACCACATCGGCGGACTGAATACCGGCGGCCTCAGCTTCAGCGACTCGAATCAAATGCACCGCAAAACCCTCATGGGGCTATTCGATGAATGGCACACACGGGTGGCAAAAGACTACACCGATCGTGGACTGAAGGCCCCCTTCGACCCCGCCCTCAAAAACCAAGCGGCATGGACCTACGAGCCCCATGTCGCGATGCGCGTGACGAAGCAGATGCTCGACGAGGCGGGGGTGAAAGTCCTTACGGAGCGTTATCTGCAATCGGTCACCAAGGATGGCCCCCGAATCACTTCTCTCGTGACCAAGAACGGCACCTTCTCGGCCAAGGTCTTTGTTGATGGCACTTATGAAGGAGACCTCATGGCCGCCGCCGGAGTCGATTGGCGCGCCGACCGCGAAGGCCGCGAGGAATTCGGCGAATCGCTGGCCGGAAAGCAATACCCGAAGAAAAAGATGGAGATCAGCGGATTCGATGACCAAGGGAACTTGTTACCCCTGGTGACAACCGCCGATGGTGGCCCCGACGCAACGGGCGACAAAAATCTCATGACCTACAGCTTCCGGTTGTGCCTTACCCAGAACCCGAACAACAAGGTGCCGATGATCGAACCCGACAACTACGATCCTGCACGCTTCGAAATCATTCGCCGCTATCTCAAATCCGGTGGCGATCCGAATATGATCGGCTTCGATCCGTATCCCCTACCTGGACAGAAATTCGATGGGAACAACTCGATCAACCGTCAGTTCTCACTCGGACTCATCGGAGGCGGCAATGCATGGCATGAGGCGGATGAGGCTGGCCGGAAAGCAATCTGGGAAGCCCATAAACAATATACTTTGGAATTCATCCATTTTCTTAAAAACGATCCCGCCATTCCCAAACATCTTCGAGATCGCTACGCCAAGTGGGGCTTTTGCAAAGACGAGTTCCCCGAATACGACCATTTCTCCCCGGCGCTGTATGTCCGCGAGGCCAGGCGCCTCAAGGGACTCCATGTCATCAGCCAAAAGGATATCATCGATGAGCCCCAAAAGGATGACGCCATCGCCATCTCGTCGTTCCCTATCGACTCGCACGACTGCCAGCGTATTGCTCTGAAGGACGGGGGAGTCATTAATGAGGGCACGATCTACCCCGTCAAACCCAAGGGAACTCCGCGTGGTTACGCCTACCATGTCCCCTACCGCTCGATTCTTCCCCGCCCTGAACAGTGCGACAACCTGCTCGTTCCCACCGCTCTCTCGAGCACCCATGTGGCGATGTCCTCGCTCAGGATCGAAGGGGCCTGGATGGTGATCGGCCAAGGCGCCGGAGTGGCTGCGGCCTTGGCGGCAAAGGAGGGAACCCGGGTTCAAGAGGTGCCCTACCCGAAACTCAAGGAGCGCCTTCTGGCGCAGGGGCAGGCACTGGAATTGCCGCTGGAAAAGTAAAGCCCCCGCTACTGCATGTCGTTTACTTACACGCCGCCGAGTGTCATTTTCATGATGTTTGAGATCATGCTTTGTATTTTTAAACCTGCTGACATTCGATGATTCACCGATTTCTGCTCTCGCTGGCCGCACGCCGAGCGACACCCAAGACCTTCTGGACGGGACCCCGGTATCGCTCTCCTCACTACATGGATCAGACCGACGACCGCTACCTCGACATGCTGGCCAATGACGTCGTCTGGACATTGAACCGCGACGATCTCCGCAAGAAGGCGCAGTGAAGCTCACCTCCGCTCTCCCACTCCTCCTTTCACCGCTCTTGGCCATCGGAGCGGAGGCTGCGACCCCCGCGTCGAAGCCTAATGTCATCTACATCCTCGCCGATGACCTTGGCTATGGAGACCTCTCGTGTTACGGGCAGAAAAAATTCCAAACGCCCCCTTCAAAGACCTGCAATCCGTGCTGCAAACCCTGGTGCTTTTCGTGACATTTCGTGACAAACCAAGGACGATTTTTAAAACTAATGAGAACACGCTATTTTCAGAGCCTAGCCCGCAGAACTAGGTTTTATCGGGGTTTGCTGGGCTTTTTTGGAAAATAAAAATGGCAGCGCCTACGGGATTCGAACCCGTGCACCAGCCTTGAGAGGGCTGTGTCCTAACCCCTAGACGAAGGCGCCATACGCGGGGGGACGCTAATGGCGGAGCTTGATTTTGCAAGAGAAAGTCTGGTGCGGGAGTGTTTTTTCTGGACTCGCCGGGAGTGTTTTTCTTCCAACCCGGAGGACACGGGCGTTAAGGTTGGCGGCTTCATGGTCAAGGTCGAACAACTCACCAAACGCTTCGGTGCCGTCACCGCAGTGGATGGGATCGACTTTACCGTGGAGAAGGGCGAGATCGTGGGATTCCTGGGCCCGAATGGCGCCGGCAAATCCACCACGATGCGGATGCTCGCAGGCTATCTGCCCCCCACCTCCGGCCGGGCCAGCGTCGCGGGCTTCGATGTTTTTTCCCAATCGCTCAAGGCGCGCGAGCATATCGGCTACCTGCCGGAAAATGTCCCGCTCTACCTCGACATGCGCGTTGGTGAATTTCTCCGCTATCGCGGAGGACTGAAAGGTGTCCCCCAACGCCGCCTCACCGAGCGCGTGGGCGATGTTCTCGAGATGTGCGGCCTCGATGAGGTCGGAAAAAAAATCATCGGGCGACTCTCGAAGGGCTTCCGGCAACGCGTGGGACTGGCCGACGCGATGATTCACGAACCGGACCTCCTCATCCTTGATGAACCCACCATCGGACTTGATCCGAACCAAATCCGCCTCGTCCGCGACCTCATCCGCAACCTCCGCCGCCACCACACGATCCTGCTCTCCACCCATATTCTCCCCGAGGTGGAGATGCTTTGCTCGAGGGTGATCATCATCAACAAAGGCCGGATCGAGGCGATGGATACTCCGCAAAATCTCCGCGCCCGCCTCGGCCAAGCCGGACACATTCTTTTCGACGCCGTGGTCTCCGACCCCCGCGCGGCGGCGGCGGCGCTGCGTGCACTCGAAGGCGTCCTGGCCGTGTCTCACCGCCGGGATGGAGACTGGACGGTTTTTACGATCGAGGCGGCACTAGACCTCGACCCGCGCGAGGCTCTTTACCACCATGCGACGGAAAACAAATGGCGCGTCCGCGAAATCAGCCGCCCGCCCGTGACACTCGAGCGCGTCTTTGCCGAAGTCACCGGCGGAGAGGAGAACTTCTAGGCCATGCGACGCTTTTTCATCCTGTTCGGTCGCGAGGTTTCGTCGGCCTTCCACCAACCGCTGGCCTATGTGGTGATGTGCTTTTTCCTCGTTGTTACGGGCTTCAACTTTCACGCGGGCATCTCCCTGCTGAACCACGGCACGGGCACGACCACGATGGTCGAGGCGTTTTTCAACACCGTGTATTTCTGGATTCCGCTCGTGCTGGTTTTTCCGCTGATCACGATGCGCGTGTTCGCCGAAGAGTCGAAAATGGGAACGCTCGAGACACTGATGACCGCGCCGGTGCGGGACTTCCAAGTCGTGTTCGCCAAATTCGCGGGCTGCCTGTTTTTTTATGTCATTCTGTGGGCTCCAAGCCTGCTGTATTTCACGGCGTTTGAGGTGGTGACGGGCCTTGACGCCGCCGGGGCGGCGGGCAGCTATGTCGGCGCCTATGCGATGTTGCTTCTGATGGGCTGCCTTTTCACGGCGATCGGTTGCCTCGCCTCCGCTCTCACCGACAACCAGATCGTGGCGGCTGTGGTTTGTTTCAGCGCGATCCTCTGCCTGTTTTTCATCGGCCTGCTGGCATTTTTCATCCCTGCAACTGGCACCGCCCTCCGCGAGGTGACCTATTATTTCTCGCCGATCGAGCACATGATGGATTTTTCGCGCGGCATCTTCGACACGCGTCCGGTGGTGTTTTATCTCTCCTCCACCCTCGTGGTGCTGTTCGCGACCTTTCACATTTTCCAATACCGGAGGTGGAAGGCATGAAGCCGCCCCGGACCGGAATTAAAATCGGCATCAGCCTGCAAATCCTCGCCGTGCTGGTGATCTACGGGCTCGTGAACTACCTCGGCTCGGTCCACTATGAACGGCGGGATTTTTCGAGGTCGCAAAAATTTTCCCTGGCCGGTCAGACGCGCGCGGTTTTGAAGGAGTTTAAGAAACCCCTGAACATCGTCATCATCGCCTCGCCGACCCTCTACTCACCCGTCGCTCCACTCCTCACCGACCTGCGCGGGCTCATGAACGAGGTGCTTTTCAACAAACGCTCCGACCTGCTCGTGGAATACATCGACCCCACGCGAAACATCCTACGCATCCAAGAACTCAAGACGGATTACAACCTCACTGGCTTGGACAATGTCATGATCCTTGAATACGACGGCCGGAGCCGCGTGGTGAACATCGCGGAGATGGGGGAGTTCGACCTCTCACCCATGGCGCAAGGCGGGGCGCCGGTGTTGCTGACATTCCGGGGCGAGCAGGTTTTCACCAGCGCTCTGATGTCGATTTTGAAGCCCGAGTCCGAGACGGTTTACTTCCTGCAAGGCCACGGCGAAGCCTCTCCGACTCGCGACGCCAACAAATTCGCAGAGGCCGTCTCGATCCAGAATGCCGCCGTGAAAACCCTCTCGCTGGCGGGACTCGATGTCATCCCGACGGACGCCTCGGCCCTCGTGGTGGCCGGCGCGCAGTCCGATCTCGACGAGCGCGAAGCCGCCGTTCTCGGCTCATGGCTCCGAGGCGGCGGAAAGTTGCTTATATTGCTCGACCCAAACGCCGCCACTCCCCGCCTGCATGGCTTGCTGGGGAACTCCGGCGTCGTCCCACACAACGACCGTGTTCTGCGTTTAATCCAACTCCCCTTCGCCACCGGAATCCTGCGCGAAGTGACCGCCCAGGTTTTGCCAAACGCCGAAGCCACCCGCCGACTCGAGGGCACAAACCTCTTTTTTCCTGGAGCCACCCAGTCACTCGGCTTCGACCTTCCGCATGCAGAAGCTGAAAAAATCCGCATCCGCCCGCTTGTTCAGGCTGCCGAGGAGTTTTGGGGGGAGACGGATTACGCACCGAACCAACCTCAGGGCGTCACCTACCAAGACGGCATCGATAACGGTCACCCGATCATCCTTGCCGCCTCGGCGGACCGGGATGGTGTCGAGGACGACCGCGTGGATGTCAAAACCTCGCGCCTCATCGTCGTGGGTTCATTCCAATTTGCCCTCGACCAGTTTCTCACTCCGCCGGGACTCGATTTCCTCGTCGGCTCGGTGAATTCCCTCATCGACCGCGGAAACCTCACTGGCATCACTCCAAAAAACATCACCCGCTTCAACCTCCACCTTACCGATGCCCAACTCTCCCGCCTCGCGCTTGCCGTGATGCTCGGCGTTCCCGGCCTGGCGGCGTTCGCAGGGCTCGTCATGTGGGTCAAACGCCGCTCATGAGCCGCATCGCCACGATTTTCCTGGTTCTACTAGCCATCGGCCTCGCGGTGTTTGTGGGAACCACGGAGCGATGGAGGTCGTCACCCGAACGAATAATCCAACCCGGCTCACCGCTTTTCGACTTCGACCCCGAGGACATCCCCCACATCCGAATCACCAACGGCGATCAATCCTTCCGTATCAAGCGCGAGGAGGGTGGCTGGATTTTGGAAACCACAAACCCCGACACAGCGAATCCCGAAGCCGTCGCCGCCATTTTCAAAACCGCGCTATCCACTCCCGTCCTCGACCGAATCGATCCCTCCGAAATCCAAGACAAGCAAAACCTCGCCACCTATGGCGTTCTCAAAAGCACGCTGCAGCTTGATTTCAAGGGCGACCGACCGCTCTCGCTTCTCTTTGGAAAAGTCGGCGCCGATGGCAACCGCACCTATGTGGCCTTCGAAAAATCCAACGCGGTCTACCTGATCCCCAATGACCTCGCGAAGTTGATCGCCATGCCGTCCGACAACTTCCGCGACCGTCGCCTTGTGCCGATCGATCCCGATCGCGTCCGCCGCATCGAAATTCTTCGAGGCTCAACCACTCTCGAACTCGAAAACAAAGGCCGTGGCTGGCAAATCATCAAACCCCTCGACGCCATGGCCAACAATGAAGCCGTCACCGCCCTGCTCCAAAAATGGAGTGCCCTTCGACTCGCCTCGATCGACCAATCCAACAAAAAAAACGAAGCCTCCACCTCCCCCGTCGATCAACTTTCCGAGATTCGGTTTTTCAGCGAGAACTTGCTTGAGCCCTCGATCATCTCCATCGGCAAACCCTCGCCGGACGGATTTTTCCCGGTTCGCCTCCAACATCGCAATATCGGCGGATCCGCTCCCCCGGCCCTGGCGGAGTTAATCACGATCGATCTCGATCAACTCCGCGACCGTGCACTCGCCCGTCTCAATCCTGATCTCGTCGATTTGATCCGTTGGCAAAAGGGCGAATCGAAAACCGAAATCCGCCGAATTGACGGCGCCTGGCCCGCCAACGCCGAAAAGATTTTTGAAGCCCTCGCCAGCACCAAAACCTCCCGCTACGCCCCTGCCACGCCCGCCGCACTCGCCTCTGCCGGTTTGAATAAACCCGCCTCCCGCCTCGAATTTCTCTCCGTCCTTTCCGAAAACACCCCCGAGGCCCTCGCCGGCGAGCACGCCGTTCTATCGCTCGACATCGGCTACCCCCAAACTGACGGCACCCTTCCTATCCACATCATCGGTTCACCCGAGATCGCGTTCGTCCCCGCCGCTTTTTCAAACAACTTCCCCGCCGAGTGATCGCCATTGCCAAGCCGCGCGCACTCGTTTTTCCTTCCGCGACATTTTTCCAGCCATGACCTCAGCCCAAATCCGCCAGTCGTTCCTCAATTTCTTCCACGAAAAGCAGCACACCATCGTGCCCTCCTCGAGCCTCATGCCCGACTCGCCGAACCTGCTTTTCACGAACGCCGGAATGAACCAGTTCGTCCCGATTTTTCTCGGCCAAAAATCACCCGATGTTTCGAAGTGGGCGGGCTCACTTCCAAGCTCCGACCAGCGCGCGGCGGACACCCAGAAATGCATCCGCGCCGGCGGCAAACACAACGACCTCGATGATGTCGGCCTCGACACCTACCACCATACCTTCTTCGAGATGCTCGGGAATTGGTCCTTCGGTGACTACTTCAAAAAGGAGGCCATCGACTGGGCGTGGGAACTCATCATCGACCGCTGGAAATTTCCCGCCGCCAGACTCTACGCCACGATCTACAATCCCGAGCCCGGCGACCCCGCCTCGCGCGACGAGGAAGCTTGGAATTTCTGGGCCGAGAAATTCCGCACCGCCGGACTCGATCCCGCCGTCCACATCGTCAACGGTAACAAAAAAGACAACTTCTGGATGATGGGCGAAACCGGCCCCTGCGGCCCTTGCTCGGAACTCCATGTCGATCTCACCCCCGCCGGCGACACGGGCGGCGCGCTCGTCAACAAAGGCTCCGCCGACTGCATCGAGATTTGGAACCTCGTTTTCATTCAGTTCAACGCCAACCCGGACGGCTCTTTCTCCCCCCTCCCCGCCCGCCATGTCGATACCGGCATGGGTTTTGAACGCGTCACCTCGATCATCCAAGGCACAAAAAACCTCACCGATTTTGCGAATGCCCGCATTTCAAATTACGAGACCGACATCTTCCGCCCGATCTTCGACGAAATCGAAAAACTCAGCGGCCGCACCTACGGCTCCACCCTCCCCGTCAGCGGTTCCACCGGCGATACCGATCAGGAAAAAAACGATGTCGCCTTCCGTGTCATCGCCGACCACATCCGCACCCTCTCATTCGCCATCGCCGACGGCATCCAGCCCGGCAACACCGACCGAAACTATGTCCTGCGCCGCATCCTCCGCCGCGCCGTTCGTTACGGCCGCTCACTCGGTCTACACGAACCCTTCTTCCACAAACTCGTCGATGTCCTCGCCCGCACGATGGGCGAGGTTTTCCCCGAACTCCGCGCGAAGCAAAAACACATCGAGCAGGTCCTGAAACTCGAAGAGGAAACCTTCAACCGCACCCTCGACAAAGGCATAACGCTCTTCAACGAGGAAGCGGGAAAAGGAAACATCTCCGCCGCCTTCGCCTTCAAACTCTACGACGAGCAGGGCTTCCCTCTCGATCTCACCGAGCTCATGGCCCGTGAGCGCGGGATCACGGTGGACACCGAGGGCTTCGAAAACCTCATGGACGCCCAGCGCGCCCGTGCACGCGCCGCGCAGAAGAAGGAAGTCATCGCCCTCTCCGAAATCGAAACCACCACCCCCACCCGCTTCACTGGCTACGAGTCCCTCACAGAAAAAGCCCGCGTCCTCGAAGTCGTTTCAATCAAAAACAAAACCGCCGTCATCCTCGACAGGACGCCCTGCTACGCCGAGATGGGCGGCCAGATCGGCGACACCGCCGAGATCACCGGCTCCGGCCAACTCTGGCGCGTGACCAACACCCAAAAAACCGGCCACACCTTCCTCCACCTCCTTGATTCCCCCGACGCCCCTGCGGTCGGAGACGAAGTCGAGATCAGCGTCACCGGCCCGCGCCGCGAGGCGATCCAGCGCCACCACACCGTCACCCACCTCCTCCACTGGGCCCTCCACGAAGTCGTTTCCAAAGACGCCACGCAGAAAGGCTCGTCCGTCGCTCCCGACAAACTGACCTTCGATTTCAACAGCGCCCCGCTCACGCCCCAGCAAGTCCGCGACATTGAGGCCCTCGTCAACGAACGCATCCTCGCCAACTCGCCCGTGAGCTGGACCGAAGTCCCCTACACCGAAGTCCGCGGCCGCGGAGACATCATGCAATTCTTCGGAGACAAATACGGCGACACCGTTCGCGTCGTCCAAATCGGCGGCGCGCCTGCCAATCTCGACGGCTACTCGATGGAGCTCTGCGCCGGCACGCACACCCGTGCCACCGGCGAGATCGGCCTTTTCCGCATCCTTTCCGAAGCCGCCATCGCCGCCGGAGTCCGCCGCATCGAAGCCGTCGCCGGGCTCGAAGCCTGCACCCTCGCCACCTGCGAAACCCAGCGACTCCAAGAAATCGCGCGCCTCCTGAATTCCCCTGCCGCCGAGATCGAGAAGAAGCTAGAAGCCCTCCTCACACATCAGAAGGACCTCGAAAAAAATCTCAAAGCCGCCCGCGCCCGCGAAGCCGCTGCTTCCGCCAAAGACCTCGTCTCGAAATCCGAAACCTTCAATGGCATCCCCTTCCTCTCCGCCCACCTTGGCGCCGTCGATGGCGACTATCTCCAAGCCGTCCTGGACGCCCTCAAACCTTCCTTCGACGGCGTCGTCGTCCTGGCTGGCTCCGCCAACAACGCCGTCGCACTCGCTGCGAGCGTCTCTCCGGCGCATGTCCCCAAAATCCAAGCGGGGAAAATCATTCAAACCATTGCCCCGATCGTCGGCGGCAAAGGCGGTGGAAAACCCGACTCCGCCCGCGGCGGTGGCAAGGACACCTCCAAAATCCCCGAAACCCTCGCTGCGGCCAAAAAGCTCCTCGAGCGTTAGTCTCGGAAAACAATCGCGCGGTTGCCGTGAACGAGCACGCGATCCTCGACATGGTAACGAACCCCGCGGGCTAGAGCCAAACGTTCGCAGTCGCGACCGAGGCGAACCAAATCCTCGGGTTCGTGGTAGTGCTCCACGCGCGAAACCTCCTGCTCAATGATCGGCCCCTCGTCCAAATCCTCGGTGGCATAGTGGCAAGTGGCTCCAATGAGCTTCACGCCGCGCTCGAACGCCCGCCGATACGGATTCGCGCCGACAAAGGCCGGCAGAAATGAGTGATGGATATTAATCACCCTTCCAGCAAACTCCCGGCAGATCGAGTTAGGGAGGATTTGCATGAAGCGGGCGAGAATCACGAACTCCGCCCCGAGTTCGCGGAGCCGACTGGAGAGCTTTGAAAATGCGTCGGGCTTGTCGGTGGTGAAGTCGATTTTCTCAAAAGCAATCCCCTCGCGCTCGACAAGGCTGCGGGCGGAGTCGTGGTTCGAGATCACAGCGGGGATTTCGATATTCAATTCCCGCGAGCGCCAGCGCCAGAGCAGGTCGGCAAGGCAATGACCCTCCTTGCTCACCAAAATGACCGTGCGAACCGGACGATTGGCGGGTCGCAGCGTCCAATCGGCGTTCATTTCAATAGCGAGTTTTTCAGCCTCGGCGCGAAAAGTCTCAGGAGCGATTTCGATGCGACCCCCGGTGAAAGCAAGTCTCGCGAAAAACCATTTCGAGGCGGTGTCCGTGTATTGGCTGACATCGAGCAGATTTCCGCCCGATGCGGCGATGAACCCGGTTATGCGCGCCAGCAGACCGACGGCATCGGGACAGTTCAGTTTGAGGATGTGGGTGGACATATCAGGCTGGGAATGCTTCTCGCGCAGAGGCGCGGAGGCGCGGAGAAAAAACTAGGCCATTCAAGCTTCATCCTCTGTGCTCTCGATGTCCTCTGCGGTTCAATCTTAAACTAAAGCCGCCGGTTCGGATGGAACGGGCGCTGTTTGCGGAACGATCGGCGCGGGAGACGGCGGAGGGTTTTGTTTTCCACTGCCGCCACCGCCGTTGGAGCCGTCATCGTTCAGATGCGGGTCAAAATAGTGATCAAGGGCTAGGAAGAGGGCCTTGGCGTGACGGACAAAAAAGAGGTTGAAGCCGATAACTGGAAGCACGACCGAAGCGAGGAGAACCGGCAGGTCGAGGCGGTAATTCCACTCGAGATAAAAATAGAGCGAGATGCCGAGGAGACTCCCGACGCCGTAGTTGATGGCCCAAATCGCGAGCAGGAAATATCCAGTCTCGCGTTCATAGGCATAGCCACAGCGCGGGCAACCATCCAGCGGCGCAAAGTAGTCGCGCAGCGATCGGATTTTTAGCAACGGCGTAAAAATCGGCTTGGTCCCACATTCCACACACCGGAGACGGCACGCGCGGAAAAAATAAGCAAAGGCTCGGCGGATTTGGGGACTCATGGTTGGGAATTCTGAATCGTGCGCTCGATGCGGGCGCGGGAGTAGCCCTGGGATTCGGCGAGGGTGACGATGGATTCGTAGGTGGCGTCCTTCAGGCGGGGTTCGCGGGCGAGGATCCAGAGGAACTGGCGCCAGGGGTCGCCGACTAGGGCCCAGGAGTAGTTTTTCTCGTCGAGTCCGATGATCCAATAATCGCCGGCGATCGGGCTTTTGCCGAAGCGCACTTTGAGTTTCGCATTTCCCGAATCGGGCGTGACGGTGGCGATGGCCTTCGCCTCGCGGAATGTTCCATCGGCTTGTTTGCAGCGGTTGAGGACTTGGATCGTGCCGTCGGGAAGCGGTGTGTATTGAGCGGAGGTATCGGAGGCGCAGGAGCGCTGGAACCAGTTCGGGTATTTGGCGATCTCGAACCAGTGGCCCTCGTAGCGTTTGAGGTCCACCGAAGGCACGGTCGCAAGCGGAGGACGCGAGGCACAGCCGACAAGAAACAGGGCGATCAGCATTGCAGCGACTCGGATTCCAGCTTTCATGGTGACAGTGAATTTACGAGGAACACGACTGGTTTGCATGGCAATTCTCGCGCTCGCACTGGCCTCGTGCGGCGAGCAGGCCAAGAGGGCGGATTTGGTTTTTGTGAATGGTGCGGAACCGGAAACGCTCGACCCCTCGATCATCACGGGCCAACCGGAGGGCCGCGTCGTGAATGCGCTTTTTGAGGGGCTCTGCGCCTACGACGAAAATGGACAGGCGGTGCCGGGCGTGGCCGAGCGCTGGGAGGTTTCTCCGGATGGAAAAACCTACTCGTTCCACTTGCGGGCGGACGCCAAGTGGAGCGATGGCTCGCCGCTCATGGCCGAGGATTTCGTTCGTAGCTGGCAACGCACGCTCACGCCTTCGACCGGCTCGCAATACAACTACCAACTCTACCCGATCAAAAACGCGCAGGCCTTCGCCGAGGGGAAGCTCGCCAATTTCAGCCAGGTGGGAGTTCGCGCCGCCGATCCGCGCACACTGGTAGTGGAACTGGAAAATCCGACGCCGTATTTCATCCAGCTCTGTGCGTTTCCGACCCTGCATCCCCTCCCCGTGAGCCTGATTGAAAAACTCGGCGACGATTGGGTGAAGCCTGGCAATCTCGTCGGCAACGGTGCGTATGCACTCGAGAGCTGGCGGATCAACGACAAGATTCGTCTGCGTAAAAACCCCCATTATTGGGACCGCGCCAATGTCGCGCTGGAGACGATCGATGTGCTGCCGATCTCCGACGCGAATGTGGCGTTCAATTTCTATGCAAGCGGTCTCGCTGACCTGCTGATGGACAAAGGCCTCGCGCCGCCCGCGCTGCTGGAGGACTTGAAGAAGCGCGAGGATTTCCATGCCGCGCCATTCCTCGGAATCTACTTCCTGCGCTACAACGGCGCGAAGGGACCCTTCACCGACGAACGCGTGCGCCGAGCCTTCTCGCTGGCGGTGGACAAGACTCGGATCGTCGAAAAAATTACACGCGCGGGCGAATTGGCCGCGCCGGGGTTTGTTCCTCCCGGCATCCCCGGCTACGAGGGCACGGCAGGTCTGGCCTTTGATCCAGCTGAGGCGAAACGCCTGCTCGCCGAGGCGGGTTATCCCGATGGAAAGGGATTTCCCAACGCCTCCTACCTCTACAGCAAAAGCGAACTGAACGAGGCGATCGCCGTGGAGCTGCAAAGCATGTGGCGCGAGACGCTGGGCGTGAATGTGAACCTCGCCCGCCAAGAGTGGAAAGTTTATCTGAACTCCCTCTCGCTCCTCGACTATGACATCGCCCGCTCCAGCTGGGTCGGCGACTACCCCGACCCAAATACCTTTCTCGACATGTTCCTCACAGGCGGCGGCAACAACCGCACAGGCTGGAGTAGCCCGGAATACGACCAGTTGATCGCCGAGGCTGCACGCGAACTCGACCCCTCCAAGCGCTACGCGATTCTGCGACAGGCCGAGGATTTGCTGGTTCAAAAATCCGTGCCCGTCTGCCCGATCTACTACTATGTCGGCATTCAACTCTACGACCCGGCCAAGCTCGGGGGCATCAAGGCCAATGTCCTCGACGAACATCCGCTGAGGCGGATTTACCGGAAGAACTAGGCGGAAGGGATCAGCGCGGCTTGGTAGGGAGTCTGGCCGAGCTTGCGGAAGGTTATCTCAAACGCCGTCTGGACAGTTTCGCGGCCGTCATCCCAAGGAATCTCCCGCCAACCCACCTGCGTCAGATCACGCATCTCCACGAAGTAGGGTTCGTCGTCGGTCATCAAACGGAGAACTCCATCCGCTCGCAGCACACGACGGATTTCGGTGAGGAAGGATTTTTGGAAAACACGGCGCGAGGCGTGTCGCCGCTTCGGCCAAGGATCGGGAAAATAGAGGTGAAAATTCGACACGCAGCCGGTAGGGAGTTCCTTCAGTGACTCGGCGCCGATACCCGTCATGGCGCGGGCATTGGGGAGGCCAAGGCGTTCGGCGCGGGCGTTGCATTTTTCGACGCGGTCGATTTGCTTTTCGATCCCGAGAAAATTGGTGCCCGGATGCAACGCCGCCATGCCGATCAGGAATGCCCCGCGATGACAGCCAAAATCGATCTCCAGCGGTGCCCCCGCCAAAAAACCAAAACCTCGCAAAACTTCTTCCGATTCTTTTTCCATCAAGATGTCCTTTTTACATCCTTGGCGTGGGCCATGAAGTAAAGAACAGGAACGGCCATGCGGCTGATGAGGAGCGAGGCGATTTCGCCAGCCATGAGCGAAATGGCCAGGCCTTGGAAGATCGGATCGGCCAAAATCACTGCGCCGCCGACCACTACGGCCAGCGCCGTGAGGAGCATCGGACGGAAACGCACCGCGCCGGCGTCGATCACCGCCTCGTCCACTGGCATCCCCTCGCGGAGACGCTGCTCGATGAAATCGACGAGGATGATGGAATTCCTCACCACAATTCCCGCTCCAGCCATGAACCCGATCATCGAGGTCGCGGTGAAAAATGCATCCATCACAGCATGCGCAGGGAGGATTCCGACCAGAGAAAACGGAATCGCCGCCATCACAATCACAGGGGTGAGGAACGAGCGAAACCAACCGACCATCAGCGCGTAGATCAGCACCAGCACGGCGGCAAAGGCGAGGCCGAGGTCGCGGAAAACCTCGATCGTGATGTGCCACTCGCCATCCCATTTCATGGCGGGCTTGGCGTCGGAGAATGGAATGGTGGCGTTGTAGATTTCGAGCGGCGACCCGTCTCCGCCGAACTTCGAGGTGTCGATTTTCGCGAGGGCCTTGTTCATTTGGAGGATGGCGTAGACAGGGCTTTCGACCACGCCGGCGACATCGCCAATCACATAAGTCACGGGCATGAGATTTTTGTGGTAGATGCTCTTGTCGGTGATCGTTTTTTCGATGGTGACGAGTTCGCGCAGGGGAATGAGCGGCGCGCTGGAGGCGGAGGATCCCGGCTCAGGAAGAGCGTTGGCGTCGCCCGAGCGGACGCGGAGCGCAAGCAATTCACCGGGCGTGGTGCGCATCGAGCGCGGGAGTTCGAGAACGATGTCGATGTCCTCCTTCTCGCGAGGCGCATGGAGCAGGTCGATCGCTTGTCCACCGACCGCAAGGCGGAGCGTTTGGGAAATTGTTTCGGCGCTGATGCCGTGGAGTGCGGACTTTTCCTTGTCGATGACGAAACGCGCCTTCGGTTGGTCGGCCTCAATATACCAATCCACATCCACCACGCCGGGGGTGTCCTTGAAAACTTTGATGACCTCCTTGGCCAGTGCGTGGCGGGCCTCCTCGTTCGGGCCGTAGATTTCGGCGACGAGAGTTTGGAGGACCGGCGGACCTGGCGGAACCTCCGCAATGGCGACGCGGGCGTGGTATTTTCCCGCAATCGCGGCGACGGCGGGGCGAACGCGCTTGGCGATGTCATGGCTAGACGCTTTTCGGTTGTGGCGATCTTGGAGGTTCACCTGGATGTCAGCGACATTCGCTCCACGCCGCAGGAAGTAGTGACGAACGAGTCCGTTGAAATTGAACGGTGAGGAGGTTCCCACGTAAACCTGCGCATCGACCACCTCGGGTTCCTCTTTCACCACGGCAGCCATCTCGCGGGCGACGGCGGCAGTGCGCTCGAGCGAGGTGCCTTCGGGCATATTGAGGATGATCTGGAACTCGCTCTTGTTATCGAACGGCAGCATTTTCACCTTCACCCAACCGACGCCGACCATCGCCATCGAGCCAAGGAGAAGCAGGACAATACCGACGAGGAATCCCGTGCGCGCGGTCTTTTGATGCAGCAGCGGACCCATGATGCGGCGGTAGAACCTCGTGAAAAAATCCTCCTCGTGCGCCGCGCTACCGGTGCCGTGAATCTCGCCGTGCTTGGCGAGGCGCTTCTCGCCATTGCGCCAGCGAAGCATCCGGATCGCCGCCCAGGGTGTGACGACGAACGCAATGAGGAGTGAGAAAAACATCGCCGCACTGGCCCCGATCGGGATCGGAAGCATGTAGGGGCCCATCAGACCGCCGACGAAGGCCATTGGCAGCACGGCGAAAATCACTGCAAAGGTCGCGAGGATCGTAGGATTCCCCACCTCACCCACGGCCTCCACCGCGATGTGCGACCAGTTTTTGCCTTTGTTTCCAGGCAAGTGGAAATAGCGGACGATGTTTTCCACAACCACGATGGCGTCATCGACCAGAATGCCGATTGAGAAAATCAGTGCGAAGAGCGTGATGCGGTTCAGCGTGAATCCGAGAAGGTAAAAAACGAGCAGCGTCAGAGCCAGGGTGGAAGGGATCGCAATAGCCACAATCAGCGACTCGCGCCAACCGAGAGCGAAGAGGATCAGCAGCGAAACGCTCACCACAGCGATCGCCATGTGGAATAGGAGTTCGTTGGATTTCTCCGCAGCCGTCTCGCCGTAGTTGCGCGTGACGCTTACCTCGATGTCCGCCGGGATGAGGGTTCCCTTGAGAGCCTGGACCTTTCGCAGGACGGCCTCGGCGACGGTGATTGCGTTTGCACCCGGACGCTTCGCGATGCTAAGCGTGACCGCCGCCTCGTCAGGGGAGTTTTTTTCCGCGCGCGAATGCAGGACATACTGCAACGGCTCCTCGGCTTCATCGAGAATGGTGGCGACCTCGCGGAGATAGACGGGTTTGCCATTGTTCACGCCCACGACGATGTGGCCCACATCCTCGGCTGTTTCGAGGAACGCCCCGGTCTCGACGGCGATTTCCTTGTCGTCAGCGGTAAGTCCACCGGAGGCAAACTGGCGATTAGCCTGTTGGATCATTGGCACGATGCCGGCCGGGCTGAGATTCCTCGAGGCGAGGCGGGCGGGGTCGAGTTGGACGCGCAAGGTGCGTTTGTTGCCGCCGATCAGAGTGGTCTCGGCAACGAGCGGGACTTGTTTCACCGCATCATTCACCTCGGCTGCCAAACGGCGCAGCGTGAGATGGTCATGGTTTTTGCTATGAAAAGTGAGTGCGAGGATCGGCACATCATCGATCGAGCGCGGCTTCACCAGCGGCATTCCCACACCAGGCGGAATGCGGTCGAAGTTCGAACTCAGCTTGTCGTTCAGGCGAACGAGGCTGGTTTCCAAATCCGAGCCGACGAGAAATCTCACGATGAGCAGCGACTCGCCGGGGCGTGAGGTCGAGTAGATGTATTCGACGCCGGGGATCTCCCACAAAAGCTGTTCCATCGGTCGCGTGGCACGCTCCTCGATTTCCTTGGCGCTGGCACCTGGCATCGAAACCATCACATCGATCATCGGCACCTTGATCTGCGGCTCCTCCTCGCGCGGCAGGGCAATGATGGCAAAAAGGCCGAGAAGGACGGAAACAATGACCAACAACGGCGTGAGCTTGGAATTGATGAAAGCCTGTGCGATCCGCCCCGCCAAGCCATGCGCGGGATTGTCGGACTGAGAGTCGGATTGCGTCATTTCGCAGCCTCCATAGGTTGGCCGTCAATCAAACGGGCGGGTTCTGTGACGATCACAACATCGCCGTCGGACAGACCGGCTAGGATTTCCACTCCGTCGGAAAAAGTTTTGCCGATTTTCACAAGGCGTAGGCGGGCCTTGCCTTGGTCGTTCACGAAAACAATCTCCATCTGGCCACGCTGCACGATGGCGGCAACGGGGATACGGATTGTTTTTGCCTCGCCGACAGGAACGGCGGCGCGGCCGAACTGACCCGCGCGGAGTTTGGACGATGCGGGGAGATCGAGCTTCACGAGAAAGGTGCGGCTGGCGGCCTCGGCGGTTGGAGAAACCTCAGCGACGACGCCATTGAAGGTTTTTCTGATTGTGGGAATGGTGACTTCAAGGCGGTCGCCGGCATTCACCATGCCGATCAGCGCCTCGGGCACATCCGCTTCAAATCGAAGTTCTCCACGGTCCTCGATTTCTAAAAGCGGCCTGCCGGGGGCAGCAAGATCGCCGACCTCCGCCAGACGCCGCGAAATCACCCCGTCGAACGGCGCCGTGACATTCGCGTAGCCCATCATGGTGCGGGCTTCGCTCAATGCCGCCTCCGCCACCCGGGCGCGGGCCTCGGCGGCGTCGAGTTCCTGTTTACTGGAAACCTGCTTCTGGGCCAGCGTGCGCGCGCGGTCCAAATCCCGTGACGCCTGCTCCCGCTGGGCTTCAGCCTGCTCGAGGCGCGCCTGAATCTCGCGGGCGTCGATTTTGGCCAGAAGCTCCCCGGCTTTGACCTTTTGCCCGAGAATGATCGGCATCTCTGAAATGCGGCCGCTCACCTTGGCTTCGATCACCGATCGAATGCGAGTTCTGACCGAACCGACGACCTCCTCTGTCACCGGACGGCTTGCGGACGCGACGGAATGGGTCTCGAGCGCGTGAACCAGCGTCGGGGCAGATGAGAGTAAAAGGGACACCGAGAGGCTGCAGAGGAGAGTGGTTGTTTTCATAGGCTAGTAAAATACCCCCTCGACAATATGAGTGAATAATTATATATGCAATTTTAATCTTTATGCCCGCATCCAAAAAAACCGCCCGCCGGGACATGCCTTCGGCAGCCTTGGAGATGATCGCCGCCCGCTTCCGCGTGCTTGGCGAGCCGAACCGTCTGAAGCTCCTTATCGAATTGGAGACCGGCGAGAAATGCGTGAAAGACCTCACCGAGGCGACCGGCCTCACCCAGGCGAATGTCTCGCGTCACCTCCATTCCTTGCAGGAGAGCGGGATTTTGAGGCGCCGCAAGGAGGGGTTGCAGGTCTTTTACTCGATCGCGGATCCGACTATTTTCGAAATGTGCGACCATGTATGCGGCAGCCTCTCGACTCGTATGAAAAGTCAGGCATCCTTTTTCGTGAAACCATGAGTTCCGTTCAAACAAACCTCTCTGAAATCCATGCGCGGATCGAAAGCGCGGCGACCCGATGCGGCCGCAAAGCCTCCGAGATCCAGTTGGTGGCGGTTTCCAAAACCCATCCTCCCGAGCTGATTCGTGAGGCCTTTGAGGCGGGCCAACGGGCGTTTGGCGAAAGCCGAGTGCAGGACGCGCTTCCCAAAATTGATGCACTCCCAGCCGGGATTGAGTGGCATTTTATCGGACATCTTCAGACCAACAAAATCCGCAAGGTCGTGGACCGCTTTGCACTGTTTCACGGGGTGGACAACGAAAACCTCGCCATCCAAATCAACCGCATCGCCGGAGAACTCGGAGTGACGGCGAATGTGCTGCTCGAGGTGAATGTCTCCGGTGAGGTGTCGAAATTCGGTTTCGCGCCGGAAAAACTCCCCGCCGCTTTGGAAAACCTCGCTCCCCTGCCCTTCCTGCGCATCCCGGGACTGATGACCATGGCCCCCTACAGTGACCACCCCGACGAGGCGCGGCCATATTTTGCAAAGCTCCGCGAACTCCGCGATCGTCTAGCCACTGAAACGGGTCTGCCGCTTTCCGAGCTTTCCATGGGAATGAGCGGGGATTTCGAGCAAGGCATCGCCGAGGGAGCAACCATCGTGCGCGTGGGCTCGGCGATTTTCGGTTCGCGAGGCTGATCAGGCCTTGCCGGACTTTTCTTTTGCCAGAAGCATGTAAAGCGCCGGGACGAGAAAGAGGGTGAAGATGGTTCCGATCGCCATTCCTCCGACGAGCACGAGGCCGATTGAGTTTCTGGCGGCGGCTCCGGCACCGGTGACGAGCACCAACGGGAAATGACCCACGACCGTCGCGATGGTCGTCATCAAAACCGGACGCAACCTCACGCGGGCGGCATCCCGGATCGCCTCCAGCTTCAAGAAACCCTCGCGCTGACGGCGGTTCGCGAATTCCACAATCAGGATGCCGTTTTTCGCAATGAGGCCGACCAGCGTGACGAGGCCGACCTGCGAGTAGATGTTGAGCGTCGTCGTCCAACCATTCGTCCAGAATGGCACATTCGGCCCGGGCATTTTAAGGAAGGTGAAAATCAGCGCGCCGAACATTGCCAGCGGCACCGAGCCGAGCAGGATGATGAAGGGATCGCGGAAGCTGTTGAACTGCGCCGCGAGCACGAGAAAAATCAGAAGCAGAGCAAGAACCAGCGAGGGCAGGAACTTGCTGCCCTCCGCGCGCAGTTGGCGCGACTCGCCGGTGTAATCAACCACATAGCCTGGGGGCATGATTTTCGCCGCCTCGTCCTCCAGGAAGCGCAAGGTCTGGTCGAGCGGGCGGATCGCCACGCCGCTCAACTTGACGGAGTTGAGTTGCTGGAAGCGCTTGAGCGACCTCGGCTCGGCGGAGTTGCGGAGCGTCGCGACCGAGCCGAGCGGCATCAGGCGGCCTTCGGGACCGGTGACATAAATCTCCTGCAACTGGGCGGGATTGAGCCGGTCGGCGCGCTGGATTTGCGGGATGACCTTGTAGCTGCGGCCGTCAATATTGAAGCGGTTCACGAAATTTCCGCCGAGCATGGCGGAGAGATCCTCGCCGATCTGGCGCAGGTCGAGCCCGAGCGAGGCGATCTTATCACGGTCCAGAACGATCTCGGTCTGGGGTTGGTCGACTTTGGTATCGATGATCGGCGGGAAGGCAAACATGCCGCTTTTGGCCGCCTTCTGCTGAAGCTCGCGGGCGATCTCGAGGATTTGGGCGGGCTCCGCGGTGGAGGCGATGACGAACTCCACAGGAAAATCTCCGCCGCCCGGCAGCGCGGGCGGAGTGACAGGAAACATCCTGATGCCCGCAAGCTTGGAAAGTTTCGGGGCGATCTCGGCCTGCAATTGTTTCGGGGTGCGCTCGCGCTCTCCCCAAGGCTTCAGCACCATGCCGCCGAAGCCGAAGGTCGGCTGGGTGATCTGGAATGTGTAGGAGGTCTCGGGCACATCCAAAAAAATCCGCGTGGCTTGGTCAGCATAGCGCACGGTTTCATCCAGCGTGGCATCCGCCGGCGCCTCGACGATGCCGAAAATCACACCCTGATCCTCATCCGGCGACAGCTCGTTCGGCGAGAGGATGAACATGGGAATGCAGAGGAGAAAAATCACCACCCACACCGCGTAGGCATACGGGCGGTTGGCGAGAACCTTGTCGAGAACGCGGCCATAGGAATCCCGAAGCCGCCCGAAGCCCCGCGCCACAACGCGAGCAAATCCGCGCTCTTCCACGCCCGGCTTGAGAAGCCACGAACTCATCGCCGGAGAAATCGTCAGAGCCACGATGCCCGAAATAAAAACAGCACCCGCCAGAGTGAAGGCGAATTCGCGGAACAACGAGCCAGTCAACCCACCTTGCAAGCCGATCGGCAAATACACCGCCGCCAGCGTGACGGTCATCGACACCACCGGCCCGACGAGTTCCCTCGCCCCAAGAATCGCGGCGTCGAACGGTTTCATGCCATCCGACAAGTGGCGCTCCACATTTTCCACGATCACAATCGCATCGTCGACCACCAGACCCACGCAAAGGACGATGGCCAGCAGTGTGAGGAGGTTTACGGTGAACCCCGCCGCCTGCATCAGGAACACCGCGCCGAGAATCGACAAGGGAATTGCCAAGACCGGAACGAGCACCGCGCGAAACGATCCAAGGAAAAGAAATATGACGACGACAACGATCAGGAGGGTTTCCAGAAGCGTCTTGAGCACCTCGCTGATGGCGTCGGTGATATAAACGGTCGAGTCGTAGCCCACGCCGGCTGTGAGGCCCGTCGGCAGTTCGGCTTTGATTTTCTCCAACTCCGCCCGCACCGCGCGGATCACATCGAGCGTGTTGGCATTTGGCAGCACCCACACGCCCATGAAAACCGCCTGCTCGCCGCTGAATCGCACGGCCGAGTCGTAATTTTCCGCACCGAGCTGCACATCGGCGATGTCTTTCAACCGCACCACCGCACCGCCGCTCTCACGCAGCACGAGTTGCTCGAACTCCTGAACCGTGCGGAGGTCGGTGTTCGCCGTGAGGTTCACCGTCACGAGCGAGCCTTTGGTCTGGCCCACAGCAGAGAGATAGTTGTTTCCAGCCAGGGCGCGGCGAACCTGGGCGGGGCTGATGTTAAGGGCCGCCATGCGGTCGGGCTTCAGCCAAATCCTCATCGCAAAGGTCCGCCCGCCCAAAATCTCGGCGCGCTGAACCCCCGGAACCGCCGAGAGCCTCGGCTGAACGACCCGCGCGAGGTAGTCCGTGATTTCGTTTGGCTTCAAAATATCCGAGACGAAGCGCAAATAGGCCGCCGCGCGTTTCGAGTCCGCGCTCTCGATATCAATGATCGGCACCTCGGCCTCGGGAGGGAGGTCGCCGCGAACTTGGTCCACCTTCGCACTTATCTCCGAGAGGGCCTTGGTCGGGTCGTAATTCAGTTTCAGCCGTGCTGTGATGAGCGAACGCCCCTGCGAGCTTTCCGACTCCACATAATCAATGCCATCCGCCGCCGCGATCGCGCGCTCGATCGGCGTGGTGATGAATCCCCGAACCAAATCCGCACTCGCCCCAATGTAAATCGTCGAGATGGTTACCGACGCATTGTCGCTCCGGGGATACTGCCGAACCGTTAGCGTAAAAATCGCCTGCCCGCCTGCGATCAGCAGCAACAAAGCCACCACCACCGCCAAAACCGGCCGCTTGATAAACAAATCCGTAAAACTCCCGCCACCCGTCGAATGAGGATCCGTGTGCATTTTTATTCTATTTCAAGGGCTGCGATAACGGCCGGAAGTATGCGATGAACTTTGTGCCGAGCATTGGCCGATTTGTTTATTTCGAGAATGTCCGCGATCCATGCAAGCACGCACCACCATCATGGATCAGCACCAGACCGTCGAGCCCGATCCTCCCAAGAAAGGCTGTTGGAGCATGGAAAAAAGCACGCCGCGAGGTGAGCAAATATCAGTCATTATGACAGGTCACTAATTCCCCGCTGTGAGCGGCGAAGCCGGCTCCGAAGGCGGTGAGCCAGAGGCTTTCGGCGTGCGGCGAGGTGGCGAGGGAATGCTCCAATGCGGCGAGGACGCTTGGACTGCTGATATTTCCGTATTGGCGTAAAATTTCCCGGGTTGCGCTCAGCTTTTGGCCAGGAATGGCACGCTCGATGGCGTCGATAACATCCCGCCCGCCGGTGTGCGCGATGATCTTCCCGGGGGCGTTGGCACTTATTTGATAGAGCTGCGAGACGGCCTCGGCGGCGAGATCGGGAACTTCCCGGTGGAGCTGGTTTTTGAGACGACCAGCGACATTCACAAAGCGGATTTTCTCCCGGTGCTCCGGCTGGTGGATGGTTCGAAAATTCTGGAAACGCAACTGACCGCCTTCGTTTTTCGGTTTCCAGATGGCGGCGGCGGCTCCATCGCCAAAAAGACAGAGGCTGATGAGGACGCCGGGCTCGTCGTTGAGGTAAAAGGCGGCTGAGGAAATTTCCACGGCGATGGTGGCCACGGTCGCGTCGGGGTTGGCAGCCAGAAAACCGCGCGCCGTTTCCAGAAGAGGCAGGGCCGCGCCACAGCCGAGGCCGAGCAAGTCTTGAAGAAAGGCGTTCGGGCGGAGGCCGAGCCTTTCCGAAATGTAGCTGCTCAGTCCCGGACAAAGATAGCCGGTGCAGGTGCAGACGAGCAGGGCGTTGATGTCAGAGGGCTTTACCGAGGCAAGATCGCAGGCTTTCAAAAGCGCCTCGGAGGCGAGCCTCGGCGCGTGGAATTCAAAATGCTGGTGCAGGGCACCGGCCTCGTAGCCAAAGGTCTTCTTCAAATCGGGATCGCAAAACCGACGCGTTTCGATGCCGGAATCGCCGGTGAGAACTTTCTGCAGGAGGTCCCTCGAACGCCCCCGCAAGCCCTCCATCGCCCCGGATTGGCTCAGGATTTCAAAACATTCGCGCTGGGTGAAGGCGTGCGGCGGAAAGGCGGTGGCGAGGGATTGGAGATACATCAACGAACGAGGTGAAGAAGGGTTTGAAAGGGGAGACACTTCCGGCGGGCCAGGGCACTGGTGACTCGCAGGCCGAGAGGATTCAGAAGGATTCGGTGAAGCGTCCCCGCCACGGCCAGGCGTCGGCGGAATCGACTGGCTTGGCTGGCGGTGGATGCCGAGGCGGCTTCCAGCCAGGATTTCCGCCCGGTTGCGTAGTCCATCGCCGGCTGCAGGGCGCACTCCGCGGACTCGAAGGCCATACTCATTCCATTTCCCGTGAAGGGTGGAATCATACTCGCGGCGTCACCAATGGAGAATTCCGGGCCTGCTTGATGTCCGGTTTGAAATGCCGCGACCCCGCAAAAGCTGGATTCCTCGATGTCCGCCGCTTCCAAGCGATCGGCAAGAGCCCCCAGCGAAGACTCGCGAAGCATGGACACCAGAAGTTCGCTCCCTTTCGCACCGCTTGGCGGCTTTCTTTGAAACAACCCGCAGATGTTCACCTTGTCGTCCTCGATTCTCGCGAGCCCGATGTATCCACCAGGCGAAGTGAACATTTCCAGATCATGGGTGAGTGGCAGGTTGCGGGCATGGCATTTCAGCCCGAGCCAGGAGGAGGGTTTCCGTGGACGCCCCGCGGCCCAGATGACGCCAGGAGCCGGAGCCACGCGGGAATTGGTAACCAGCTTGCCTCCGAGCGAGAGGAATTGCTGTTGAAGATGGGCATCAAGTTTCCAGCGTGAAATTCCACGGCCGGGCGCCAGCATTTCGACAAGCCGCCCGGCAGGGTCATTCCAAGACGCGCTGAGGAGCGGCGTCGCTTCCTCCAAACAATCGCCAATCCCAAGCGTCTGGAGGGTTTCCTCGCCCACCCCACTGATGAATTCCCCGCACACGCGATGCCTCGGGTAAGTGGAAGCCTCGTGCAGAGTCACCGACACTCCGCGGGATTGCAGCGCGATGCCCAGCGAAAGCCCGGCCAGCCCTCCTCCCGCGATGGTGATGGGGTTTTTCAACGGTGCGAGGCTACTAGCCTTAACGATCCGCGCCAGTGGGATAATTCCCGTATGAGCCATTTTTCAGAATCCAACCCCAAGAGCGCCGGCAGCTCACCGGGACGGAATCCGGCCCGGATGCTCGCGGGCATATCGTGGCGGGTGACTTCGCCAAGGAACGGATTCGAGAGTTTCGAGAGAAACAGCGGAAGCCGCGAGCGGAGTGGTTCGCAGAAAATGATCAGACGAAAGGACTGCAAACGCTCGCCGAGTTCACGCAACGCCGCGTCCGAGAAATGGTGCAAGATGAGGCTGCCCATGCAGACCTCGGCCCCGGTGTCGCCGAGGGTTTGAAAAAAATTTCCGCATCTCCAATCAATCTCCGCCAGCAGACCAGGAGGCCGCGCCACCAAGTCGAGACCGGTCACGCGGGAAGCAGGCAACGCGGCATGAACATTCCGGCAAAGACTCCCCTCACCCGCTCCGATTTCCATAATTCGAGCCGGGCCAGAGATTCGACCTTTCAGTTGCCGCACGATCCAACGCGAATTCCCGAGATAAAAATCAATCCACCGCAAGTCCCAGCGACTCCGGACAGCCCGAGGATCTGCCGGATCCAGAGAATCCAGAATTTCAGGAATAATCACACGCTCCATCGCACTCATGGCAAGGGAGAGCCTACCAAAAGAGCCTGCTTTTTAGATTTTTTATTGGTGCGCAGGTGCAAGTGATTCGATGGCAGCCGGGACGCCTGCCCTGCATGGAAGGCTCGAAATTTGATTTCCCGATGGGGATTACGGTTTTTTCTTTGGCTTCGGGGCGGGCGTCGGAGTTGGGGTGGCCGCAGCAGGCAACGGGAGTTCCTCACCCCAGATGGCCGCGTTCGAGAGGTGCAGGTAGGTGGGTTTTTCCGCTGCAACATAGAGCCTGAATTCCTGTGCCTCGCGTTCTTGGGGATCGAGGGATGTGAGGTCGA
>CALFPA010000120.1 GCA_937919825.1 uncultured Spartobacteria bacterium | reverse complement strand
ACTTTCATGACCACCCCTGCCCCATGACGGGAATCAGCCGCACGCTTCCCAATGCAGTGACGCGCGAGTTCTGTCATTCGCAGCAGGATTGCCGCAAGGCGTTTAGCCCAACAGCATTTTTGAAGATGGCCATGATCAATGCCTTATCGGGACCGATCGATCAATGCAATGGAGCGTATGGGTTAAACGGCATCAACGAGGGGGAGCGGCAGAAGGGACCGAGTCAAAAGAACAGCTTTAACTCGACGGTTGTCTCGGAAACCGCCAGAACGCTGATCATCGCCAATGGGTTGATTGTCTTGCCCGACGCTCCCGAAGAATACGAGAAGAAGGCGGACCTGTTTGAGTTCATCCGAGAGATGCCGGCCACTTGGGATGAGTCACGGGTGATCAACAGCAAGATCGGTGAAACCATCACCACCGCCCGGCGAAGCGGCGAGGAATGGTTCATCAGCAGTGTGATGAACGAGAACGGCGGTTCTGTCGAAATTCCCCTCGAGTTTTTGGAGAAAGGGAAGACCTACGAGGTCACCTTTTACGAGGACGCTGCCGAGACCCACTACATCACGAACCGCGAGAGCTATCAGATCAGAAAAGACAAAGTGACCAGCCGCGATGTGATCGAAGCGCGAATGGCACCTGGTGGCGGCCACTGCATGTGGATAAGGCCTTCCAACAAAGCAATCGACAGCGAGAAGAAGTAACCGCACTGCTTTAGGGTCAGTCCCACACATTCACATCATTTTCTTTAGATGTCGGGAGAGATGCCGCTTTGCTTGTGCCGGCATCAGGCTGTCTCGGAGAGAAAAAGGTGAGATTTAACGGAAGGGTAATCCGGGCCCCTCTTGCGGTCCAATGTGGGCGCCACGCCGAAGTGCTTCCGGTAGTCGCGGCTGAGTTCATGCACACGCTCATAACCCACGCGGTAAGCAACCTCGGTGATCGGAACATCGGAGTGTTGAACCAGGCTTCGGGCATAGGCCAGCCTGAGATGTTTCATCCGTTTCATGGGCGGGATGCCGGTTGCGTGATGGCAGGAGCGAATCACACTGCGCTCGCTGCACCCCGCGAGTCGAACGATCCGGCTCATATTGCAGGGCTCGCTGAGATCGAGGCGCAGCATATTTTCTATGCGCCACCAGAGCCGGGCGGGGGTGTCCACGCGCTGTTGCAAAGCTGGCTCCGACAAGATGTCCAACACCAGATCGAGGAGCTGCGCGTGCAGGCGCAGGTGGCGTTCCGTGGCCGGGAGTCCCGTGGCACGCCATGTTTGAAGCAGGCGTTCGGCCTTGTCGAATGTGGCCGCTTTGACTTGGCGCACCCGATATTCCGGAAGAGGGGCAGGCAAAGACGGGGCTTTGAAATTGATCGTGTAAAACTCGATCGGCGCTTCGGTGATTCGCCCTTCGATCATTTCGTTTTCGTAATACCAAACGCTGTCGCCCTTCCCGCAGGACAAGGAAAACCCACTGGAGCGCTCCTCTCTGCGCCCTTTTTTGGTAAGGTGAATCAGGTGGCCTGTCTCCGAGACAGAAGAGTAGGGCCCCATATTTTTCTGTGAAAGACAATCCACAAAAACGACTTCCTCAACGATTGCTCCCGGAACCGGGGGGATCTCAAGGCGATCGGTCACGGCCTCGTTTTAAATCGACTGGCAGAAAATGCGACATCAAAAAGAGCCCCAGCTAACGCCCTGAAGAGCGCCGGATTGTAGGGTGCCCTCCATGAATCATCGAATCTGGCATGTGGGAAATTGGTGCGCGCACTGGGGCAACGAGTTTCGCGAGTCGGCCTTTCGGTCATCGATCAAGGATTTCGAAGTGCTGAACTACGCGAAGTTCCTGGTCCGAGCCTTGGAGCGGATTCCGAACACGGAGGTCATTTCCATTCCGTCTTGGGAGCTTTACCACATGTCACCGGAGGATTTTGACAAAAGGCTGGAATGGGCGACCGCCATTATCTTCGGCGATGTCGAAACCCAGTCGCTGCATTTGAATCCCTCGTTTTTTCAGAATCAGTTTGAAAGTCGGCATGTCACCTTTCCGGACCGCTTTGATCTCTTGAAGCAATGGATCGAAGCCGGCGGCCATTTCCATATGAATGGCGGGTGGTTCAGCTTTTCAGGCCACCAAGGCTATGGAGGATGGGGGCGCAGTCGCTGGCAAAAGGATACCGAGGAACGCGTGCTCCCTGTCGAGTGTGTCGCTGGCGATGATCTGATCGAGTCGACGGCGTCGTTCCAAGTGCGGACCGTCAAAGACGACCATGCCGCTGTGCAGGAAATCGATTGGGCATCCGTGCCTCCAATTCTGGGCTTCAACGAAACAGCACCCTCTCCCGGCGCGGAGGTGATTGTGGAGATCCAGAACGGAAACGCATGGTATCCGTTGCTCGCGGAGCGGAGGCTCGGCAAAGGGCGCACGACGGCGTGGACAACCGGAGCCAGCCCGCACTGGGGCGTGAACTTCATGAAGTGGGAGCAGTATGACCGCTTCTGGCAGCAGCTTTTTGCGCCTCGGTTGAAATGACAGGATCGCCTGGAGAGAGAACAAGGCTGTTTGTGGTCGACCGCCTGACGCTTCCGCCCGGGGGGGGCATTTATTTGGCCCGGGACGCTGCGGCATCAACAAGCTCGATCCGCTTGAGGATGGCCAACCCATCGGGGCTGGCGAGATTGAGTTTCTGTTTTGTTTGCGCGTCAGTGAGCGTGATCGTGAAGGTTGAGATCTTTGCCCACTCTAGAACCTTGTTCTCCTTGTGTTTGAAGTCTGTTGGCTCCAAGAGGATGGTCTGGAGACCCTCTCCGCCGACTTTTCGGCCATGGTTAAAATTCCCGAGATCATTACCGTGTCCGTTGAATTTGCTGTCCACCCCGAGGCCAAGGAGGATTTCCCTGCCCTTGGGGAGATCGAGAGTGATAGCGAGTTTTTTTTCTCCGTTGGTGGCAAGTTCGGGGTCTTGGAATTTATAAGTGGCAAAACTTTGCTGGTCCCGGCTCCCCCAGTTTTCCATCCCTTGAGAAAAATCATCAACGAGGCCAGTCTTGGGCAGCTTGTCGAAGGCGGCGAGATCGATGTCCGCAGGGATGTGCATGTGTTCCCTCGAGTTGATCGCAAAGGTATGGGTGCTGCCTTTCTCCAAAGGCTGCTCTGCGGGAAGTTGGTAGCGGCAGAGGGCAAAAGTGAAGAGGGGCAACCGGGCGTGCACGGGCAGTTCGGCTTTCCAAGTGCTGCCCTCCTTTGTCGCGGGGGCTTTTTTCCAGAAACGCGTGATGGGATTTGGGTGGTGGCTGTAGTAGATCTCGACTTCTTTCAAGCGCTCTTGCTGCGCAGGGGTCACGGTAAAGCGGGCTGTCTTGTCCTCGATCTTGAGGCTTGAAGAGGGGGTGGCGGGGATATTTGCTTCAACATCCCCAAGGTATTGCTTGAACCACTGGTTGAGCATGACCCACTGCTCGGGACCAGGCCCGTGGTTGGCATGCATGTTCCCCGTGACACGCCACTTGTC
>CALFPA010000119.1 GCA_937919825.1 uncultured Spartobacteria bacterium | reverse complement strand
CGATTTTTATGGAACGGGAAAAATGCCTGATACGCAGTGGTCTGGAGTTGTTCAGATAAAGCAAAAGTGGAATTAACTAATAAAATATGAAAGAAACAACAAAAAGCCAAAAAATATTACTACACTCGGGGTATACAGCAACGAATATTGGCAATGCATTTTTTACAATGGGAGCAAAAGCTTTAATCAAAGCGGCAGCTCCTTATGCAGAAATATACGAAGCCAGCACAATGCCTCGCTACAATTGGATGTATCGCCCCCAGCGGGTGAAGACCAAAACATTTAGCGAAAAAGTGGCAGGAAAGATTACCGCTTTTGGCAGGCCAAGGAATTCATCTGATTCAGCTAATGTATTTACTCCCTTCGCAGATAATACTCCCTATGAGGAATTGCTTGGAGATGATAAATCATTCGATTTATTTTCAGAGATTGATTGTGATGTAATTGTCGTTGCTGGTATGATGTTGGCGAAGCAGTGTTTTTATTTAATTGGTCCATCACTCAAAAAAGCAGCAAGGAAGGGTAAGAAAATTATATTTCTAGGTGTCGGTGGAGAATTTTATAGCCAAGATGAAGTCGAGCTTTGCAAAAAATGGTTGAATGATTTGAAGCCAATCGCATTGAGTAGTCGAGATGATACCGCCTTTCAAATATACGGCAATTTGGTAGCAGAAACTTTTCAAGGAATCGATTGCGCTTACTTTTTGGAGGATGCCTTCTTGCCGCCAAGGGTTGCAGCAAAACCATATGCTGTATTCAATTTTGACTCAATAGTGAGCCCACAGATATCATGTCCAGAACTCAATATAGTTGACGCACACCACAGTTTTTCATTTCAGCCTTGTGACTATTTTAAGGGAGTATGTTCGAGTTTTATATCTGATTTGCCTCAAGATTATTTAACGCTTTATGCAAATGCCACAGAAGTTCACTCAGACAGAGTTCATGCTTGTGTGGCGGCGATGGCTTTTGGTGTGCCTGCTAAATTTTATGGCAAAACAAGGAGGGATCTTTTGTTTTGCCCAGTTGGTGCAGATAAAATCAACAATGAATTAATTAAAATCGATAAGGAAAAACTTAAATCTACCAAATGCAGATCAATTCAATGGTTGACGAAAATATTATCAGAATGCTAATAAGAAAGCAAAGCTCAAATCTCCTCTATATTTAACTTCGAAATTCTATTAAAATGTAGTTCAAATGAATGTGTATTTTAAACAAAAAATTCTGCCTAGAATAAATAAAAGACTCATAAATGCATTCCAATATCGATTACAGGAAGTTGACTATTATTACATTATAAATCAGAGGATTTCAATTGTCAGTCCTTCAAATTTCAGGTTTATACAGATAGGTGCTTACGACGGCATTAGTGACGATCAAATTACTAATTTTATTCAGAACTATAACATTCCTGGAATACTCTTGGAACCTCAGATAGATGTCTATAACAAACTTGTAGAGAATTATTCTAAACAAAAAAATCTTATCTTATTGAACTGTGCATTATCAACTATTTGTGGAGAATCTGATTTCTTCACCATTAAGGATTCTGTTGGGGTCCCAAGCTGGGCGAAGCAAGCAGCATCTTTCCACAAAGATAATCTCCTTAAACTAAAGTATGGCATTCCTGAGCATGGAATACCAAGCATTCCAAATATTGAAAACTTAATACAAAATATACCGGTTAAAACAATTAATTTCGACGGTATCTTTGCTCTGCTTCCATCTGCCTTTGAATCCATAGAGTTGCTACAAATCGATGCTGAAGGATACGATGCAGAAATTATTGAAATGTTTCCATTTCATAAGATAATCCCAACTATAATCAGATTCGAGCACATGCATTTAAAAAACAATGATTATGTTCATGCCCTAAAAAAATTAAAAAGTCTAGGCTATTCTATTTTAACCGAAAAATCCGACACTGTTGCCTTCATTTCATATCGCATAGGATGTTAATTATGTGCAGTTTGAAAAATAGCAACACATTTTCTACCATGTAAATGGCACGTTATTTGCTGTGTATTATTCGATGATATCATACCAAGTCTCCTTGTTTGATGAAAGTCAGCGCCTTGCCGCATTGAGTCGCTTGAAAGACCCTTTGAAAGAACTGAAAAAGCATATTGATTTTGAGATGTTTCGTCCCATTTTGACCGAGGCTCTTCGAAACGCGGAGCGCAAAAGCCCTGCTGGGCGCAAGCCTTTGGATGTGATTTTGATGTTCAAGGCCTTGATCATTCAACGCCTTTTCAATCTCAGTGACGAGCAGCTCGAGTATCAGATCACCAACCGACTGTCTTTCACCCGCTTTCTGGGCCTTCACATCGGGGAAACGATCCCCGACTACTCGAGTTTCTGGCGGTTCCGGGAGGCTTTGGTCGAGAGGGGCTTGGAGCGTGAACTTTTCGAGGGTTCTTCACGGAATTTCATGGGTGGAAGGCAACAGATCAAGGCCACCGCAGAAAAAGAGGATTCTGGTGCGGTAGTTCAGGAAATTGCGGAAGCCCCTGGCATCGGCCTTCAGGGATTGGATTTTGGAGTTGAAACCCTCGGAGACAGCATTGGTGATCGGGTAAAGTGTGAAGTTGAGCAACCCCTCGAGGTGTTTGGCCAACATCTTCGCCACCTTCTTCATTTCCGGCAACTTGGACCTCATAACCCAGCGTTTCCACTTCGCGAGGTAATCCTTGGCCTCACGCCAGGTCGCACATTTCCAAAACTCCCGGAAATTCTCCTTCATTGCCCACGCACGGCTGGTTTTCAGGTCCGCATTCTTGAGTTCCTCGAACTGCGCGGCGCGGCTTTCGGGCAGGTTTTCCGGATTGAAAAGGAAAACATGCTTCATACCCTTGAGGCGGTCATCCCCTTTGGCTTGCAAATCCTTGTTTTCATTCCTACGAACCTTGACCACCGCCTCGTTCAGGTGTTTGGAAACATGAAAACGGTCATGGACAATCTTGACATGCGGGGCCATCGTCCGGGCCACGGACGCAAAGGTGCCACTCATGTCCAGACAGACCGCCTTGATTTTTTCAAACACATCGTCAGGAATGATCTCCCAAAGCATCTCGACTGCCCCGGCATCATGCCCATCCATGACCTCCAGCACCCTCGACTGTCCCGGCGTCAGGTCGTAAAGCATGCTCACATAGTCTTGCCCGCGCAGGAAGCTTTTCTCATCCATTCCAACCAGTTCCACGCCCTCCCAACTCCTGCGGTCCACCCCGCGCTGCACCGCCCTTTCCATGATCGCATGAAGGGAACCCCATCCCAGTTTGAGCAAACCTCGGGCTGCCGCGATGCTCCGACTGGCCTTCAACACCTTGATCGCAAAGACCTCGAACGCCAGCGTGAATCGGCTATGCTTATCGGCCCAAGGCACTTTCATCTGCACGACTCCGTGCTCCAGGCATTTCGCCCGAGGTATCCGGGCCGTCAGGATCGTTTCAAAACCCATCGCATCCAAGTGCCTCCACTTCCGCTCCGGAGACAAATCGTGTCTTGGCAAACTCTTCCCGCATTCCGGGCAAACCGCCCCCTCATTCCCCCATGCCAATCGCAACTTCAACTCCCTCTCCTGCAGGCCACAAAATTCCGTGAAGAACCTTTTCGAGTGCTTCAGCACAAAATTGGAAGCCGATGGGGTTTTTGCCAAAGCCGGATCGATCATCGATGCCACGATTGTGGAGGTTCCGCGGCAACGCAACAGCTGGGAGGTGAACGCGCGGATCAAAGCAGGAGAGGTTCCCGCCGAGTGGGGCGATCACAAGCGCGTTCACAAGCACACCGATGCACGCTGGGTGAAGAAGAATGGGGTCAATTTTCGGATACAAAGACCACATCAAGACGGTCTTTATGGAGAACTCCATGAATGGAATCTTTCTACGGTGTATAGGACTCAAAAGGGCCAGATGCCAGATCGGATTGGTCAACCCGACCTACAATATTTGCCGCTACGCTCAACTGGTTCGCCTTAATCGATTTCAACACGCATAAATTACTAATACAGATATTGCAAAAGCATAAAATTGTTAATTCCAGCGCCGCCATCACATAACTCCACACGAAATTTTGACCCGATTGATCGCACGATTTTTTAAAAGCGCCTTTGCGCCGACGCCCAAATTTAACCCCTAATTTTTTTCAAACCGCCCTTATGTTAGTCTCTTTAATCATACCTGCATATATCCGTGACCTGAATAATTTGGGATATCTTGAGGAAGCTATAAAATCAGCATTAGATCAAACCTATGAGAATATCGAAATTCTTGTTGTAGACGATGGATCGCCTCTATCACAAGAGGTCAAAACCTTGGTTTTGCGCTATGGATCGCCTAAACTGCGATACATTAGCAAACAAAATGGTGGGGTTGCCGACGCATTAAATTTGGCAATTAGTGAAATGAAGGGCGATTATTTCACTTGGCTTAGCCACGATGATCTCTACTTACCCGCAAAAGTGGAGGTTCAGCTTAATGCTGCGCTCGGGAGTCCGAAAAATACTATTTTTTACTGTGATGTGGAACACATTGATTCCACAGGTAAACATTTATTTTTTGAATACACAAAAGACCTTAGACCTGAGCAGTGCAGGGTTTATTTTGCTCAGCATGGTGCTAATAATGCAAATGCCCATTTAATCCCAAGAGAGTGTTTTGATGCAGTTGGTAGATTTAATGTAAAGCTAAGAACTACGCAGGATAACGATATGTGGTTCAGGCTTTCCAAGCACTTTCCATTTCAGAGGGTTCCTGCAGTGCTTATCAAGTATCGTCACCATAGCACACAGGATAGTCAGTCAGAGGGATTCATTGAGGAATGCAATCAACTTTGTATTTCATTTTTCACTCAGATTGAGCTTTCGCAGATAAAAAAGTTTTCAGGTAAAACACCTGCGCGATACTATGCGGAATGTGCCTGCGTGTGCATAAATCGACAACTTCACAAAGCCCAGAAAATAGCTCTAAAACTCGCAATCCGTCAATTGATCTTACACCCATTTAGAGAATACAAAAACACCAACTTAATACTAGGCATTTTTAAAAACACATATCATAAGCATTCTTAATGTTTATGGACAAAAGAATCAGGCACTTCTGCACATTTCCCAATCAAGGTGGTGCTGGGATTGCAGCTTGGCGATTAGTTGCTGGCTTGCGTAGTCGTGGTGTGGATGCTGAGTTGTTTGGGGCATGGAAGTTTGGAGACAAGTTCAAACCCGGTCAGCGTTCAATTAATATTGATCGAAAGTTTTCTAACTGCGTCTGGCGCCAGATTCGCAAATTTCAAACCATGCATATTAAGAAGCGACTGCGGAAAAAAACTACTTCCTCAGGCATGCCATTCTTCCTCGATTTAAGCCCAATGGGCCAGCCAATGCTTGAGTGCGCGAAGGCGGCAGATATAATACACCTTCATTGGGTCTGTGAGTTCATCGATTACGAATATTTTTTCTCAAAGCTTCCAGTCGGAGTCCCTATTTTTTGGACTCTCCATGACATGAATCCATTCACTGGCGGTTGTATTCACAGTATGGGCTGTCAACGGTTTCAAGAAGCATGTGGAAAGTGTCCTATATTAGATTCCCAGTCTTCGGATGATGAATCCGCTCGCATATTGCAACGCAAAATCCAATCCCTTGCCCCACATCTTAATAATCTTTGTGTAATCACACCGAGTCAGTGGCTTGGTGATTTGGCACAAAAAAGCCGGGTTTTTTCCGGTGCAAGATTCCGTGTTATCCCGAATGGAGTAGATTTGGATATACACCATCCCCGAGAAAGGCAGAGGAACCGAGTGACGAATCTTGCTACCGACACTGAAAAAGTCCTGCTTTTCGTTGCAGCCAGTTTAAACTACCAGTATAAAGGTGGCGTTCTTTTGATAGATGCTTGGAGAGAGTTGGTAGCCAGAGCTGTTAAGGCCAAGGTAATTTGCATGGGGGATGCCAAGGGATTTCCTGCTCCTTCCGATTGGACGTTATTAAATTTCTCTGCCAATGAGAAAGATAAAGCGGAGGTTTATGCTTCGGCGGATGTCCTCGTCGTGCCCTCCGAGTTTGAGAACTATCCCAATGTCATTTGCGAGGCGCTGGCCTGCGGCGTTCCTGTGGTTGGTTCGCATGTAGGTGGGATTCCGGAGATGGTTTTGGATGGTAAAACAGGATTCACATTTCAAGAAAGAAGCGCGATTTGCCTAGCCGATACAATACAAAAGCTTCTGGAAACCCTGCCCAACGAAAGGGCGGCTTGGAGCAATCGCTGCCGAGAATTTGCCGAAAAGACTTTTTGCATGACGGATATCGAAGAAAGACACATTCAACTTTATGATGAAGTAGGGATAAATCCGGAGGCGATTTTGGCATGAAAATTTTGGTGACTGGAGGAGCCGGCTTCATCGGATCCCATTTGGTTGCAAGCCTAGCCTCAGCAAATGAAGTTTGGGTTTTGGATAATCTTTCCAGCGGTAAAATGAAAAATCTTGAAGGCACTGGAGCGCACCTTGTCGCTGGCAGTATTCTTGATGACAATGCATTTGATCACTTGCCGGAGAGGGTGGATTTGGTTTTCCATCTCGCCGCAATGACCAGTGTGGCAGAATCAATGGCCAAGCCCTGCGAGTGTGTGGAAATAAACACGATCGGCACACTCAATGTGCTTGAATGGGCCCGCAAGGGCAGAGCCAAAAAATTCGTATTTGCAAGTTCTGCGGCTGTCTACGGCAGCGGCTTAGAACTTCCAAAGCGGGAAGGCATGAAGCCCGAGCCACAGAGTCCCTACGCCGTAAGCAAGCTTGATGGGGAATTCTACTGCGATATTTTTTCACAAGGCACGGATTTGGCGACCGTGTGCCTGAGATTTTTTAATGTATTCGGTCCCCGCCAGAGTGCCAATAGCGCCTATGCGGCGGCCGTGCCCATCTTTTTCGAGCAGGCCCTTCTTGGGCGGGAGATTGTGATCCATGGCGACGGGGCGCAAACCCGCGATTTTATCGCTGTCGATGATGTAGTGAGCGCGATGAAGTATGTGGCATATTGTGACAAGGCCCGAGGGGTCTACAATGTGGGATATGGCGGAAATCTATCGATCAACGACTTAGTAGATAAAATCAAGATGCTTATTGGTTCGAAATCGCCCGTCCGCCATGAAAATGACCGCCCTGGTGATGTAAAACACTCCGTTGCGGCCGTGGACCGGCTCCGGTCCTTGGGATTTGTCTGCGAGGGCACATTGGATTCGGGGTTGATGAGATTGGCGGAATTTTACAGGTCTTGAAATCGAAACCGCGCATCCTTTTCGTTACATCAAACCCACCCCTGGATGAAATGGGCGGATGCATGATTTTTTATCGGCAATTCGTTGAGCGAAATGACTACGACCTATTCGTTGTAACTGACCGTGGAGATTTTTCGAGCAACTATTTTCCATCGATACAATATCGCTTGCCAACAATTTTGAGAAGGCTCCAACGAACACGGATTGCCAATTATGTTCACGATTTCATTCATCTGACTTCTGGTTGGCTAATACCTCGTGAAATTGAAGTTGCGGCTCGCCAATTTAATCCAGATTTGGTGATGGTTGGTGCTGAAACACCTATTGCCGATTTGGGCATTTGTTTATCAAGAAAGCTTAAGGTTCCTCTCGTCGGGCATTTCATGGACTGGCCAACTTTTGCGATTGCCGGCCATTCTTGGATTTCAAGCTACGCATCAAAGAGATTTCGCAAGAGATATCGTGCATGTGATCTGGCTTTTGGCATTTGCCCAGAAATGTTGGAGAGGCTTGGGCCTCATCCCAACGCCCATGTTTTTTATCCGCCTGGCAAGTTGCCCGATTTTATTCCAAATCATCGAGTTAAATCGCCAAACGAGCCATATCATATTTTTTTTGCTGGAAATTTGGGACAGTGGTATGGGCGAATGGTTCTCCAACTTGCGCAAACGATTGATTGCAATAAAAATCTTAAATTTTCGATTGCGGGTAAAAATGCAAACTGGACCTCTGAGGAAGAAGCTTGGCTGATACAAAACGATTTTTTTGCCGGGTTTAAAAAAGGCGCTGAATATGAAAAGCTTTTTGAATCTGCTGATTGTCTGCTGGTTTGCATGGGCTTTGATAAAGAGGCCGAACTTATTGAATCCACCAGTTTCAAATCCAAGTTTGTTGACTATTTGAGAAGCGGTAAGCCAATTGTCGTTTGGGGCCCTGAGTATTGCACAGCTATTCGGCATGCTCGGAAATATGGTTTTGCCGCGTGTGTGACCGATCCGGATCCTGTTTCAGTAATGGAGGTTGCTGAAAGACTGTATCAAGACCTAAAAACATGTGATCAACTAACAAAAAAAGCTTTAGATTTCTTTAAAGCTAAAATCAACTGTGACATTGTCTTTTCAAACGCACTTTCCGAAAAGAAAAAGCTAATTCTAAGAAACTAATATATTTTGAAGAAATTGTTTTCATATCTTTTTGCAAAATATCGGGCTTTTGCTCCGGTTTCCTGTTTTGCATCGCCCCGGCCTGATGTTGTGGGTGGATTCGCGTGGTGGCGGTGGTTGGTGGAGATGCGCCGCTCTGGGATGTTGGTGGACCCCAGTGTGGAGTTGAGGACCAGCGGGGACTTTCGAAACCGCCTCTTTTTGGGTGAGGGAGTGGCAATTGACAAAGGTAGCATTCTTCACTTGGGCAACGATTGCGGACTGGATGGTGTGATTGAATTAGGTCACGGGGTTTATGTCGGACCTTACTGCATGTTGGTTTCTAGTCATCGATTGGAGATCGGAGAAAATACCCTGATCGGTGCACACGCGTATTTGATTACAGTGAACCACCGCACGGACCAAATTGGAGTGCCGGTGGTTAATCAGGGTTACCGAGGCGGCGATATCAAAATCGGAAAAAATGTCTGGATTGGGGCTCATGTCGTGGTTCTCCCAGGGGTGGAAATTGGTGACAACGCAGTGATCGGTGCCGGGGCAGTGGTGACGAAGAGCGTTCCATCTGGGGAAACATGGGTGGGAGTGCCGGCGAGACCGCAACAGCGATAGGCTAAAAAGCTAAAGTAAATAAAAATTAAAACGATGCGCATTGCATTTATCAGCACGGTGCACGGCCACAGTTGGCCAGGAAGTGAGTATTTGTGGGCTGAAACGGCCGAAAAGCTTTTGAATCGCGGGGATCAGGTTTTTGCGCGGTGCAGTCGTGACTTTTGCAATGCGACAGCACTGAAAAAAATGATTGCCAAGGGTCTTGTTTACGATCCTTTCGATGGCAGGAGCACTCGCCTGTCGCGCTTCAAAGAAAAACTTGTTGATCCCTTGGGGCGTCTCCGCTCATGGAAACCGGATTTGGTAGTTGTTTCGGCGGGATCGGCTTTTGATATTTCATATTCATCTTATTTGGAGAGGTTTCTGCTTGAATATGGCGTTCCATTCATCCCAATTTGCCACTTCAATGCAGAGACATTCTGGGTGGATGCGGGCAGTCGAGTGACAATGCGGCGTATCTATGCCAAAGCGACAGCTGCGGTTTTTGTTTGTGCCGACAACCATCGAATTACGGAGCGGCAATTGGCTCAGCAGATCACGAATTTTCGTGTGATTAAGCCGCCATTGCCGGTAAAACTGGCCCTACCATTGCCCTGGCCACAGGGGAGTTGCTGGAATTTTGCCTGTGTCGCACGGTGGGAGTCGCGCTGGAAAGGGCAGGATGTGCTTTTTGAAGTGTTGGCACGACCGGAATGGCGCGAGAGAAATTGGCAATTGAACTTGTATGGCGAGGGAGCGGAAGAGGGATATCTGCGGGATTTGGTGAAGCATTTTGGAATCGAGAAGCGTGTAAGTTTTCTTGGCTTCGTTAAAGACAGGACGGAAATTTGGCGGAAGAACCACATTCAGGTTTTCCCCACGCGTGGAGAGGGTGGGCCAATGGTCTTAACAGAAGGGATGGCTTGCGGAAGGGTGGCGGTCATCACCGATTGCGGCAACGCTCGCGAATATGTCGAGGATGGTAAGGATGGGTTCCTGGCTGAGTTTGCAACGCCTGAGATTTTTGCTGACGCTCTGGAGCGGGCTTGGGAATCTCGTGATCGTTGGGAGGAGATGGGCAGAGCGGCCCATCATAAAGCCAAGGAGTTGGCAAATGCTCAACCTGCGGCACAGTTGCTGCAACTTTTAGAAAGCATCGCTGAGCAAAAAGGCTGAATGATGAATGAATAAAGCAAATCTGCATTGCATATTCGGAAAAATCCCCGAGGATTCGCCAAATTTGGAAATCGTAGGCGCCTATGATTTCTACAAAAGGGAATTGCCGTGGGCATCGGTTTGGGGTGATTCTGGTTTAGTGGTTGACAATGCAGGGGAGCCGCTGTGGGATTGCCTATGGCAAAGAGCTTTCATGGCAAATTGCCCTGATTTCAAACACTCAAAATGGCGTTTTTTGCCGAAAATTAAGTTGGGCACCTACTTTAATACCATGCTCTATTGGTGCAGAGGCTATTACCACTGGATTTGTGATGTCTTACCGAGGTTGCAGTGGGCTTTGCCACATCTGCCTAAAGAAACTCTTTTCATAGTCCCTGCTAACCTACCTCAAGTATTTAAAGACAGTCTTCGGGCAATTGGGGTTTCTCACGAGAGGTGTGTCGAATTTTCAGGTCGAAGACCGTGGCGTGTTCAAAAGCTAATCCATGTGCCACCGGTAGCCATGACTGGCGATCATACTCAAGCCTCGTTGGATTTACTAAGGGAAACAATTTTTCAACATCTCCAGCTTGTAAAACCTAAGATGCCGCACAAAAAAATATATATCTGTCGCAGGAGTGGATTAGATCGTGTTCTTACTAATGAAGCTGAAATATTGGATGCAATCTCACATTTTGATTTCGAGCCTGTTTATTGTGAAGATTTATCTTTTGGCCAACAAGTAAGAATGTTTTCTGAGGCTGAGTTTGTTCTTGGTCCTCATGGCGGCGGTATGACGAATGCTATTTGGTGCAGCGCTGGAACTAAAGTATTTGAAATTTTCAATCCACAAAGTGTTCGGCGCTGTTATTGGTCGATTGCACAGGCCATTGGTCTGCAACATGCTTGTGGTATTGG
>CALFPA010000118.1 GCA_937919825.1 uncultured Spartobacteria bacterium | reverse complement strand
CCATCGCTGGCAAAGCGGATAGAGGGAATGGCCGTTGAGGTGATTACGGCGGGGGTGCTGTTGGTATCTCTAAAGATAGTGAATGTGGTATTCCCTGAAATTTGAGCTGAGGAAATAGTGGCTCCGGGATTTAAGGCGTATGGGTTAGCATTGATCGTTCTGTATCCGCTCCCGAGCAACTCGCCAAAAACTGCTCCATTTGGCAATTCCTCCCAGTCTTTAGCAATTGTCCAATTTCCAGTGGTGCCCTTATTGGAATAAACCACAGACCAGTGACGGAAGGGGCCGTTGGTGGGGAAACCCGTAGTATTTGTATTAGCAATCAAAAGAGCGGCTTGGGTGTTTTTGGTGATGGCGATCTGGCGGGCGAGGCTGAGTCCGCTCATGACTTGATCGGCTCCGTGCTGCACGGCCGGAGCGCGCATGCCGGAAACGGCGAGGGCCGAGAGGCCGACCATCATGCCGATAATGGCGATGACGACGAGTAGCTCGACGAGGGAGAAGGCGGGGGAAGAGGAAACCGGAGACCGGAAGGCTGAGACCGGAAATGAAGAAGGGAGCGGAGACTCGCGCGGAGGTGCGGAGGCGCGGAGGGGGAAGCGTTGGCCCGCGAATGGGGAGGGATGGACGCGAATGGGGAGGGGGGGAAACACCAAGGTAGGGGCGGATCGCCGAGATGCCCCATTTTTGAGGCGAAGCCTCCCCTCATGACGACACTTCGTGCCTGAATCTAAGGACGGTTGCGGCGAGCCGTCCCTACCATGGGTCGATGGCAGGCGGGACGCCTGCCCTACATGAAATGCTCGGCGGCTCTGCGGCTCGGCGGGGGAATGTTCTGTAGTTTTCATTTTACCAGTTGCCGATGTCGTCGGCGGAGGTGCTTGTATTACCTGTGGCGCCGTCTTTGCCTTTGCTATAAACATCGAAGGAGGCGGGGTTTTTAGTGCCGGGGATTAGGTATTGGTAGGGGTTGCCGTAGGGGTCTAAGAGTTGCTTAGAGGAATTGGTTTGGACCTTGTTGGCTATGTAGAAGGGTCGGATGGTGGCACCGTCATCGGCGAAGGGAACGGTGCTGTTTCCTCCGGCAGCGGGGTAGGAGTCGTTGACGGATTTGTATTGCTCGAGGGCGTTGGAGATGGCGGTAACTTCGGCTTTAGCTTGGTCGCGGGTGGCTTTTTGGTTCACTCCGCCCATGGCGGCAAGGGTGATGCCGGCGAGGATCGCGATCACGGTGATGGTGACGAGAAGCTCGATCAGCGTGAAGGCGGGGGAAGGTTTAACCACAGAGGACACAGAGAACACGGAGAGGGGAGGATTGAGCGGAAATTTGGCTTGTTCTGATGAAGGACGGATTATCAAGGATGCCCAGAAATGTTTTATGGGATGTCGGAGGATACCCAAAATATGATATGCACTTGGAGTAGCTAAAGGTTTTACCTCTGAGCTCTCTGTGTTCTCTGTGGTTAATTCTGCTGGATTCGAGATAAACACGTTTGAGGAGGCGCTGGGGTGGGCGGGCATGTATTTACAATGTAAAAGCACGGCGGGGTGGTCAATGGGTTTTTTTTGGGAGTTTTTGGGCGTTACTGAAATGATGGGGAGAGGCGTTTGAGGCTTTTGGTCACAGCGGTGGCCCATTCGCTGGCGGCGGAGTCGCTGAGGTGCACGCCGTCGGAGCCGGATTTTCCGGGGATGTAGCGGGAGGTCATGGCGCGGGAGTCGATGGTTTGGAAATTCAGGTCGCGGGCGGATTCTTTGATCCAGCGGTCGACGGAGTCTTTGATGGCGGGTCGGTATTTTGAGGCGTCGGGGGGGAGGACCCAAATGATCTGGACGGGGCCACGGGAGCGGAGTTCGCGGATGAAGGAGCGGATGATGGCTTTGTAGGTGGTGCCCTTGGGGTCGCGGGATTTCATGAGTTCATCCATCCAATTGGTGCCTTGCTGGACGATGATGATGCGGGGCCGGAAGCGGGTGAGGATTTGGTTGAGTTTCGGGGTGGCGACTTTTTGGGGTTTGTTGCCTTTTTGATATTTGGTGGAGAAATTTTTCTTCGGGGAAACAAGGCGGAAGCCGCAGGGGGTTATGAAAATGGGGGTGTCGGGAAGCCAGTTTTCGGGTGAGGAGCCGCAGGAGGCGTAGAGGCAAAGCTTCGAGGCGGGGATGCGGCGGGAGAGGAAGGCTTGGAGGTGGTCGCCGAATCTGCCGACGGTGAGGGAGTCGCCAATGACGAGGACGGAGGGCGCGCCGCCGAAATGGGTCTCGGGCGGGGCGGTGTAGACGATGGGCTCGAAGGATTTCTTGGTCTCCGAAAAGCCGGTGCAGCCGAGGAGCAGGGTGAGGGCGACGGCGAGGATCAGAGGGCGTTGGTAAGGGCGATGTGGTCCTCTTCGCATAGATATCGATCGAGTTCTTCGGTGCCCGGGGGCTCCTTGGTTTTGAGGGTGGCCCATCGGGTTTCCTCGATGGGAATGAGTCGGAGCACGGCGGATTTGTAGGGCTGGAATTTATCCAAGGGCACGGCGGCGCCGTCGATGTGGGCGGGGCGTAGGACGAGTAAAAACTTGGATTCGCACTGGCCCTCGTGGACATCGAGCACGCGGTAGACAAACCCGACAAGCGATTCGTGGTAGGGGGCGATCTCTTCGAGGGTGAAGGGTTGGATTTTGCGTTCCAAGCGGGCGCGGAGCACGAGGGGGGCTGGGATTTTGGTGGTGGCGGTGGGGAGTGGCTCGGGAGTGGCCTCGATCCGTGCGGTGGGAGTGGCGGGGAGGGGGGACTCGGTGAGGTCCTGCTCGATGAGGGCGAAGACACTGTCAGCCCAGATCTTCATGTCGGCTCCGAAGAAATGCTGTCGGTCGGGCTGGAGATTGCGATACGGAAATTGGATCAGGAGCCGGCTATCGATGACTCGGAGGCCTTCGGGAGTTTGGGCTTTGATGGATTCGACCAAGACATCCTGGGATTGGCTGGAGATGCGCTCGCAGACGGGCGGGGCGACCCAATAGACCCGGCGCACCGGGGAGCCTTCGCTGAAAACCCGGGCAAGAAAGGGGCCGAGGTAGGGCTGGAGGAGGGTCGGCATCTTGGTGAAGTTGCCGCCTTTGAGGAGGTCGAAGAGGTTGTTCCCGAGCTGAACGACGAGGATCTCGGGGCGGCAGTCGGTGATGAGGGTCTCGATCTTCGGAACGGGGTAGGATGCCGGGCGGTGGCCGCGGGACATCCCGTAGGTGTCTTGAAAAACGAGGGGCGGCTGGCCTGGTCGGGATTCGATTTTGGAAAATCCGCACCGGGTTTTTGCCGATTGGAATCCTTTGAGCGTGGTCCAGGAAAGCGGGTTCGTGCCGCAGGCCATGTAGGTATTCACCCAGCCGTAGCCGGCACCGCGAAAGAGCTTGTCGAGTTGCTGGCCGAATCCGCACAGGGCCATGGAATCACCGATGATGAGAACGGAGGAGGCCTTGGCTGGAACGGCCTGCGCGAGGGCCTTGGGCATCGCCATGGAGAGAAGCGCGGCGCCGGTGCCTTGGAGGAATCGGCGGCGGCTCAAGCCGCTCGGAGCGTGAAAATCAGAGGGTTCTTTCCCTGTCATCATGAAGGGAACAACTCACCAAACGCACGGGGTGAAATCGAGATTATAATCAAGCGGTGCGGCGGCGGGGCGGGACTCAAGGGGGAGTGACGACGGGATTTTCCTTGGCCCAGTAGATGGTCTCCAAATCCGCCGCGGGGCCTTCGAATTCGATGCGGGTGATCACGCCGAACTCGTTCTCGACAGATTCCCACGGCACGGCGTCGAGTGAGAGGCAGTCGCCGGGTTGGAGGCGCGAGGCGGCGGTGGGGACATTGCCGATCATGCCTTTCGCGAAAACGAGGGCCTCAGAGGTGGGGTCGCCATGGATTTCGACGAGGTGAAGGGAAATGACGGCGTCCTTGTAAGGCACGCTTCCCGGCGCAGGGAGCGGAGAAATGGCTTTCAAAATTCCGGTCAGCGCGGCGGAGGATTTGGCGCTTGGAGCCGAGGATTTGGTGGCGGGGATCGAGAGGGGGCGCCAGTCGCCAGAGGTCAATTCGCGAACGGCAAATTCGTAGATCACGATTTTTTTACCGTCCAGACGGTTTGGGTTTCTGGCGAGGTTTTGACGAACGGTCAGCGAACCGCCGGCATTGATGGCGATGCGGTCGATCGGCCGGCCGAGGCGCCAGGACAAATGCTCGGCGAGCCCGGCGCCTTCGCCCCAACCGAGATCGGGGGTGGAATAAATATTCGTGAAACTATCGCCGAGCAGAAGGACATCGGATGAGGCGTCCGGCCGCCAGGGAGATCCGTCGGGGAGCTGGATGGGATGAATCTCGGCGCTCTCGGCCAAGGCGGCGTTGGTCTCGGGGAGGAGTTGAAGCATGGCAGCCAGATCGCCGGAATTTTTGATGGTCACCGGTGGCTCCCGACGCAAGGCCGGAGTGTTTGGGGAGGGGGATGCGAGGCTTTTCGCGAGAGCGTCCGCCACGGTCTCCATCGCGGCGGGAGTCCAGTGGGTATCGGTTTTTAAATACTGCGGGAGGGTGGTGGTTTTTCGGGCTTCGATCAGGAGATTTGTGGGATCGAAAACCTCGACGCCGGCCTCGCGGAGAGTGGCGAGGAATGGGCCGTAGGCGACATGGTGCGGAGGCGTGGGGTCGGTCTTGTCGGCGAGAGGGCTGGATTCCACCACCGGCTTCACCGGGACGGGTAGGAGGATCAGGCGAATGCCTCGGGCGGCGAGATCGGTGTGCAGGGCGATCAAGGCCTTTGAGGCCGAATCGATCTGCGAGGTGGGAGCACGGCCGCTTTCTAGGGCGTAATCGACATCGGGCCGGTAGAAGAGCCACCCGTCCGGCGCGACATAGACTTTTTCGTTCCCCACGCCGAACCAGCGAAAGGCCAGAGTCTGCACGGGAGGAAGAAGGGTTTTGGTGAGGAAGGAGTGTTCTTCGAGGGATTTTTCAATGTTCAGGGTCGTGGTCTTGAGGGCGTGGTTGATCTCCGCGAGACGGGCGAAAATTTCGGTCTCCTTGGCGGGCTCGTTAGTCGGGGTTTTCACTTCAAATCCTCGGGTGGCCTGAATGAGAGGAATCGCAAGAAGCGAGGTGAGAAACAGCGCGACGAGGAGGGCTTTGACGCCACGGGAAACGCTCGTGGAGCCGATCTCGCGCTCGGCGGCTTCTTCACGGCTCATGTCGATTTTCGGAGGCATCGAATTAGAAAATAAAATAAATGAAGGGGTTGTAGTCCTGGCTCGTCATCACGACGATCGAGAGCCAGAAAAGCCCCGCGAGAATGAGCGCCTTGCCCCAGCCCATGGAGCGCGTCCAATTCCAACTCTGCGGAGCGAACCACGCCACGACGGCCGCGAGAAGGAAGCTGCCGACATAATAAGGGGCCGCGACGAGGCTGTGCAGGAGCGGGGCGCCGGGCGAGGGCGTGCCGAAGCCGAAGAGGCATTTGCAATACTCCAAGGCCGCATTCAGATCCGTGGCGCGGAAAAATACCCAAGCCACCACCACGGCGAAAAAGGTGGTTCCTACTTGGATGAAAACGGGAAAGCGGTGGAACAATCCTTTCCCGCCGCAGAGACGCTCGAGCGAGAGCATTCCGCCGTGGATCGCTCCCCAAATCACAAAGGTCCACGAAGCGCCATGCCAGAGGCCACCGATTAACATCACCAGAATGAGATTCGCATAAGTCCGCGCCTCGCCCCGCCGGTTTCCGCCGAGGGGGATGTAGAGGTAGTCGCGAAGCCAGGAAGAAAGGGAGATGTGCCAGCGGCGCCAGAAATCCGTGATCGAAACGGCGCGGTAGGGTGAGTCGAAATTTTTTGCAAAGATAAATCCCATCATCAGCCCGAGCCCGATCGCCATGTCGGAATACGCGCTGAAATCGAAATAAATCTGGAAAGCATAGGCGATGGCGCCGAACCAAGCGTCGGTCGGAGCCGGCGAACCGCAGAGGAAGGCCAGATCGGCGACCTTGCCGCAGGGATTGGCGATCAGGATTTTCTTGGAAAGGCCGAGGATGAAAAATGACACGCCGCGCGCGAATTTTTCCATCGTGTGGGTGCGGTGCTCGAGTTGTCCCGCGAGAAACGAGAATTTCAAAATCGGGCCCGCAACGAGGTGCGGAAACATCGAAACGAAGCAGGAGAAATCCACGAGGTTGCCCATGGCGCGGGCTTCGCCACGGTAGACATCGATCGTGTAGCTCATCGCCTGGAAGGTGTAGAAGCTGATGCCGAGCGGCAGGATGACTTCGAAAAAGGTGTTCCATTGCCCGGCCTCGAGCCCGAGGGAGCGGGCCAGCGCGTTGTAGCTATCGACGCCGAAGTTGAAGTATTTGAAAAACCCGAGGACGCAGATGTTGAGAACGATCGAGGATCGGATCGCAAGGCGCTGCACAGGACTTCTCAAGCCGCCATGTTTGAGGAGTGGCATGGGTTTTCCGAGATGACGCCAGAGCCGCCAGTCATCCCGCGCGATCACGAGACTCGCCAACCAATCGATGAGCGTGGTGGCGAACATCAGGGGCATAAACATCGGCTCCGCCCAGCCGTAAAAGGTGTAGCCTGTGACGATCAGCACGACATTGCGCCAGCGTTGGGGGAAGCGATGCAGCGCGTAGTAGAGGCCCAGCGCGGCGGGGAGAAAATAAAAGAGGAAAATGTGAGAACTGAATACCATGTTTGCCAGCGGCGCAGGCCTTGGGACGCCGTGTATGAAGGCAGGATTTTTTTATGCAGACAACACCGATCCGTTTTGATTGCTTCAACCTCTCGATTTTACCCGACGCCTTAATGTTTTTTTCCAAAGCCGTATCCCAATTTTTCCTCATTTTCGTTGGCTTTAGCGGCGTGTTGGCTTTGCAGGCGGCCGATCCGGTGGGGCAGGCCGCTAGTGAGGAACAAAAAAAAGCATTCCGCGAAGCGCTGGAGTCGGGAATTTCGCGGGCCGGGAATGGGATTTCCGCGCCGGGACTCGATGGATGGATTTTTTTCGATAAGGAACTTCGCCACCTCGCGGCGCCGCGTTACTGGAGCGAACCCGGCGCGCCGGTGGATGTAGCCAATAACCCCCTGCCGGCGATTTTGGATTTTCAGGCTCAACTCGACAAAGCCGGCATCGAGCTTCTCGTCGTGCCGGTTCCCGCCAAGGCGGCGATTTACCCGGACAAGCTGGCGCCTTCGATCCCCCCGCCGCCGGCGACGCCCGGAGACCTTGCAGAGCAGGACACGGCGTTCCTCAAAGTGCTCGAATCGCGCGGCGTTCGCGTGCTGGATTTGACGACGGACTTTCTGAAGGCGCGAGGCGAGGGTTTGGAAACGCATTGCCGAACCGATACGCATTGGTCTCCTGAGGGAATTCGCCTCGCCGCCGAAAAAATCGCGCAGAGTATTTCCTTGGCGCCTTGGGTCCGGGATCAAGGCCGCCAACCGGCCCAATCGGAAATCGCGCAAATCCCGATTCGTGGCGATCTCGCCGCTCCCGATGCTCCGCCGGAAACTCTCCCCGCCCGGGTGGTCAGGTTACAGGCTGGGTCGGGCTCAGCGGGGATTCCGGACTCGAGGCAAAGCCCCGTCCTTCTGCTCGGAGATAGTCACAATCTGGTATTTCACACCGGTGCCGAGATGCACGCCACGGGCGCCGGGTTGCCCGATCAGTTGTTTCTCGAACTGGGATTTCCGATGGATGTCCTGGCGGTGATGGGGTCTGGTTCGACCGCCGCCCGCCGAAGCCTGGCACGGAGAAAGGACAATCTTGCCGGAAAAAAAGTCGTCGTCTGGTGCTTTTCGACTCGGGAGTTCACGCAAGGTCAGGGCTGGGCGAAAGTGCAGGTCGTGAAAGCGCCTGCAGCCAATTCAGTTTTTAAATAGGCCGCTGAAACGGTGCGGGATGCGAGGAGGTGATGGCTAATCATAAATTTTCCCTTGCCCACGAGGTTCAACACGTCCATTTTTTTAGCCATCATATGAACTCCCGGATATTTCAACTGATTATTGTGTCGGTTTTTGCACTCGCGCATCCGCTCTTTGCAGCGGAAATGGTGGTCGGCAACATTCGTGTCATCAAAGTCGAAGGAAACTCGGCCGAGATGATCGAGGCGTCCGGGGCGAAGTCCGCCGTGAAAGAAGGGGTTTTTATCAGGCAGGGCACCAAGATCATCACCGGCCCCGACTCAAGGGTGGACTTGGTTTTTGAAAATGGATCGGCCGTCAATATCAGCCCGTCGTCGCAATTCTCCATCGACGAATTTATTCAGGATCCATTCAACTCCGATGGCTTGGACTACAAAGCCGTCGACCAAGCGCCGACTACTTCGGTCACCAAAATCAGCGCCCCAGAGGGCGAGATTTATTTTGAAGTCGCCAAGCAAAAATCAGGATCCAGTTTTGAAATCACCACCCCGGTCGGCACCGCAGGCATCCGTGGAACATCGGGTTTCGCGGGAGCGAGAGGTTTTGGTTTAGCTACTGGATCCGCTTCGTTCCGAACTCCGGCCGGCAATACGGTGAATGTAGGACCTGGAACTCAAGTCAACCCGAACGGCGCCTCCGGCCCGGCCAGCCCCGGAGTCATCAATGCGGTGAACGCCGCTGTGGCAGAGATGCAGGTTACCATCCCTCCAAATACTTTCGCCGGATCTCCCCCGAATCTGTTGCCCCAACAGCAGGGGGCCTTGGATGCCGCCATAGCGCAGGGAGGAGATGCGATTCTTGCCGCCGCCTCCAATCTGGCGACCGCCACACCGGAAAACTCGCCCGACATTTCCAGAATGGCATCGATTTTAGCTCCGACACTCGTGTTGGACATTGCCAGCCGGGTGGCTGAAGCCGCACCGGCTTTTGCTTCACAAATCGCCGCCTCGGTGTCACTCGCTGCCATCGCTCAAGCCCCTCAAATTGCTGCGGCGGTTTCTTTAGTAGTTCCGGCAGAAGCGTCGCAAATTGCTGCTGAAGTCGCTAAAATCGCGCCAAATGCCGCACCAGAAATCGCTGCATCCGTTGCGCAAGCGGTGCCGCAGCAAAGCCAGGATATTGCCAACGCAGTGATCAATGCCGTTCCATCCGCCGATGCAGCTGTAATTCAACAGTCGTCAGATCAGGGAGTCAGCCAGGCGACTCAACAAGGCGACCCAAGTGCCGCCGGCGCTGACAACAGACCACAACCATCCGGGAATGCCGTGAATCCGCCACCACCTCCACCGCAGCCAACTCCAACTCCAAATCCTAGTGCCTCGTGAGATTATTTTTGTCTTTGTTCAGCGTCGCCGTGCTTGCGGCCTCTGTTTTTGCGGTTGAGCCTTCGGACTTTCAGGTTGGGGGCTTCAACTTTGATCGGCCTTCGGGCTGGAAATGGGTTGTTCCTTCTTCGTCGATGCGCAAGGCCCAGCTTGCAGTGTCTAGCCCGGAGGGAGGCACAGCAGATGTGACATTTTTCCATTTTGGTCCGGGGCAGGGCGGAGGTGTTCAGGCGAATGTCGATCGCTGGTTTGCCCAGTTTGGAAATTCCAATACCAGCCAAAGTGAGGAGATGGTGGATGCCACGCGAGTTGTTCATGTTCAGGCGCGGGGGACTTTTCAAAGTGGGATGCCGGGCGGTCCGACCA
>CALFPA010000117.1 GCA_937919825.1 uncultured Spartobacteria bacterium | reverse complement strand
GATATTCCTGCAACGCGATCCAGCCCTCGAAGGAAAATGCCTCGCCGAGCGCCGGCGCCTTGTCGGCAGGATGGACGAGATGAGTAGCGAGGCCATCCAGCTTCAAAGCCGTTCCCGACACGCCCTCCACCAGCCTCGGGAAACCTTGGATCGGAACATGGATCCCCGCCACCGGCTCATGCACCATCTTCATGGAGGGGGCATCACCGAGGAGTTTGTCAAACGACCAAACCGCCAGTGGCTTTTGCGGAACTGACGCTGCCTCTTGAGCAATGGCTAATGGCACGAGCGCAACGAAGGAGAGCAGCGGAAGAAAAAAATTCATCATAGAAAAAAAGAATGAAGGCGGACTTGTAGCAACTTTGGATGAACGCACATAGTCCCCTTTTGCGTTTTCAATTTACCAAATTGCGTTTTTGAAAATCGCGCGAACGGGCTCGACCACAGAGCCAAATAAACATGTAGTATCTGGGAAATGAAGATTCCAGCGATCTCGCGGTGGCGGACGACGCTTTGTCCCTTGCCTCGGTTTTCGGGCGGTCCGGGCGAGGTGACTTTGGCGGGGACAAATACGGGCTCTGATGGGACGGGAAGAGCCAGAATGCGGGTTTTTGCTCAGTGGGCGCTGGTTTACAGCGTTTCGGGGAGGTGTTTTTACGAGGATGAGCGCGGGACCAAGGCCGACTTGGAACCGGGGAGCTGGATTTTGGTTTTTCCCGAGATGGCTCAGGCTTATGGGCCGGTGGGAGGAGAACGCTGGAACGAGATTTATGTCAGCTTTCGTGGGCCGGTTTTCGAGGCTTGGAGGACGGCGGGTTGTTTTGATCCGTTGCGACCAACGGGGCGATGGCTGCCTCCAGCGAAGGGTGTGAAGGTTTTTCAGAACTTTTTTAGGGAGATTCAGGGGATGAATTGCTCGGCGCAGAAGGTCGCTTGTCTGTGGCAGGAGTTGCTCGGGGAGATCGTGGGCGTGACGAACGAACCGTCCGCGAAGCGCGAGGAATGGCTTGAGAGGGCGCTGGATTTTCTGGAGCAGGAACCCGGCAGCGGGGCGGACTGCCTGCGGCAAGCCGCACAGGTGTGCGGCATCGGCTACGAGTCTTTCCGGAAAAAATTCGAAAGCGCAGTTGGCATGCCGCCGGGACGCTATGTGCTGGGCCGACGGATTGAGAAGGCCCGCCGGTTGCTTGCGCTCCAATCCCTCACAAACGGCGAAATCGCGGCGATGCTTGGCTTCCACGATGAGTTTCATTTCTCCAAAACCTTTTCGAAATTTACAGGCACTTCGCCGCGGGAGTTCCGTAATCAGTCCCGCGAGCGGTGAGGCGTTCATGCAAGTGATAAAGCTCAAAGAGCAGGGCATGAGTTTCAGGCCACCTTGCAAATGGCGCATTGACAGAGCGTCAAGGCAGGAGTCTATCTTGAAGTCCTATGATTAAATCACTCCTCATCGCCACGGCACTCGCCTTCGTCTCCATCGTTTCGTCCCAAGCCCATTGCGGCACTTGCGACCACAAGGATGAGAAAAAAGGCAAGTGTGAGAAAAAAGACGACGACTGCGGCGACAAGTGCGAAAAAAAGGCCGAAGACAAAAAATAATTAGGCTCGGGTTCAAACCCGACTTCATTGGGCCACAAGCCCGTTTCAAAAAAACGCGAACGGCAACACCGTTCGCGTTTTTCTTTTTTCGTTTTTGCGGCCGATCTGAATCTCCCAAAATTTACATGTTTTTTCCCAAAGCTTCCATTGTGACCAACCCTCATTCCCGCAATATTTGAACTGACTTTCCCATGACATTCCTCATTCGTGTAACGTTGATCTTGGCATTTGTTGGCACTGCGGTGGGGTTGGCTATTTTGCCGTTTTTGGGGGAGCCGGGACTCGCGAATCCCAAAACAGCTGGCGTGTGGGGTCTATGGATCAATTTTATTGGGGCGCTTCACCCGGTGTTTCTGCACCTGCCGATCGGGGCATTGCTCCTGCTAGTGACCATGGAGGGGCTGGGAATCGTGACTCGCGGGAAGGTGCGGATCGATGCGACCTGGGCATTGCTTTTTGCGTTCGGCACTTCGGCGCTGGCACTGGTCACGGGCTACAGCCTGTATCTCACCGGAAACTACACAGGCGAGCTGATCCAGATGCACAAGCGGGATGCGTTTTTGTTTTGCGGTGTGCTTTTGGTCACCACGGCTTGGAGCCTTTGGGCCACGCTGGCGGATAAAAAATCACTTCTCACTCGGGGCGGGTATTTTGCCGGGCTGGGACTGAGCGTGCTCTTGATGACAAAGGCCGGCCACTACGGCGGCGAGATCACTCACGGCGATCCGATCGACCAACTCCCCCCAAAAATCCTCGCCGAACGCAAGGCCGCCGCCGAGGCGCTGGCGAAGGATCCGGTGGTCTTCACGCAAATCGTCCAACCGATCCTCTCGGTGAATTGCGTTTACTGTCACGGCGCCGACAAGCAAGAGGGAGACTTTCGCATGGACAGCCTCGAAGCCCTGCTCAAGGGCGGCGAGGAGGGACCGGGTCTCGTCGCCGGGGACCCCGAAAAGAGCGCCATTCTCGAACGCGTGCATCTGCCGCTGAATGACAAGCTCCACATGCCGCCGTCGGACAAACCGCAACTCTCGCCTGACGACATCACTTTCCTGAAATGGTGGATCGCTCAAGGCGCCTCGGACACGGCGCGCGTCAGTGGGCTCCAGAAAACCCCCGAGGTCGATGCCGCCCTGGCGAACCTCGTTTCGCCCGAGCAGCGGCAGGCCATCGAGGAGGAGAAAAAACGCCTCGCCCAAGAGGAAGCCCAGCGCATCCGCACTAATAAAGCAACACTCGAGCCGATGGTTACGCAATTCAACGCCGCGTTCCCCGGCTCGTTGAAATATGTCAACGCCGGCACAGATCGCCTCCGCTTTATCATTTTCAGCCATGCCGGAACCTTCGGCGCGGATGGTGTGGCGAAGCTCCAGCCGTTCGCCGAGTATTTGGTGGAGGCCGACCTGACGCTTTCGACGATGGACCCGGCGGCGCTCTCCGGTCTGGCGCACCTCAAATCCCTGCGGAGCCTGAATGTAAGCCAGACGGCGGCCGACGACGCCTTTGTGGCATCCATCTCCGACATGCCCTCATTGGAGATCCTGAACCTCTTCGGCACCAAGGTAACACCTGCCTCCGCCGACTCTCTTGCGAAAATGAAATCCCTGCGCACCGTTTATGTCGCCGGCTCCGGAATCGACGCCGCTGGCGCGCTGGCCCTCGAGCAAAAGCTCGCCGCCGCCAACGGCCGCCCGGTTCGCGTGGTGGGCGCGCCAGTCACGATCTCCACAGCTCCACAACAACCCCAAGCAAAATGAGAATCCCAAAAACTCTCTTGGTCCTCGCCACCGCCACGGCGACCTCCCTCTCCGCCGCCGAACGCGAGGTTTTATTCAACCGCGACATCCGCCCGATTTTGAACACCTCGTGCACCGGTTGCCACGGCGGGGTGAAAAAAAGCGCCGGCGTGTCGTTCATTTACCGCGACGAGGCTCTAGGGGTTTCTTCCAACGGCAAAAAAATCATCATCCCCGGCGATCCCGACAATTCCGAGGTTATCAAGCGGATCACCTCGACCGACCCGCGGTATGTGATGCCCCCCGCGCACGGCGACCACCACCACGAACCGCTCAAGCCGCAAGAAATCGATCTCATCAAGGAGTGGATCCGCCAAGGAGCGAACTACGAGGAGCACTGGGCCTATATCCCGCCGAAGAAGGAACCCGTTGAAACCCAGCGCAAGGATTGGGGGAGCAAACCGATGGACGCCTATGTGCTGGCGAACCTTGAAAAGAACAATCTCCAGCCCTCCCCCGAAGCGCCGAAAGCCCAGTGGCTGCGCCGCGCCACGCTCGACATCACCGGACTGCCGCCGACCAAGGAGGAACTCGACGCCTTCCTCGCCGACCAATCTCCCAACGCCTACGAAAAAACCGTCGACCGCCTGCTTGCCTCGCCCCGCTTCGGCGAGCGGTGGGCCTCGATGTGGATGGATCTCGCCCGCTACTCGGACAGCTATGGTCTGGAAAAAGACCCCCACCGCGAGGCTTGGCCCTATCGCGATTGGTTGATCTCCGCCTTCAACCGCGACATGCCCTACACCGAGTTCGTTCGCGACCAGTTGGCCGGCGACCTCGCCGACAAGCCCACCACGGACCAACTCAAGGCCACGATCTTCCAGCGCCTCACCAAGACCAACACCGAAGGCGGCACGGATGACGAGCAATTCCGCGTGGAGGCCGTGATCGACCGCATCAGCACGAATTGGAACAGCCTCCAGGGAATCACAATGGGCTGCGTGCAATGCCACTCGCATCCCTACGAGCCGATCCCTCACGACGACTATTTCAAGTTCATGAGCTACTTCAACAGCAGCGAGGATTGCGATCTCGATGACGACTTTCCCCTGCATGTCCTCGCGAGCGACCCGGCCGAGCAACAAAAAGCCACCGATGCGCAGCTCGAGCGGATTTCACTCCAAAACCAGCGCAACCGCCGTGGCGCGGAATGGATCAACAAGGACCAAGCCTGGGTTCTGCCCGAAATCCTCGAGCTCAAGATCAACTCCGGGGGCTTGAAACACAAAGACGGGGTTGTTTTCACCGAGGGCACGCAGTCAGTTCATACCGACTACCATGTGACCCTGCGCCCACCGGCCAGCCTCACGCCCTTCACCGCGCTCAAGTTCACCATCCTGCCCGACTCCGACGATCTGGCAAAAGCTCCCTTCCGCGGGTCGGTGCTCTCGAACATCGCCCTCAGCAAAGTCGCGCCCGACGGCAAACGCACCCCCGTTCCGCTTTCTTTCGTCTATGGTGATGGCTTGGCCGGTCCGAACACACCGGAGCGCAGCCTCGACCAATCGGCCGCCGGATT
>CALFPA010000116.1 GCA_937919825.1 uncultured Spartobacteria bacterium | reverse complement strand
CCAAGTGCCCGAAAAAGCCCTCGACCCGAACGCCACCGTCATCAAACTCGAAATCACCGGTGCGACAAAGGTTGCTAATAATCAACCGAACCCAGAAGATTTAACCACAACCGGAAAGGCGGGAGCCTTGGAGGAAGAGCAACCGAAGGTTGGCCCAAAGGGCGAGGGAGTGGGAACGACCGAGTCAAAGGACACAGAGAGCACAGAGGAGTGAAAACTACCATCCTCACACTGGCACTCGCCTCGATTGCTGTCGGTCTCTCGACTCCGGTCGTTGCCGAGTAGCCCATGAGCAAATACATCCTCACTCCGAAGCCTTCCCCTGAACCTCGACACCGCCAGTCTCAAATCTATCTCGTTAAATGCAGTAAATAAATAACAATCAGCAAAATAAAACCCATGAAACAAAACCAACACTCCATCCTGAGAACCATCGCCTCGCGCTCCATGGCTCTGGCATTACTTCCCTGTTTTGCCATGAACTCCATCGCCGACGACGATTCCCCGAAGCTCGCCCGGTTTGCCCCGGATCACACCAAGATCATGGTGAAGGCTCCGGGAATCCAAGAGTTCACCTTCAGCTCGGATTTCCACGCGACCATCGACGGCCAGTCGGTTACCCTCTCCACCACCAACGGGAAAGTGGAAAAGACCACCGAATGGAGCGAGGTCGAGACTCCTCTCGGCGAGGGGGAATCCGCGTCGGTCACCTACTCGAACGCCGAGAAAACCGTCTCCTACACGGTGACTGTAACGGTGCTGGAGGATCGGAACGCCGTCGCCGTTCAAGGAACATTCCACAACAACAGCGGCAAGGGCGCGTTCCTGAATGAGGTCAGTGCCATCAACGCCGCCGCAGGGGGCGCGCTCACCGTGGCCAACCCCGCCGACTGGTTGGTCACTCCGCTCATGCTCGCCGGCGAGGCCAAGCCGCTCACGGAGGCCAGTGGCGGATTCAGCGAGGCGGCCTTGGTTTGTGACAAGACCGGTTCGGGCTTTTTGATCGGCCCGACAGGCCCGCCCGAGGCCTTCGGCGCGGTGGAATTCAGGAAAGGCAAAGTGAAAGCCTATTCGCAGATGGATGGCGTGCTGGTCCGCTCGGGCGAAAGCCGCAAAGGTGAACAGCATGTGCTGGCCTTCGGCACCCCGACTGAAACCACCGGCCTCTGGACCAAATGGGTCGCAACCACCCACGGCACCCGCCTCGACAAGGGGCCGGTTTATGGATGGTGCAGCTGGTATGACCGCACCACGAAGATCGACGAGGCGCATGTCCGTGATGTGCTCAAGACCCTCTCCGAGAACCCGAATGTCTTCGGCAAAGGCATCCTGCAGATCGACGACGGTTACCAGATCATGGATGGCAACTGGAAGGGCAACCAAAAGTTCCCCTCCGGCATGGCGAAAGTGGCGGCGGACATCCGCGAGAAGGGCTGGATTCCTGGCGTTTGGTTCGCTCCGCTCATGATCAATCCCGAACATCCGTGGATGAAGGCGAATCCCGACGCGATCCAGAAAGACGCGAAGGGCATTTCCAGCTTCATGAACCCGAATCCGTTCCATCCAGACGGAGCGAACTGGATCGTGCCCGACCATCCGGAGTCGAAGAAGTTTCTCTTCAACATCATCAAAGACGCCCGCGACAATGGCTACGGCTACATCAAGATCGATTTCAACGGGATTGGAAGCCGCTTCCACGATCCCACGAAGACACGCCTGCAAATCTTCCGCGAGCTTTATACCCTCTACCGCCAGGCCGCCGGCGAGGATATGTATATCCTCTCCTGCCTCGGCGCCCCGACCCGCGGGGTGATTGGCTTTGTCGATGCCGCCCGGGTGGGCCCCGACTCGCATCCGGCCCATTTTGAATGGTGTCTGCACTCGGTCCTGCGCTTCCAGATTTTCGACAATGTCTGGTGGCAGAACGATCCCGATGTTTCCTACCTCGCCAAGGAACTCCCGAGCCGTGTGGTTGGAAAAACCCACACGGAGGGCATGTGGCGCACCTGGCATAATATCACGACCCTTGTGGGAGGCACGGCGATGAACAGCGAGCCGCTCAACACTCCCGATGCCCAAGAGGTATGGCGGATGGCCGAGATCATGCGTCCGGCCAGCGCCGAGCCCGCGACGCTCCTCACGCTCGGCACCTCGCCGCACAACACGGCCTTCGGGTTCACCGCGCAGCGCCCCTACGGCGACTTCGGCGTGTGGAATCTCTACAATGTGTCCGAGGGCCCCAAAACCGCCCACGACAAGCCCCATAAGGACTCCGAGCCGAAGCCCGCGAAGGCGCTCACGCTGGATTTCGACAAGGCGGGTCTGCCCACCGGCACCGAGTGCGCGGTCTTTGATTTCTGGGAAAACAAAGTCATCGCCCGTGCGACGGGTTCCTACACCACCGCGCCGCTGGAGGATCTGGCTTCCGCGCTGGTTCGGATCACACCTCTCACCGGAGACGGCCCGCTCCTCGTGGGCTCGAACCTCCACCTCTCCATGGGAGCCACAGAGATCGCCGACATCAAGGTGTCCGGCGATGCGCTGGAGGTCGTGTTGACGGATGCCGGAGCGCAGGATGGCAGCCTCACCTTCCACAGCAAGCGACCGCTGGCCGCCGGATCCGCCGAGAATTGCGAGATCGCCGGTGTGGAGTCCCTCGGCGACAACCTCTGGCGCGTGAACCTCAAAGGCCGCCTCTGGGGCAAACCCCAGTCGGTTCGCTTGGCCTTGAAGTAAAAAACACTCCACAAATCAGACCCCCGGGGCCGTTGCGAGTCCTCGGCCCCGGGGTTTCCCTCCACCTCCCACTTTCTCGACAAATGATTTCACGCACCTGCTCGGCCGCCTGTCTTTCCGTCTTGGCGGTATCCGTTTTGAACACCATGGCCCAACCCACACCCTCCTACGGCGCTCCGCTTTTCGGAAAACCCACCATAGACCCGCGCGGACCTCAGATCCGGCCGATATGCGGGCCGAGCCTCTGGATGTCGAGGTGCTGAAGGAATGGGAGGAGGACGGCGTGCGCCACGATCTCGCTCGCCTGGGCGGGCCGGCTTTTCGCACCCGATTACAAGGTGAAACACGATGCGGTGAAACTTTTCTGGGAGGGCAAAACCGACGATCCCAACCACCTCGTCACCAAGGATTGGGGCGCGCTGGATGTCTACCATGACCCGAGCCGACACAAGGGGTCCAATTTTGGTGGCTACAAGCCCACCGAGTGGACGCTCGACGCTGTGGAATCGCCGCGCAACAGCGCGTGGTTCCCTTGTGCCTTCGCCGCTCGCCGGGCGGTGACCTTTCTCGAGCAACAACCCGTGGTGGATGCCAACTGGCTCGGGGTTTACGGCCACTCCATGGGCGGCAAGCTCTCCGTGCTCGGCGCCGGCTCCGACGGGCGTGTGAAAGCCGTCGCCCCCTCCTGCGGCGGCATCAGCCACCGTGAAATAAAAAGCCCGCTCGATGCCGCTCTAAACGACAACAATTACCTGGAGAACATCGCCTGCCCGATCATCTTCCTGAGCCCGTCGAATGATTTCCACGGCCGCCGTGGAGGAAATCAAAAACTCCCGAATGGCGACTGGCCATCTCGCCGCACCACAACCACCAGGACACCCCCGAATACGAGGTCACTGCCAGTTTTCCTTGGACTTCTCTGGGATTTAACTTTGCCGAAAATATCCAGGTGTATTGCTTACTCCCCGAAAAGTTCGGGCTGGCCTGGGGTGGCTTTTTTCGGGGGTTCGAGGCCGATTTTTCGGTAGGCCTTGGGCATGGCGACGCGGCCTTGGGCGGTGCGTTTGATGTAGCCTTGCATGATCAGATACGGCTCGTGGACTTCCTCGATCGTTCCGGATTCCTCACCGATGGCTACGGCCAGACTGTTCACGCCGACGGGGCCTCCGTCGAAAAGTCCGATGATCGCTTCGAGGATGCGCTTGTCCATTTCGTCGAAACCATCGGCATCGATGTCAAGCATGGTGAGAGCATCGGCGGCGGTTTGGGCGGTGATTTTTCCGTCGGCTCGGACGAGGGCATAGTCGCGCACCCAGCGCAGGAGGTTGTTGGCGATGCGGGGAGTTCCTCGCGCGCGGCGGGCGACTTCGAGGTCGGCGCCGGGCCCGAGCGTGCTCCCAAGCAGTCCGGCGCTGCGGGAGACGATCGAGGCCAAAACCTCGGGCGTGTAGTAGTCCAGGCGGCAGTTCATGCCGAAGCGTGAGCGGAGGGGATCGCTGATCATGCCCGAGCGGGTCGTGGCGCCGATGAGGGTGAACGGCGCGAGGTTCAGACGAACGGTGCGAGCGCTGGGGCCTTGGTCGATGACGATGTCGAGTTTGAAATCCTCCATCGCCGGGTAGAGATATTCCTCGATGGCGGGGGCGAGGCGGTGGATCTCATCGATGAACAAAACTCCACCCCGTTCGATGTTGGTGAGAAGGCCCGCGAGGTCGCCGGCTTTTTCGATCATCGGGCCGCTGGTGGTGCGGACCTCGGCGCCCATGGCGTTGCCGATGATGTAGGCGAGGGTGGTTTTACCGAGTCCCGGCGGGCCGCTGAGGAGAATGTGTTGGAGCGTGTCGTTGCGCGTCTTGGCGGCATCGACCATCACGCGCAGGCGCTCGACGGTCTTATCCTGTCCGGCGAATTCCTCGAAAAGCGGCGGGCGCAACGAAATTTCGAACGCCGCATCGATCGGTTCGGGTGGCGAGGATTTGACGACGGACTCAGACATGCGCGGCACAATACCCCTTCACCTTTCCCGACTGCAATCCTGCGGGGGAGGATTTGGGTTCAGGGTTTGGCGAAGACGGATTGGATTTCCTTGAGGGAAAGTCCGAACAATTTCTGCGCGATGGGGTCGAGCTTTTCCGGAGTGCCGCTGAAGTGCATCGTCTCCTGCGTGTGGTTCAACTTTTTGCCGGGCTTGAGGGGATTGGCAGGCGAGGAGGTTTCGAGTTCGTAGAATGGTCCGAGGGCCGCTTTGCCGGGAGCGGAGGGGCCGTCGTTGTAAACATTGATCAAGTCGCCGGCGTAGGGGGCCTTGTGGTCCATCCACTGGGAACGCACATAGGGCATCGAGGCCGCCTTGGCGGGCGGGACGGTGCGCACAACCGTCAGAATGCCACGGTCAGGATCGTAGCCGGCGGCAATGCCGGTGGTGCGTCCCGGAGGAATACCAATTTTCGAGCGGTAGTCGCCATCGGCTTTGAAAAAGACTGCCTTGTCGGTGGTGACAAGCCGGTCCTTCCCGACAGCGCCAAAATAGTCGGTGTTCACAGCCGGTCCTGCGCCGGGCTTGAGAGGAGCGACGACGGTGACATTTGGGCCGTGTTTGAACATTCCCAGAAGCCAAATGGAGATCAGGCCCTTGTCTTTCGTCCAAGCCTCGGCGGATTTGTTAGTGACGGAATTTTTTGTGCGGTAGGCGACGAGGGAAACGCCTTCGGGGATTTTCGTGCCAAGGATTTTTTCGACGGATTTCGCGGGGAGGATTTCGACCGTGCGGTCGATGTGCATTTTCAGGCTCGTCCCGGCGCGGTTCGGGATTTCGGCGTCCTTCGAGAACTTGATTTTCCGGGAATCGGCTGACACGACATCGAAGGGCTCGGTGTCGAGGAGCGCCGGAGTTTTCCAGTTTTTGAAATCATAGGAGGCCGGAGCGGGCGGGAAGAACAGGGCATACTGGCCGCCCTCGGGTCCAAGCCAAAACCTCTCCTCACCACCGAAAATGTGGATGTGCTTCGCATCGCCCTTACGCTCGGCCTCGGGCTTGATGCCTCTCGCGATATTTTTGCGGTGGATCCACCCGAGGCTCGCTCCGGAATCTCCGCCGCTGGTGGAGGTCATCACGCGCCCCTGCCAGGCCGGAGCCACCGCCACGCGCGCGCCGGTGCCGGGGACTTCCAGCACGAGGATGTCGGTGTTTTTTTTTAGGAATGCCAAATCGTCACCGAATGTGGGAGCGGTGTCGGAGGCGTGGATGGTTGGCGCAAGTGCCAAGATCGGCAGGAGGAGGCGGAGGGTGGTTTTCATGGGGTGGAGTTCGATTTGATGGAGGATTTATTTCCCGAAAACCAAATTGCAGATGATCACCGAGGCGGTGACGCCGGCGAGGTCGGCGACGAGGCCGGCAGGCACGGCGTGGCGGGTGCGGCGGATGGCGACCGAGCCGAAATACACGGCAATGACATAAAATGTCGTCTCCGTGCTGCCCATGACCGAAGCGCCCATGCGCGCGAGCAAACTGTCGGGGCCTTGGCTTTGGACGAGTTCGGCGAAAATGCCGTTCGCCCCGCTGCCGCTGAGCGGGCGCATGAGAACGAGCGGAAGGAGTTCGGTGGGAAAATGGATCGCCGCCAGGAATGGCCCGATGGCGCGTGAGACCATGTCGATGCCCCCGGCGGCTCGGAACATCGCCACCGCCGCGATAATGGCGACGAGAAACGGAATGATCCGCATGGAAACCTGGAAGCCCTCCTTCGCGCCCTCGACGAATTCCTCGTAGACCTTCACCCGGCACAGCGCGGCGTAGAGCGGAAAGAAGGCGACGAGAAAGGGAATCGCGAGATACGAAACCGCCTCGACCACGGCGGCCAGCGGGTTGGCGGGGGCTTCGGCGGTTTGGAGGAATTGCCAGCCGAACCAAAGAAAACACGCGGAGAAGGCGAGCAGGAGAAGTGAACCCCACCAAGCGGGCTTCGCGAGGTTTTGGGTAGGCAAATCCTCGGATTCAGCGGATGTGGCATCGGGGGATTTTTCAGCCGGGGGAAGGGCGTAAAAGGGAAGGCGCTCGAGGGTTTTCACGGCGATGAGGCCGGCGATGGTCGAGCAGCAAGTCGCGAAAAACGCCGTGCCGATGATGACGGTCGGGTTTTTGGATCCAGCGGCGGCAAGGATGGCCACGGTGGTCGCGGGGATGAGTTGGATCGAGGAGGTGTTGATTGCGAGAAAGGTGCACATCGCGTTCGACGCAGTGCCCGGGCGGGGATTGAGTTTTTCCAGATCCTGCATCGCGCGGAGGCCGAGTGGCGTGGCGGCGTTGCTGAGCCCAAGCATGTTCGCGGCCATGTTCATGACCATGGATCCCATCGCGGGGTGGTTCGGCGGCACATCCGGGAAAAGCCAGCGCAGCACGGGACGCAAGGCGCGGGCGAGGATGTTCACCAACCCGGAGGCCTCGGCGAGTTTCATCAGGCCGAGCCACAGGGCCATCACGCCGGCGAGGGGCAGGGCGATGGTCATCACGGCGGTTTTGCAGGCCTCGAAGGCGGCGTTGGTGACGGCTTGGAGTTGTCCATTGAAGCCGCCGAGAAGCACCGCGAGGATGACCAGACCCAGCCAGATGTAATTCAGCATCTGCGGAAATTGCCCGAAATAGGCCTGTGGCGAAAAGGCGAAATGCCGGGTTGCGGCAGAGTATTGGGAAAAGTAACACGATGGGGATTGCCGAATGCTGCGCCGACGGGTAGGGAGCGGACAACCTATTGCACCCATGATTCCCATTACCATCGAGGGTCTGCACAAAAAATTCGGCGAAGTCACCGCGCTCGCCGGCATCACGCTCCGCATCGAAAAGGGCGAGCTGTTTTTCCTGCTGGGGCCGAGCGGTTGCGGCAAGACGACCCTGCTCCGCCACATCGCCGGTTTTTACATGCCGGACTCGGGGAGGATTCTCTTCGGCGACGATGATGTGACCCATGTCCCGCCGCACAAGCGCAACACGGGAATGATGTTTCAGAGCTACGCGCTGTGGCCCCACATGACTGTCGCGAAAAATGTAGCGTTCGGCCTTGAGGAGCGGCGGATGTCTGCGGCGGAGGTAAAAAAACAAGTCGCGGCCGCGTTGGAATCGGTGCAGATGGAGCGCTACGCCGACCGCAAGATCGCCCAACTCTCCGGCGGCCAGCAACAGCGTGTGGCTCTGGCGCGCGCTCTGGTGATCCGTCCCCGATGCCTCTTGCTCGACGAGCCGCTCTCGAATCTCGATGCCAAGCTTCGCCTCGAAATGCGCAATGAAATCCGCCGCGTTTGCAAAGACTCCGGCCTCACGGCGATTTATGTGACACATGACCAAAAGGAGGCGCTCTCGATCTCCGACCGCATGGCGATCCTCGACGGCGGTCGCATCGCGCAGGTCGGAACGCCCGAGCAGGTCTACAGGCGCCCGCTCTCGCCCGTGGTGGCGGATTTCATCGGCGAGACGAATTTCATCCAAGGCAAAGTCCGCTCGCGCGAGGGCTCGACGGGCATAGTGGAAACGGAGTCCGGCGTGTTCGAGGGAGTCTTTGCCGATCCCGAGTGGAAACCCGAAGTCGGCACGGAGGCGGTGCTTTCCGTGAGGCCCGAGAGTTGGATTCTTTCCGGGAGCCGCGCCCCCGCAAACTCGATCGAGGGCGAAGTGCAAGATTCCACCTACCTCGGCGAACTTGCCCAATACCGGTTCCGCGCGGGCGGGGTGGAATTGAAAATCGTCGAAATGAATCCGCACCTCTCGGCGCGGGCGAGAGGACATCGGCTTTTTGCAACGACGAACCGGGATGATGTCGTGGTGCTGAAACCCTGAGCGATGACAACGAAGGACGGCCCCATCAGCCTCCGGATTCTCGCCGTGGTCGGGGCGATGTTTTTGATCGTTGCCGTGCCATTTTTGCTGAAGCCGGAGGAGGATTTGCTGGCCAAGGCCGACGAAACCCTCGTGCTCATCTCCCCGCACAACGAAGCCGTGCGGCATGAGTTCACCGTGGCCTTCATGCGTCATTACAAAGAGAAGACCGGCCGCTCGATCCGGCTCGACTGGCGCACGCCGGGCGGCACCAGCGAGATCGCGCGCTTCCTCGCGGGGGAGTATTTGGCGGCCTTCGAGAATGTCTGGGAAAAAAGTGGCCGCCGCTGGGATTCGGAGGTGGCGTCGGCCTTCGACAGCGCGAAAGTGGTCCTGCCCGCCGACCCCGCCAAAGACTCGCCAGAGCAGGCTGCACGAAGGTTTTTCCTCGAGTCGCAGACCGGCATCGGGATCGATGTGTTTTTCGGCGGCGGTGCGTATGATTTCGAAATCCAAAGCGCGGCCGGGCGGTTGGTTCCCTCCGATGTGATTCGCAGCCACCCCGAGAGGTTTCGCGAGGATTCGATTCCACAGTCGGTCTCCGGCGAGGCGTTCTACGACGCCGACGCGCGTTGGATCGGGGCGTGTCTCTCCTCATTTGGCATCTGCTACAACTCCGACTCGCTCCGCCGTCTTGGTGTTACCGAGTTGCCGGCGAGTTGGGAGGATTTGACCAATCCGGTTTTCTTCCGCCAGGTCGCACTCGCCGATCCCACCAAGAGCGGATCGGCGGCGAAGGCCTTTGAAATGGTGATCCAGCAACAGATGCAGGAACTCGTTCAAGGCGCGGGAAGCGAGGGCGACGAGGTTTTGGCGCGCGGCTGGACGCGTGGCTTGCAAATCATCCAAGCCGCCTCGGCGAATGCGCGGTATTTCACCGACGCCGCCTCGAAAATCCCGCTCGATGTCTCGCTCGGCGACGCCGCGATCGGGATGTGCATTGATTTCTACGGTCGCTTCCAGAGCGAATCGGTGCAGGTGGGCGACAAACCCTCGCGCCTGCAATACTTCACTCCTGCCGGGGGATCCTCGGTGGGCGTCGATCCCATCGGCCTCCTGCGTGGCGCGCCGAATCGCGCGGCGGCGGAGGAGTTCATCGCGTTCGTCCTCTCGCTCGAAGGCCAAAAGCTCTGGAACTTCAAGGTCGGCACACCCGGTGGACCCGAGAAATACGCCCTGCGCCGCCTGCCGATCCGCAAGGAACTCTACGCTCCGGAATTTGCCGACTTCCGCTCCGATCCCGAGGTGCAACCCTACGAGGAGGCAAAACTTTTCACCTATCACCCGAAGTGGACCGCGCCGTTGTTTCGTGTGATGGCCTTCATCATCCGCGTGGCGTGTCTCGATCTTCACAAAGAGCAAACCGAGGCGTGGCAGGCGTTGGTCGCGGCGAAATTTCCCCGCCAGGCCTACCGTGTGTTCACGAACCTGGATGCCGTGAATTATGAAACCGCCCGCACAAGATTGAAAAAGGCGTTGGACTCGAAAAATCGCATCGAGGAGGTGCGACTCGCCAAGGAACTCTCGGATCAGTTCCGCGCTCAATACAAAGAGGCCGCCCGCCTCGCCAAGGAGGGGAAATAATGTCGAACCAATTTGCTAAAGGCGTCTTCGCCCTGACCGCCGTTTTTTTCGCCCTCTTCTTCCTTTGGCCGATCGCGGAGACGGTGCGCGGAGCGTTTGTGGGGTCTGACGGGCGGTTCACCCTCGACTACATCGCCGAGGTTTTTCGGAACCCACTTTACCTCGAGGGTCTCTGGAATTCCCTCCGCATCGGAGTTTTTAGCACGCTGCTGGCGGCCTTGATCGCGATGCCGCTCGCGTGGATGAGCGACCGGTTCGATTTTCCCGGAAAACCTCTCCTCGGCGCTCTGGTGCTGGTGCCGATGATTATGCCGCCGTTCGTCGGAGCCATTGGCGTGAAGCAAATCCTCGGACAACAAGGCGCGCTGAATGCGTTCCTCGCCGATCTCGGAATTTTGAACCCGGACGCGCCGATCGACTGGCTGGGCGAGGGGAGGATTTGGGGTGTCGTGGCGCTGATCGCGTTGAATCTCTACCCGATCATCTATCTCAATGTCCTCGCCGCGCTCGCGAATGTGGACCCTGCGATGGAGGAGGCCGCCGAAAACCTCGGCTGCATGGGCTTCCGGAAGTTCCGCAAAATCACACTGCCGCTCATCATGCCTGGCGTTTTCGCTGGCGGGACGATTGTTTTCATCTGGTCGTTCACGGAGCTCGGCGTGCCGCTGATGTTCGATTTCACGCGTGTCGCCTCGGTTCAAATTTTTCACGGTATCAAAGACATCGGCGGCAATCCGTTTCCCTTCGCACTCGTGGTCGTGATGCTCGCCGCGACCACTCTGCTCTACGCCGCCAGCAAGCTCACGCTCGGTCGCTCATCCCATGCCATGATGGCGAAGGCGACCAGCCAGGGCGGGCCACGCGACCCGGGTCTGGCGGGGCGCTGGCTTTGCGCGGCGGTCTTCACGGCAGTCACGCTTTTGGCGGTCCTGCCCCACCTCGGCGTGGTGCTCGTGGCGTTTTCCAGCGAGTGGTATCAGACCATCCTCCCGAGCGGTTGGACGCTCTCGCATTTCGAGGCTGCGCTCGGCCACAACCTCACGCTCCCCTCGATCCAAAACAGCCTCAAATACGCGGGCCTCGCGACTTTGCTGGATGTCGTCCTCGGAGTCGCCATCGCCTATGTGGTCGTCCGCACCCGCCTCCCCGGCCGCCAAATCCTCGACGCGCTCGCCATGATGCCGCTGGCCGTGCCGGGGTTGGTGCTAGCTTTTGGTTATCTCGCGATGACGCAGGAAGGGAAAATTTTCGAATTCCTGAACCCGGCGGTCGATCCCTTGATCATTTTGGTGATCGCCTATTCGGTGCGGCGCCTGCCGTATGTCGTCCGCTCCGCTGCGGCGGGGTTCCAACAAACCAGTGTCACGCTCGAGGAAGCTGCCCAAAACCTCGGCTGCCCGCCCCTGCGCACGCTCCGCAAAATCACCATCCCCCTCATCGCCGCCAACCTCCTCGCCGGCGGCCTGCTGGCGTTTTCCTTCGCCATGCTCGAGGTGAGCGACTCGTTGATCCTCGCGCAAAAGCAGCAGGACTTCCCGATCACGAAGGCCATTTACGAACTCTACCAACTCCTCGGCGAAGGCCGCTTCGTCGCCAGTGCGCTCGGCGTCTGGGCCATGGCCTTCCTCGCCACCACCATCCTCGGCGCCAGCCTCATCCTCGGCAAAAAACTCGGAGCCATTTTCCGGGCCTGAGCGCCCCATTTCACTCCTTGTCAAAAGCCCGAGCGAGGCTATTGGTAGCGGCTCACTTTATGCCAGCCGCCAACGACCTCCGCAAAGGAATGGCCATCCGTTACAACGGAAATCCCGCCATTGTTCTTGAAATCAACCACCGCACGCCGGGCAACCTCCGCGCGTTCGTGCAATGCATCATCCGCTACATCGGCACCGGCAAATCGGCCGACATCCGCTTTTCCTCGACCGAGAAGGTTGATGTGGTCGAAACGAACCGCCAACCGCTTGAGTTCAGCTACGCCGACCATCAAGGCTACCATTTCATGGATCCAGAGACCTATGAAACGATCACGCTCAACGAGGAATTGATCGGCGACGCGAAGCAATACCTCGTCGAGAATCTCAAGGTCGAGGTGCTCAGCATCGAGGGGCGTCCGGCCCAGATCGAGTTGCCATCGTCCGTCGCGCTCAAGGTTACGGAATCCGCCGAGGGCATTCGCGGCGACTCGGCAAACAATGTGCAAAAACCCGCCACGCTTGAGACTGGCAAGATTATCAATGTCCCGCTCTTCATTAAAGAAGGCGAAATTATCAAGGTCAGCACTACCGACGGCACCTACATGGGCCGCGCTTGAGTAAAAAATCCCATTGACTTGATCAAACCATAGACAATCTTAGAAACCCTATGAAAAGACTACTCCTTCTTGCAGCCTTCGTCGCTGCTTTCTCCGTGACCTCCGTTTTCGCCAACTCCTGCCCCGGCAGCAAATGCGGCGACAAGGACAAGGACGACAAAAAGGACACTGAGAAGAAATCCTTCTCGGTCCAAGTCGACCTGTAATCCAAGGGAATTTCCCTTCAATAATGCGCGGGCGGTCTCTGGCCGCCCGCGTTTTTTTTACCCCCGGATCGATCAAAAACTGCCGCCTGCCCCCTGGATTTCGGTAAAATTTACCCCGTCCATGGGGTTTTCCTCCCGGTCCCCCACAAGATACGGTGTTGTGCAGAGTTGGCCCGCAAATTGCTTTCAGGGAAATCGACTTTAGGTAGGTCGGCCAAAAAACCGGTCTGCACCATCGATTTTCCTGAAATGATCCTTAGCGAACCGAAACCCAAGCTTGAAGAAGCCCTTGCCCTCCTCCATCTCGGCCTCCACGAAGAGTCCCTCGCGCTGATCGAAAACCAACTTCAATCCGACCCCGGCCACAAAACGAACATCACCGCCGTCTCGATCTTCAATCGTCTCGAACTTTTTGACCGCGCTGCGCAGTGCGCTGATGCAACCCGCCGCGAACTCTGCGAGCCCGAGGATTTGTTCCAAATCTCACTGGCCTACAATTTCGCTGGACGCATCCGTGATTCCTACGAGATCGAGCGCTCGATCCAGCCGCTCTCGAATGACATCTCGCTCATTCGCCTCTACGGCCTCGCCTGCAAAGCCGCCCGCCTCGGCCTCTACCGTGAGGCGCTGAACCACCTCCTCAGTTGCTTCCGTTTCCACAATGTCGAATCCCTCGACGCCCATCGGAAAATTTTTCTCGATAGCGAGATTTCCAGCCTCTGGATGCGCATTCCGGAAACTCCTCTTTCGCTTCGCGAGTCGATGCGCTTTTGCAACCTGCCATTCGACGAAATCCTCGCCTTGAACGAGAGCATCCATCCCGTGCGCTGCGTCGACTACCACGATTTCGACATCATGCCGAAGCGCTTCAGGCCCCTCCTTCATCCTTTGCACCAGACCTGTTTCGAGGTCTCGCCACTCCAGCAGGCGACCCGGCCCAAACTCTACGCTGACTACCTCGAATGGCAGCAATCGCTCGTCACGCCTCGGCTCGAAATTTTCCGCGACCTCGCAAAACGCATCCGCTCGTCCGTGATCGAGAAGCAACTCGATTTCGCCAAATTCCAAGCCGAGCGCGGCCGGATTGCCTGCGCCCGCAACCACATCGTCTGCCATTTGCAAAACTCTCCGCGCGCCAGTCTCGACGACATCCCCGAAATTCCTGCGCTCGCTTCGCTCCTCCAGGAATTCCGGGCCCAGCATGACGAAAGCCCTGAGGCGTTCGAATATCTGATTTCTTGGAAATGCAAGGAGGAGCCCGAGGCTTTCCTGTTCGACATCCTACCCGAGATGCCCGCGCGGAACCGCAACTCCGGCTACGCCAAGCTCGCGCTGGGTTGCACCCACTACCGCCTTGGGAATATCCACTCCGCCATCGACCAGTGGGCCGCCTGCGCCGATTTGTGGCCGCTCGACGATGCCCCGGTGATGAACGCCACGATGCTCCTCAGCGGCGAGGAGCGTTGGGACGAAGCCTCGGCATTGATCCACCGCCTGCCGGGCCAGTGCATGGAGTCTCTGCTTTGGAAAAACGCCTGCAGTGCCATCCGCGAGCGCCGCAGTTTCTCGATTTCGAATAAAATTTTTACCAGCCCCGGGATTCCTACCCCGACTTTTGGCGGACTCTACTCCGGTGCGGACGAGGAATACCTCGCCGAGACGAAAAACTTCACGCCCATCTGCACCTGAGCGTCATTTCGGATTACGGTCCGGACGCCTGTTGAAAATGCGGAACCAGTTTCCGAAATGTTTTTTCAATCCCTCGCGGAAAGTGAGGTAGCGCCCTTCGGGCCGTCCGCCTTTTCGCAAGGCTTCCAGCAGCGCGGGAACCGTCAGTTCCTCCATCTCGAAAACCGTCGTTGAAACTCCCACCGCCGAGTCGTGATGGGCATCGCTCGCGCCGGTCGTTTTGAGGCCGCGCCGCCGGGCATATTCGAGCGCCTGGTCGTTGTAGTGACGCGAGGTCACCGCCGCGTTGAAGACCTCCAGCACCTCGATGTCGAGTGTGTCCAAAATCTTCGGCCGAATCCCCGCGCGCCATTTGTCGAAGGGATGCGCGGGGATCGCCACGCCTCCCGCGTCCTTGATCGCCTGCAACACCTCCGCCGCCGGCTGGCCCTTCATCCAGGGAAGCGTCGCGCCGATGCAGAGCAAATGCCCCTCCGCCGTGCTCACCTCCACGCCCGGCACCACCAAAAACCCCGGCGGCAACTCGCGCCCGCGAAGATATTCATGGGCCTCGCACGAGTTGTGATCGGTGATGGCGATGCCATCGAGGCCGCGCCTCACAGCCGCCGCGATCAATTCCTCGGGAGAATTGCAGGCGTCCTTGGAAAAAAACGAATGGGTGTGCAGATCGAACCGTCGCAACATGGAGACGGGTATTTCTTTCACCCGCTCCGAGGGTGTAAAGACGGAACTCGGTTCTGTGTCAGCAAATGCAAGCCATCCGAGCTTCGCAGGCAGAGCGGAGATGTGGGTCCAGCTTCGTGGAAGTCAACCGGTCGGAGAGAGTTTGCCGGTCTATCATTCCAAGTTCCAGCATCGCTGCGAGGAATTCCAAATCCTTCGGTCGACCGGCCACGATTTTGCTGATGGCAAGATCGTGAGGGTCGAGACACCAACCGATGTAGTGGCGCGTGTTTTCGTTTTGAATGGGAACGAGGCGGCCTTGCCATCCCTCGGGAAGGACTGCCGTTTCGGGGGCGACTCCATGGGCGTAGTATCCGAAGGTCTCATGGAAAATCGAGCGCTCGCCAATCGCACCATCGATCAGGATGGAGTTTTGTGGTGATTCGAGAGGAAACACATCCGCCTCCATGGAGCGGCAAAGCACTGGATGGGAGGCTTCCGGGTAGGCCCCAAGGATCGATTGACTGCCCACGATCACGATCTGGTCGGTATCCGCGTTTGCCGCTGCGGCGCGGATCACATGTTCAAGCTGCTCGCGATTCATCGGTATTGAAGAAGAATTTGCGTCCGCTCACGGTTCGTCAGGATTCCGCAGAAGGGACTGGACTGCCTCAATCGCTTGCAATCCTCATCCTCTCCCAAAAGAACCTCGCGAACCTGCGACGGAGAACCCGCCAAAATTTCCTTCCATTCGATCAATGTAGGGCGGGACGAGTGGTCCGTGATATCCAGCCAGCGCGTCAAAGTTGACCGCGCCTTATCCAAAACCGAGGAGTCCACCAAAATGCGGTTAGCGATCAGGCGGTCCATTTCCAGAGCTCTTTGGTCGAGGAGAGAATGGCAGGTCATGTCATAAAAATGAACGCCATCTTCCCGGTCAGCAATCGAAAATCCGGAGCCTGATCTTTCAACATATCGAGGGAATGGTTAAAACCTCCTTGGTGAACATGGCTTTCAAGGAATGGGCGGTGGTGTGCGAGGCTTTGGGCAGTGGGCGCCAGAGCGTGATCCTTCGCAAAGGCGGAATCGCCGAGGGGCGTGCTGGCTTTGCCTTTCTTCACCGGGAGTTTTTTCTGTTCCCCACGCGCTTTCACGAGAGTTTGGAAAAAACCACCTTGCCACCTGGATTCGCGCTTCCAGCCGAGCGCGAGGGCGAAGTCGAAATCCGCTTCACCGCTAAGATCGAGTGGACTTGCTTCCTCTCCGATCCCGAGCAACTCGCCGTTTTGAGCGACTTCCACATCTTGAGCAGGGAGGTCGTCGAGGAGCGCTTTCGTTTTGGGGAACCTCCCGGAATTCATATCGGCTTCGCGAGGATTTATCGAGTGTCCTCCCCATGGATTCTCCCGATGGAAAAGCGCTTCGGAGGTTGCCGATCCTGGGTGGAATTGCCTACGGCTCCTGAGATTTCGATGACTGCAGTTCTTTCCGACGATGAACACGATCGTCGGAATGGTTTGCTTAGGGGTCTCTTGGGGCTGAGCTAGCCCGCGATCATCGGCTCGATCTGCGTCATCGTCTCGCGGAGGGCGCGGTAGCCGAAGTGGCCTTGGGGGACGCGGAGGAGTTTGGAGCCGGGCCAGCTTTCGGTGAGTTTTTCGAGGTCGGTTATGGGGGAGATGCGGTCGTGGAGGCCGCCGGTCACGAGAATGTTTGCGGGGTCGCAGAGTGGCTTGCCGCAGCGAGGGGAGGCGAGGTGTTCGAACGGGAGCGTGTTGCCGGGGGCGTGGCCCCGAGCGCGGAGTTCGCGGCGCATCACGGCGGCACCGGGGTTTTCCCAGACGGCTTTCTCGGTGTTGATGATGGGTTGGACGAGGGCGACGAAACGAAAATCGCTTTCGAGCAGGGAAAGGAGTCCGCCGGTCCAACCACCGTAGCTGGTGCCGAGGACGGCAAATTCGCGGGTTCCTCGGGTGCGGAGGAGCGCCATGAGTTGGCGTTGCTCGACGACGGCTTGGCGGATTCCCTCGGCGTTGCGGACGAGATTCGCGGTGATGGCGAGTTCGCCATTGAGGGTTTTTTTCGGCGTGCGGGAGTAGTGGTAGGGCAGGTGGGGAAATGCGGCGCTCCAGCCGTTGTCGTTGAACCACGCCGCGAGTCGGCGGTAGCCGATGTCACTCGTGCTCATGAGGGCGTGGAGGATGAGAACGGTCGGGGCGTTTTGGTCGCGGGCAGGGAAAAAACGAACGCGGGCTCGGTCGTTTTCTGGATGGTCGGTGGGGTGGGGGGTGTCCCATTCGATCCAGCCGCTTTTCAAACTGGGCCGCTCGGCGGGGGGCATGCGGTAGAATTCCTCGCGGGTCATCGGCGCATGCCGGGCGATGTAGCTCGCCAATTCCTCGCGCGAGCAGGTGTCGGCGCGGCGGCGCCATTGGAGGGCGTGCATCATATTGCACATCGCGCCGTCCACGAGCCAGGCGAGGGGTTTTTGGAGAAGCGCGCTCATGGCTCGCGCATCCGCTCCTGAGGCGAGTGTGGCAGGTCGTCTTCGGTGAGTTGGCAGGTCTCAACGAGCTTGTCTTTCCAACGAATCAACGCGGCGGCGGTGTCGTTGCGGAGTTGCTTGCGTCCACCCTCAGTCGGGAAAATGGGATCGCCGATGGCAATGTAAACTTTCGCCCGTCGCCAGGAGAGCCAGTTGCGGCGGTTGTAGAGGCGTTCGCTGCCGAGAATGACCACTGGCACAACGGGACAACCGGCCTTCGCGGCGAGGAGGAAGGCTCCTTCGCGCATTTCCGCTCCGGAGAGGATCGAGTGCTCGCCGTCGCGAATTCCTCCCTCGGGAAAAATCCCAATCATCCGCCCGGCCTCGAGGCGTTTGATTGCTGCGCGGAGGGCCTGGCGGTCGTCGCCGTGGCGGTCCACCGGAATCACATCAAGCCAGGTGAAACCAGCCTTCGACCACTTCGTGCCGAAAAGCTCGGCCATGGCGATCCAGTCGATCTTTCGCGGTAGATAACCACTCAAAAGCGGGGGGTCGAAGTGGCTGATGTGGTTCGAGACCATTACGCAAGCGCTGGTGGGGATTTTGGCAAAAGGAATGACCCGAACTCGCGCGCCAAGGCGGAGGAGGTTTTTCAGCGACCCGACAACGAGATGGTAGAACGCGAGGTGGAATGCGTCGCGGGGCATCATCGGCTAGGCGGCTTGGGTGAAAAACTTCCGCTGTTTTTCACTGATCGGGTGCCCCAATTTTTCCAGCACGAGGAGCATATCTTCCCAGACTTTGCGTTTCTCAGTGATGGTCTGGTTTCTCAAGAGATAGGCGGGGTGGTAGGTGACCATCACGGGGGTCGAGTGGAAGTCCAACCACTGCCCGCGGAGTTCGCGCATCGGGCGGGTTTCGCCCAGCAGGCCTTCGGCGGCGGTGGCGCCGAGGGCGACCATCACGCGGGGTTTGACGAGTTGGATTTGCTCGCGGAGCCAGGGGAGGCAGGTGGTCATTTCGTCCATGCGGGGCTTGCGGTTACCCGACTCGCCGGCGGGCATGTCGGGGCGGCATTTGAGGACATTGGCAATGAAAATGTCGTCGCGGGTGAAGCCCATGGCCTCGATGATTTTGGTGAGAAGTTGGCCGGCGCGGCCCACAAAAGGCTCGCCGAGCTTGTCTTCGTCCGCCCCTGGAGCCTCGCCGATGAACATCAATTCGGCGTCGCGATTGCCGACACCGAAAACGACCTGCGTGCGGGAGGCGACGAGGTTTTGGCATTTCTGGCAGGAGAGGATGGCTTTTTCCAAGGTGGACCATGTCCACGGGGTGGCATTTTTATCTTCGTGAGTCATCAGTGGGGCAGGGGATGCGGCAGGCAGAGCCTTGGCGGCGGCCTGGAGTTTCTTGAGAGCGGCCAGCGAGGCTTTAGGGGCGGGTTTTATGCCGCCCTCGATGGACTGCAGGTGGGGAAGTGTATTGGCCACGGCCTGCTGGAAAAGATCGCTCATGGTGAGTGGTTTTACCGGTCGCGGCAGGAGTCGGCGAGAATTTGATCGAGGGCAACGGATTTTTGTTTCACGCCCCATCCGGGAGGGTCATATTCCTCCCTTCTTTATGGCCAAATCCGACGATTCCTCAACCAACGACAAGGCGGCCGCAGCCCGCCTCAAGAACCTCGACCTCGCTCTCCAACAAATCGAAAAAGACTATGGCAGTGAGGCCATCCGCCGCCTCGGCGACTCCACCGTTTCGCAGGTCGAGGCGATTCCCACTGGCAACATCATGATCGACCGCGCGCTGGGAGTCGGAGGGTTTCCCCGTGGCCGCATCGTCGAAATCTACGGCCCGGAAAGCTCGGGGAAAACCACGCTCACTTTGACGGCGATCGCCCAGGCCCAGAAACTCGGCGGCCTCGTGGCATTCATCGATGTGGAGCACGCGCTCGACCCTAATTACGCTCGGAAGCTCGGAGTAAACCTCGACGAACTTCTCGTCTCCCAGCCCAGCTCGGGAGAGGAGGCTCTCCGCATTTGTGAAACACTCGTTCGCTCGAACGCGATGGACATCATCGTCCTCGATTCTGTCGCCGCCTTGGTGACAAAATCGGAGCTCGAGGGTGAGATCGGCGATGCCGTGGTCGGTGCCCAAGCGCGCCTCATGAGCAACGCGCTCCGCAAGCTCACATCGTTCATTTCCAAAGCCAATACGATCTGCCTCTTTACTAACCAAATTCGCGAAAAAATCGGCGTGATGTTTGGCAATCCCGAGACCACACCTGGCGGCAAAGCCCTCAAATTTTATGCCAGCATCCGCATCGATATCCGCCGCATCGGTGCGATCAAGAACGGGGACGGCACAGTTTCTGGCAACCGCACAAAGATCAAGGTCGTGAAAAACAAGGTCGCCCCGCCCTTCACTGAAGCCGAGTTCGATATCATGTATAACGAAGGCATTTCGAACACGGGATCGCTCCTCGATCTCGCGCTTGAAAAAGGCATCGTTGAAAAGCGCGGCTCTTGGCTCAGCTATAAGGGCAGCCAACTCGCTCAAGGCCGTGATGCCGCCAAGGAAATCCTGAAGACCGATCCAAAAATCTACGGTGAAATCGAGGCCGATGTGATGGCCGCCATGGAAAAAGCCTGAGCTGGGTCGAAGCGAAGTGGATAGGGGCGGCTCTGCCGCAAAAGTGGGATGACACGGAGGTCATCCCTCCAGGTTTTGGTTAGGCGATGAGGCGATGACTCTGGAGGGACGAGCTCTGTCTCGTCCGAGGCTTCAGCAGCAACGCCCGCTCGCAGGTTCCGGGTCAATCCTCCATCCGCGCATCGCGCAGGAGGAGGATTTTTTGGATGGTTTCCTCGATGAGGTTGTTCGGGCAACTGGCTCCAGCGGTGATGCCGACGGTAAGGTGAGCACGGACGGGGAGCCATTCACGGGATGTGATTTCTTTTTTGGCGTGGATGTCGAAGTGCCGGATTGAGTCCGCCGAGTCGATGCAGTCCGCGTTGCGGATGAAGTAGGTCGGGAGTTTTTGCTCTCCGATTTCGACGAGGTGCGTGGTGTTCGAGCTGTTGTATCCGCCGACGACCAGGAGGAGGTCGAGGGATTCGTTGAGGAGTTGGAACAAGGCGTCCTGCCGGTCCTGTGTCGCGCCGCAGATGGTATCGAAATACCGGAAGTTCGCGGTGCTTCCGCCGTCGCGCTTGGCCACGGCCTCGCGGAGGAGGGTTTGGATTGCCTCGGTCTCGCTGCGGAGCATCGTCGTCTGGTTCGCCACGCCGACGCGCTCCAGATGGGCGAGGGGATCAAATCCCGGGCTGGTGGTGCCGTGAAAGCGGGCGAGGAATTTGCTGGGATCGCCGCCATGAACCATGAAATCGGAAACGGCTTGGGCGTCTTCGAGATTGAACACAATCAAGTAGTGGCCCAGCCCGTCCTGTCCCAGCGCACGGGAGGCGGTAGCGCGGGTTTCCTCGTGCGAGGCCTTGCCGTGGATGATCGAGGTCACGCGCTCGGTGGCGTTTTGGCGGACCCGCTTCCAGACGCTCATCACATCGCCGCAGGTGGTATCAATAATCTGGCAGCCGTGGGCTTTTACCGCATTGATCACGGCGACCTCGGCGCCGAACGCCGGCACGATCACGACATCCTCGGCCTGGAGGTTGTCGAGGTCGGCATCGGAGGGGTGGGCGGCCAGTGAGTGGATTCCGAGCGCCTCGATTTGGGCGTTCACATCGGGGTTGTGGATGATTTCGCCGAGGAGAAAAATCCGGCGGTCCTTGAAAACCTTACCCGCCGCGTAAGCGAGGTCGATGGCGCGTTCGACGCCGTAGCAAAACCCGAACTCCTTCGCGAGGCGGATGGTCGTATTGCCCGCTTGGAGGACGCCGCCCTGCGCGCGGAGTTTTTCCACGAGTTCGCTGCGGTAGTGGGATTCCACCTGGGCCTGGACTTGGGCCATGACCTCCGGCGTGCGGATGTTGACGCGGGTTGGGGTGCTCATGATTCGACGCGGCGGGATTTCACCGCTTCGCGAGCCTTGCCGAGAAAGTGGCTGCAGGGATTCGTGCAAAAAAGTGGGATGCGACCATCGGGAGCCGCTGGCGCAGGGCCTGAGTCAGCCGACTCAATGGGCCAGAGAATTTGGCGTAGGCAGCCCGGCCGACAAAGCGAATCGATGATTCGGGAGGCTTCGTGGTGGGTGAGAAGTCCTGTGATGCGATACATTCCGGTCTGGCGGTTTAGCGTCTCACGCAGGGGCTGGGCAATCTTTTCGCCCTGCAAGACCGCGCGCCAATTCCCTAAAGCCGCAGGATAAATCCCGTCGAGGGCGATCCGGAGAGCGGCTAGGGAGTCGAGGCGCAATTCCCAACCCCGGCGAAGATTCGGGGCTGTTTTGAGAGGACGGTAGTCTCCCGAGACATCGTAGCGGGCGATCCCGAGGGCATCTTCGGGAGAGTAAAAAACTTCCAAGTCCTCGCGACCTGCATCGGTTTCGTGGCGGAGACAAAAACCCTTAGGGTTTATTTTGATGACGACTTGGCCGATCTGTAAAAAACCTAATCCAACCGCCCCAGAGAGGAATTCGGTGATCGATTGATGGGCCGCCGCATGCAGGGAATCCATGCGGGGTCGGTCGGAAATCAGACTTGGCGGCGGCGCTTGACCTTGATGAGGGCGAGGGAGCGCATCAGGGCGGCTTTGGTGGTAGCCTGTTCCTCGTCGCTCATTCTCTCTCCGCTCATCGCCTCTTCGGCGCGGCGGATGGCTTCGTCGGCGGCGGCCTCGTCGATGTCGCTTTCCTTGACCGCCATATCGGTGAGCACAGCGATTTTTTCCTGAGTGATTTCGACGAACCCCTCGCCAACAGCGAGGCGGGTTTCCTCACCGTTTTTCATCACACGGAGCTCGCCGGGCTCGAGGAGGGTCATCATCGGCGCGTGCATGGGCAACACGCCGAGTTCCCCCTCGACGCCGGGAATCACAACGGAGTCGACATTGTCCGAGAAGGTTTTGGCCTCCGGAGTGACGATTTCGAGACGCACCATGTCGATCAACCTTCCTTCACCATGTCGATGCCACCCTTCATATAGAAGTTGGCTTCGGGAACATCATCGTGTTTGCCTTCGAGGATTTCCTTGAAGCCACGGATGGTCTCGGCGGTGGAAACATACTGGCCCTTGGTGCCGGTGAAGATTTCAGCGACATGGAAGGGTTGGGATAGGAAGCGCTGGATTTTGCGGGCGCGATAGACGGTGAGTTTGTCCTCGGGCGAAAGCTCGTCCATGCCAAGAATCGCGATGATGTCTTGCAAATCCTTGTAGCGTTGGAGCACGCGCTGAACGCCTCGGGCCACATTGTAGTGCTCTTCGCCGACGATGTCGGGCGCGAGTGCTTTCGAGGTGGAGCCCAGGGGATCGACGGCTGGGTAAATGCCCAGCTCAGCGATCGAGCGCTCCAGCACGATGGTGGAGTCCAAGTGCGCGAAGGTGTTTGCGGGCGCGGGATCGGTCAAGTCGTCCGCCGGCACATAGACCGCTTGGAACGAGGTGATCGAGCCCTTGGTGGTCGAGGTGATGCGTTCTTGGAGATCGCCCATTTCGGCGGCGAGGGTGGGTTGGTAACCCACGGCGCTCGGCGTGCGGCCAAGAAGCGCGGAAACCTCCGCGCCGGCCTGCGAGAAACGGAAAATGTTATCAATGAAGAGAAGCACATCCTGGTTTTTCTCATCGCGGAAATACTCCGCCATCGCGAGGGCCGAGAGGGCCACGCGGAGACGGGCGCCTGGAGGTTCGTTCATCTGGCCATAAACCAGCGCGACCTTCGATTTCGAGAGGTCGTCTTGGACGATAACGCCGGACTCGCTCATTTCCGCGTAGAGGTCATTGCCCTCACGGGTGCGCTCGCCGACGCCGGCGAAAACGGAATAACCGCCGTGGCCTTTGGCGATGTTATTGATGAGTTCCATGATGACGACGGTCTTGCCGACGCCTGCACCACCAAACGCGCCCACTTTGCCGCCCTTGGTGAAGGGGCAAATGAGATCGATGACCTTGATGCCGGTCTCGAGGATTTGGGCTTTGGTGTCTTGCTCTAAAAGAGGAGGGGCCTTGCGATGGATGGGGTATTTTTTCTCGTGGGGCACGGGGCCGCGTCCATCGGTTGGATCACCGGTGACATTGAAAATACGGCCAAGAACTCCTTCGCCCACTGGCACAGAGATCGGAGCGCCGGTGGACTTCACGCCCATGCCGCGGGAGAGGCCCTCGGTGGAGCTCATCGCGATGGCACGAACCCAGTTTTCGCCGAGGTGCTGTTGGACTTCGAGGGTGAGGTTTTGGTTGACCCCTCCGACTTCGAAGGCGATTTCGAGCGCGTCGTAGATTTTCGGAAGCGCGCCGTCTGCCGGGTTGAACTCTACATCGACGACGGGGCCGATGACTTGGACGATTTTGCCTGATTGATTCATGTGCGTTGAGTGAGCTTTGAAAAAGGAGCGTGGTATTTACCCTCCCCGAGTTTTCCCGACAATCCCTATTTCGAATTTCCCAGAGATGCCTCGCGTGAAAATCCCCGCAATTCCTGCTTGCGCAAATGCTCGGGGCCTGTTGCCGATTAGAGAGATTTTGATGCTCCCCGATTTTCATGGCTCACGAAACCAATTCCTCACCTCTTAAAAACTGGCGCCTTTGGGCTGCCTTGATTCTCGCTCCGATCATCGGCTTTGCGGCCTGGCGCGGAGGGGTGACGACATATGATGTTTTTCTCAAATGGCGGAGCGAGTCTTTGTCTGTTGAAGCAGTGAAATTGGCTGACTTCGGCAAGAACTCCGAAGCGCGGCAAGCCGCCACCAAGTCTCTCGAATACTACCCCGCCAATCCCGAGGCCCTGCGGCTACAGGCAAAACTTCAAATCGCAGCCGGCGAGAATTTGGAGGCGATGGGTTCTTTTAAGGCGCTTTCAGCCACGCGGGCTTTTTCTTCGGAGGATGCCGAAAGCTACGCTCGCCTCGCGGGAAAGTTGAAAAAATGGGATGTCGCGGATTCCCTTCTGAAAGCCCTCCGCGCCGGTCCCAAGTCGGTTGAGACGCCAATTCTTGAATCCGAACTCGCGCTCATGCGCGGTAACATTCCTCGCGCTGAAGCCTGCCTGCGCGAAGCTGCGGGACTCGATACCTCCCCGAAAAGCCGAATCCTGCTCACGGATTTTCTGATCGCCAAACGGCTCGATCTCCAAACCACGCCCGAGGTTTTCGAAATCCTCGTTCAAACGAACCGTCTGCAAACTCCCGACGGCGCCCAATTTCTCGCCACGGCTTTGAAAAAAAATCTCGAGCCTCCTGCAGAGTCGCTCAAGTGGATTCGAGAACTTCGCACCCATCCGAACCGCTCCGCCCAAATGCTCCTCATCGCCGACACGGCCGAGATTCGGCGGGACCCAGCGGCGAAATCCCGCGTGGGCGAGGATATTTCTACCAGACTCAAATCGGCACCATTTGAGGATCGCAAGGCTGGGATGTTTTGGCTTTTGGAAAATGGCAACCCCGCGCGTGCGGCGGATTTGCTTCAGCAAAGCGAGGCGGTGGCGGACGCCGAGTTGTTCAACGCCTGGCTGGATGCGCTGGCTGGCGCCAATCGCCCGGCCGAGGTTTTGTCGGCGCTCGATACCCCAAATCCCATGAAAGATTGGCGCAAGGCCCTTCAGCTCGGGCGGGCGCAGAGACTCGCGGGTCGTTCCGCCCCGTCCGAATCCGCCTACAACAAAGCTATGACGCTGGCTCAAGCGGATCCGCAGTCGGCACTGGAGTTGGTGGCGTTTTTCGGAAAAGCCGGAGAGCGGGATTTTTTTGAAAACTCACTTTCGCGTCTTCTCCTTGATGAGAAACAGTCGTCTCAAGCCTTCCAAACATTGCTGCCGATCGTGAGAGGTTGGCGGGACACCCCGGGGCTGCGGAAATTTTGCGAAATCCTCGTGGCGACACCCGGCTTGAGCGGGGAACAGCACGCGCAAGTGCACACTGAAATGGATTATTGCGAATTGGTCCTCGGCCGAAAAGTGGACCCATCCCATACCATGTCCCACGCCGAGAGCCATGCCGGGGATATGCGCTACCAGATCACACACGCTCTGGCCCTGCTGCGCGCAGGCAAAAGCGAATTGGCTGTGGATGAGTTGGTGATCACCCAAGCCCCGCCGGACGATCCCTTCCTGCTCGCCCGCCACAAGGCCGTTCAAGCGATGGCCCTTGCCGCGAGTGGTGACCGCGAGCGGGCGCGGATGCATTTTGAGAATCTCTCCGGTGATTTCCTCAGCCCGCAGGAAACGGCTCTCGTTCGAAGTTACCTGAAAAAATAATCCCGCCTGCGGGGAGGGGAGATTTTAAAATCCCACTCGCACGCCGGCATTCACCCAGAACTCGTTTCCTTGGCCGATATCGTTCAACGCGGTCATGGCCACACTGTAATTCGCCCCGGCAAACGCGGTGAGGTATTGGTTGATTTGCCAGTTGCCCTGCACGCCGAATTCGAAGTTGTTCCAACCGTAAGAATCGGTCGTGTTGTAGCCGAGGTTTAATCCGAGCAGCGCGTAGGGGTTCAATGTGAAAGTGTCTTTGATGACCGGCACCTCGCCATCGAGTCGGAATGCTAGGAATCCGCCTGGAGCCTCGTTGAGGTTCCAGAGGAAAAGCACGCTCGGGGTGACATATGGGATCGCATTCGTGCCGAGGATTGCGAAGAGCTCGTTATTATAGAGGCCGTGCGCGTGGGAGCCTTCTTCCTCCTCGCCGTGCTCGTGTTCGTGAGCATGGCCTTCCTCCACGATTCCCGGCGCATAGCGGA
>CALFPA010000115.1 GCA_937919825.1 uncultured Spartobacteria bacterium | reverse complement strand
GCGCTGGATGGATTGCGTGAATGCCGGCGATGTGGCCGGGGTTACGAGCCTTTATGCCGACCATGCGGTGCTGCTGCCGACTTTCTCGCCACACACGATCCACACTGCGGAAAAACGCTTGGAATACTTTAATTCCCTGGCTTCCAGAAAGGGGCTGCAGGTTTCTCTCCACCCCAAAACTGTTCGCGTCACGTCGCTCTCGGACACAGTCAAAGTGGCGAGCGGCATTTACTGTTTCAACTTCGAAGTGGATGACGAGCCTCTGGCCTTCGAGGCGAGGTTTTCGTTCGTGATAGACATCTCCAATCCGCATCCGATCGAGCATCACCACTCCTCGCAGGTGCCTCGGACGCTCGGTTGACGGATTTCGGCATTCCAGCGCGCGGCGTTTTTCCGGTAGGCTCGTAGAATGTCGCGCATACCCGTTACGATCCTCACCGGCTTCCTCGGAGCCGGGAAAACCACGCTCCTCAACCGCATCCTCACCGAAAAACACGGCCTCCGGATCGCCGTGATCGAAAATGAATTCGGCGAGGTGGGTATCGACCACGAACTCGTTGTGAAAACCGACGAGGAGCTTTTCGAAATGAACAACGGCTGCATCTGCTGCACCGTTCGCGGCGACCTGATTCGGATCCTCGGCAACCTCCTCAAGCGGCGCGACAAGTTCGACCACATCCTCGTCGAAACCACCGGCCTCGCGGATCCCGGCCCGGTCGTGCAGACCTTTTTTGTGGATGAGGACATTCGTGAAAAAACCTTCGTCAACGGCGTGGTCACGGTCGTTGATGCACACCACATCTCGCGCCATATGGAGGACACGCACGAGGCCGAGGAGCAAATCGCTTTCGCCGATGTGATCCTCCTCAACAAATGCGATCTCGTGCCCACCGAAAAACTCGACGGGCTTGAGAAAATCCTGCGCGAGGTGAATGCGCTGGCGACGATCCACCGCACCACGCGCGCTGAGATCGACATCGCCAAAGTCCTCGAGGTCGGTGGCTTCAACCTCGACCGCGCCACCGAGCTGAATCCCCATTTTCTTGAACCCGACGCGCACCATCACCACCACTCCGACATCTCGAGCGTCGGCATCGAGGCGGAGGGAGATTGCGACGGGAAAAAACTCAACGACTGGATTTCAAAACTCGTGCAAGAGCAGGGGCAGGACATTTTCCGGATGAAGGGAGTTTTTGCCGTGAAAAACCAGGCCGACCGCGTGGTGTTCCAAGGCGTCCATATGCTCATCGACGCCGCGAGCGGCGGGCCGTGGGCGGGGCGTCCGCGCAAGAACAGCCTCGTTTTCATCGGCCGCAAACTCGACCGCGAGGCATTGAACAAAGGCTTCCGCGCCTGCCTCGCTTGAAAAATCTCGGCACATTCGCAGCCGAGGATCACATCCTCCATCTCGCATGGAGCCCCGACGGCGCGCGCCTCTTGGCCACACCAGCTTCGGGTTCGATTTTGGTGGCCGGGCAGGAAGGAGAAATCCTCGAAACACTTCCCGGCCACGGCATGGGAAACGGCGAATCGGCTTGGTTTCAGGATGCGCCGGTGACTTGTGGATTCGACGGGAAGGTGCGCTTGGTCGGACGCGAGTGGAATCCCGGCCGCGGCCTGATCGAGCGCGTGAAAACCAGCCCGGATGGGAAATTTCTCGCCGCTGCTCAAGGCAAGTCCCTCCACATTCTCGATCAGGAAGGCAATGAATCGCTCAGCCTGCGCGATCTCGAAACTTCGGTGGTGGATTTTGCCTGGAACCCCTCGCGCTCCCGCGAGGTCGCAATCGCCGGCGCCGGTGGCGCGACGCTTTGGCGGCTGGGACAAAAGAAACCGTTCGCGAGATTCGATTGGGGCGGCGCGAGTCTGCGCGTGGGCTGGAGTCCCGATGGACGCTGGCTCGCCACGGGAGACCAGACTCCGAGCGTTCACATCTACGACATCCCACGCGACCATCCGCTGCATATCCAGGGTTTCGAAAGCAAGGTGCAGGCGTTGGCTTTTTCCTCGGAAAGCAAACAACTCGCCACAGCGGGAAGTGCGGTGGTGACGGTTTGGCCGATGACAGGAAAAAAAGGCCCGGATGGTGCGACGCCGATTCAGATCGACGGATGCGAATCCGCCGCGCAGGCGTTGGATTTTTCCTCAAAGGGCCTGCTCGCCATCGGCGACGGCGCGGGGACTTTGCTAGTGATCACCTTTGAAAAAGGCCAATTCCGCCGCAAGCGCTCGAAGCTCGAATCCGGCATCAGCGCCCTCGCGTGGCATCCCTCGCAACCCATCCTCGCCATCGGCCACGAGGACGGGCAGGTGATGTTGCTCGCGCTGGAGTGATGCTGGAACCTGATTTTGCGAGGAGGGCTCTGCTTGTCAGAGCCGGGTTGGCGTGTTTGCGAAAATCGCACCGGACCTGACAAGCAGGTCCCTCCTGAGTTTTCCGATGCGAAGAGATCAGCCCACGGAATACCGCTGCGCAATCGGCATCCGGCGGCCCATGCCAAAAGCTCGGCTCGTGACTTTCAGTCCTGGTGCGGCTTGCTCACGCTTGTATTCGTTAAAATCCACTTTCCGCGCGACCCAGCGCACGGTCTCGGCATCGAATCCCCGCGCGGCAATCTCGGCGACTCCGAGGTTTTCCTCCACATAGAGCCGGAGGATCGCATCAAGAATGTCGTAGGGCGGGAGCGTGTCTTGATCAGTCTGGTTGGGACGCAATTCGGCGCTGGGCACTTTCCCGATCGTGCGCAGCGGGATCAACTCGCGGTCTGCATTGAGATGCCACGCGAGTTCGTAGACCAGCGTCTTTGGCACATCGGAAATCGCGGCGAGGCCACCGCACATGTCGCCGTAGAGCGTGCAGTAGCCGACGGCGAGTTCGCTTTTATTGCCGGTGGTGAGAAGGAGATGGCCGAACTTGTTCGAGAGCGACATCAGCGTGAGTCCGCGCAGGCGGGCTTGCATGTTTTCCTCCGTGGCATCTTCGGGGCGGTCGCCAAATGCCGGCCGCATCTGGCTTTTGAAAACCTCGAAGCTCTCAGCGATCGGAATTTTCAGGCAGGGCATCCCGAGGTTTTGGGCGAGTTGGAGGGCGTCCTCGACGCTGTGGGTGGAGGAGTAGGGCGAGGGCATCGCGACGCCAGTGACCTTGTCCGCACCCAGGGCTTCCATGGCGAGGCAGGCGACGACGGCGCTGTCGATCCCACCGCTCAGACCAAGCACGGCCGAGCGAAAACCGCACTTCGCGGTATAATCGCGGATTCCAAGAACGAGTGCCTCGTGCAACGACTCGATGTCTCCCAGACTTTGGGTGCTATCAGCCGGGTCGTTGACCAATGCGGTGGATTCGCGGAAGCCCGGCCAGCGGCGGATGGTTTTTCCATCCGAATCAATCGCCAGCGAATTTCCATCGAAGACGAGTTGGTCGTTTCCACCAACGGCGTTGCAGTAGAAAAAGGGAATGCCGTGTTTGATGGCCTGACTCCGGATCATTTCCTCGCGGATTTGGGGTTTATCGATTTGGAACGGCGACGCGCTCAGGTTGAGGATCCCCTTGGCTCCCGCGGCGACGAGGGTTTCCACCGGATTCGTCGAGTAGAGGCGTCGCGGCAAATGCTCGGGCGTCCAGATATCCTCGCAAATCGTCACACCGAAAACCTCCCCGCCGATTTCGACCGGCGCGGGGGAGGAATTGGGTTCGAAGTAGCGCGTTTCGTTGAAGACATCGTAGGTCGGGAGCAGGGACTTGAAGACAAAGCGCGCCGGACGGCCTTTTTCAAGAATGGCGGCGGCATTGAAAAACGGGCGGCCCCGATCCGAGGAATTGGCATGGACGCAACCGATGATCCACGCGGCTGAGCCGACCTCGGCGTGAATCTCTTCGAGTTTTCGCAAGCTCGCGGGAACGAAGTCGGATTTGAAAAGAAGATCCTGCGGTGGGTAGCCCGTGAGGACGAGTTCGGGCGTGAGAACAATCGTCGCGCCGCGTTTTTCCAAGGCGCGGCAGGAGTCGATGATCTTGCGGGTGTTTCCAGCGAGATCGCCGACGGTTGGGTTGAGTTGTGCGAGGCCGATGATCATTTACCAAAACCCCCATTGGCGGGTGGCCATGATGTAGAGTCCAAGACCGAGATTCGTCAGGGCATGGGCCACCACGCAAGCCGAGAGACTCCCGGTTTTCACCGCCACGAAGTTGTAGGCGAGCCCGCAAAGGAATGCCGCCGGCCAATCGGCCATGCTGTGCACGAGCATGAAAAACACGGCCACCAGCAGGAAGGCCTTCCATTGAAATTCGCCGATGCGGGCCTTGTCGAAATCCTCCCTCACAAGAAACCGCATCAAAAACCCGCGCCAGAAAATCTCCTCCACCAGCGGCACGATCACGACCAGCCTCGCAAACCGAGCCACGACGGTCATCCAATACAACGCGGTCCCCTCACCGAAGACGGTGGGATCGAAGCCATCCTCTCGCGCAGGAAATCCGAGCACCGCTTGGGGAGCGATCCAGATCCCGAGAACCACCACCCCAGCGAGAGTGGCCACCAAGAGACCACCGCGTTTGGCGAAGTCGTATTGACTCCAATAAAAAACCAGCGCCGCTGCGCAGAGCACCGTTTGGAGAGGATAAAGCCAGTATTCGGGGTGTTTGAGCCAAAAGACCTCGCTGCCAGTGGCACGCAGGGCGGAGGTCAATATGAGGCCGCCCATGAAAACAAAAAACGGCACCGTATAGGCCGCCAATGGCGAGCGGAGTCCAGCGAAGCGACTCATTCGGTTTCCGCGGAATCTCCTCTGGGAACCGAGCGGCCGCAGATTCCTCGTTTGGAGGAGACGATGAATTCAAAAAACTCCCGCGCCTCGGGTCCCCACTCGGATTTCAAGGCTTCTACAGCGGCGATGCGGAAGGGGTGGTTGCTGCGGTAGATTGCTAAAAAGGCGCGCTTGATCTCCAGGCGCTGGATGGGGTTCAAGCCGGCACGCTTCAAGCCGACCGCATTAATGCCATGAATTTTGTTGTAGCTGTCGGCAATGGTGTAGGGGGGGATGTCTTTGTTGAAACGAGACCCGCCGGCCACCATCGCGCGCGCTCCGATCCGCATAAATTGGTGGAACACGGCGCCGCCGCCGAGCACCGCTGCTTCCCCCACATGCACATATCCGGCGAGAAGGACATTGTTCGTGATGATCGCGCTGTCGCAGATCTCGCAGTTGTGCCCGACATGCACGCCGACCATGAGAAAACAGTTATCGCCGATGCGAGTGACCGTGCCGTCTTTTGTGCCCCGGTGGATCGTAGCGTATTCGCGGATGCGGTTGTTGTTTCCGATGACGACCGAGCTGCGGATCTCCGCGGAGTGCGCGTAATCCTGCGGAGCCGCGCCGATCACCGCGCCGTAGCCTATGGTGTTTCCGGATCCGATGGTCGTGTCGCTTTCGATGACCGAGTGGGCTTGGAGCACGCATCCCGCGCCGATTTCAACCCGCTCGCCGATGAGAACCCCTGGGCCGATAATGATGTCATCGGCCAATTTTGCATGAGGGGAAATGATCGCGGTGGGATGAATGGTCATAGGTGTCCGGCTTCTTTGAAGCTGTAATATGGCACGCGGCCTCCATCGGGCGAGCCGAGGATGATGTGGTCGATGAGATTGATCTGGAGGAGCGAGGCTGCTTCGCGGAGCGAACGGGTGATCCGGATGTCGGCTGCGCTCGGAGCCGGGTCGCCACTGGGGTGGTTGTGGAGGACCACGACGGCATAGGCGCTGTGGATCATGGCTTGGCGAAAAATCTCGCGCGGGTGGGCCATGCACTCGCTCACCGAGCCACGGGTGATCTCCTCGGCGCGGATCAAGCGAAGTTTGGCATCGAGCAAAAGCACGCGCAGCGATTCTTGTCGCAGCGCCATGAATTCTTTTCCGAAGGCGTCAAAAACTCTTTCGGGTGTATCGAGCAACGGCGCGAGGGATTTTCCCTTCGCGAGTCTGTTGCCGATCTCGAAAGCGGCTGCCATTTCGAGAGATTTTGCAGGGCCGATTCCTTTGCCGAGTCGGCGGATTTCCTTCGGCGTGCACCGTGCCAATTCGGCGAAGCCGCCGGAGTCGCGGAGGAGGTCGCGGGCGACTTGGAGGGCGTTTTTTCCTGGCACGCCGGTGCGGATGAAGATCGCCAGCAACTCGGCATCGGCGAGAGTCTCACACCCGTGCCGCTCCGCTTTCTCGCGAGGCCGCTCGTCGGGCGGGATTTCCTGCAGGCGGGTTGATTCCACAATCGAACCCTATGCGGGCCTATCGGCAATTCTGAAGAAGAAAATCGGGGCGAGAGGATTCGAACCTCCGGCCTCCTGGTCCCAAACCAGGCGCTCTACCAGGCTAAGCTACGCCCCGTTGCGAAGTGAAACTGCACCCGTGTCCGCGAAGTGGCAAACAGAAAAGCACTTTCCTATGTTGCGATCCCTGCACCCGACGCGCTCTCAAGCCTCGAACTTTGAGATTGCGTGCGCGAGGCCTTTGCAGTCATCCCGTGACCAGCATGGCCGATAAAAATTTTGTGCGCGATGAGCGGAAAAGCTCCCTTCCGCTCTTGGCGGGGGTCTCGGGGAACCTGATGGAATGGTATGATTTCGGGCTCTATGGCGTGCTGGCACCCACGCTCGGCCGTTTATTTTTTCCAAATGCCGACGGCTTTCTCGGATTGCTTTCTGTTTATGGAGTCTTTGCTGCCGGCTACATTGCGCGCGTTGCGGGCGGGACGGTTTTCGGTCATGTGGGCGACCTCGTGGGGCGGCGGAGTGCGCTCCTGCTTTCCGCTCTTGTCATGGCGGTGGCCACATTTCTCGTGGGCTGTCTGCCGACTTACGCGTCTGTCGGGTTGGCCGCGCCCGTGCTACTCACGCTTTTCCGGCTATTTCAAGGTCTCTCGGCCGGGGGAGAATTTGCCGCCTCGCTGACTTACACCATCGAGCACGCTCCGAGGAAAAGGCGTGCGCTGCATGGGAGTTTCGCTGCGATGAGTGCCACGGCGGGTATCCTGCTCGGCTCGGGAACCGGCAGCCTGCTTTTCTCGATCTTCAGCGAGGAGCAAATCCTGCAATGGGCCTGGCGCGGGCCGTTTTTGTTATCACTGCCCATGGGAATTCTCATCGTTCTCCTGCGGCGCGTGCTGCCTGCGGATGTGCCACCTGAAACTGACCATCCGAAATCCCTGCCCATCGTGCGTGTCTTTCGGAACCATCCCGGCCTCATTGTTCGCGGCGCATTGTTGGGATGGGGACCATCGGCTGCTTTTTATCTGACTGCTGTTTTTATCTCATCTTTTCTTACAGACGGACACTTGCTCGACCAACGGAATGCCCTCATCACGCAAACGCTCGCGATTTCCGTGATCTTTCTTTGCATGCCAATCGCCGGGTTTCTGGCCGATCAGGTTGGACGCCGGAAATTAGTGTTGGTCTCGCTGGCGGCGACGGCTCTGTTTGGACTTCCGCTGTTCCTCCTCCTCGAGCGCGGGAGCGAGGCGGTGGACTTGCTGGCCATCGGCACTTTTGCGGTTTTGCTGGGCGTGGGTTTCAGTCCCTTTCAGGTGTGGCTCGCGGAGCAATTCCCCACCGACCTTCGCGCCAGCGGGTTTGGTATTTCCTACAATGTCGCAGCCGGAGTTTTTGGCGGAACCGCACCGCTTTTGGCCACGGCGCTCGTGCAATTTACCGGCAGCCTTCTCGCTCCGGCGGCACTTGTGATCGGAACCTCTCTCATCTCACTAGCGGCAGCTTTTTCTCTGCAAGAAACAGGCGACCGGCCGCTGCGATAGGCTACCTCAGCCTCCGGTCACCACGGGTAGTAAGGCGACCGCTGGTCGGGATAGATCAGTTTGTAGCGGGATTGGAGAAATGCCACGAGGTCGATCATCTGGGCAACGGTCATGGTTTCGTTGAAATTCGTCATCGGGGATTGCGTCGCCTGTCGGAGTTCCTCGCGGTATCGGCTGCTGATGACATGCGAGGGGTTGATGATCGAAGTAACGAGTTCGCCGTAAGTCCGAATGCGGGCAGTTTCTCCACCGAGGGGGATGTTAAAGCTCGTGGGAGCCGGGAAAGTTTCACCCGACACGGTGTGGCACGAGTTGCATTGCAGGGAAACAAAAGCCTCTCGGCCTTTATCGACATTGCCGTCGGGCAGGCGGAAGCCTCGCGGGGATTTTTCGAGATCACAGCCGACCACAGACAAAACAACGGCGGCCACCAGCACGGGGCGGGTGATTTTTTTCGAAATGGAAAAAGTTTTCATAATGTGTGCGCTGGCATTCTTCCGTCTTTGCGCTGGCTTGGCTATGGGGTGAAATGCGGGGATGGGCAAAAAGGGATTCCGGATTTTAGTCGTCTCGCTCAGACTTCTTGAGTGCGAAGGTTGTTCATAAAAGGGCTGTTGTTCCTGCTGGTGATGGTGGCGGGATATGTCTTTTGGCCGCGCATTCCTTCGTTGGAGGCTTTCCGGCCGCCGAAGATGGCCGCGCTGGAATGTGAGGCTTTTGAAAACGCGAAGGCTCGCCGCACGACCTCGCTGGTGACGGCTCTCTATCGGATTTTCCAAGAGGAATTTTGCCTGCCTCCGATGGCCGCAGCGGAGGCGGCCTGGAACTCCTCGCAAGCGCTGGAGAATTTCCTCGAGTCGGCGGACAATGCCGACCGCGAGCGGGCCCTGCCGTATCTCCAGCGGACATTTGAAATTCTCCGCCAGCAGACGGGTGCGCGCTTCGATCCGGCGGTGGTCGCCCGACTTCAACTTCACCGGTGGATGCTCGCGGCAGACGGCAACCGCCAGAACCAACTCCCCGCCGCGATCTCGGAAATCCTCGCCATGATCTATGGTGGATCCGCCTCGGAGTATTCGGCTACGGCGGCCGCGTTCGCGAAAGCCGACCGGCTATTGGCATCAGGAATGCCTGAACCCGCGCGCCAGGCGGCGGTGACGGCTTGGCGGCGATTGGCCGAGCAACTCAAAGCGCGAAGTCAGGACAAATCCTGAGCCGTTACGCTCTGCTGGGGACGCGTGGCCAAGTGGCGCGCTTGCTCCACGACACGCTCGGGAGACTCATCAAAGCGATAGCCGTGGCAATTCGGGCAATTCACCACCCGGACCGTGACAATCGAATCGCAGCCTTCGCAAACCTTGAAGTTGTCGGGAGCGGCGATGATTTTTTCGGCGCGCGCCGCACGGTCGGCGAGATGGGTGTTATCGGTGGACACAGGAAAAAACTATCAGCGTCCGAGGATATCGAAAAGCGTGTTGATCGTCTCATCCACCGCCTTGCGCGCCGGCTCGGGAACCGCCTGCAGGACTGGTTTCACGGCATCCATCGCCGCCTCGCCGACAGCTGAAGCGAGGCGGCCAGAGAGGTTTTCCGTTGGAGCATCGAGCGTTCCACCCACCGTCACACTCGCCCACACAAAGCCGTTTTCCTGGCGCGTAAAAACCTTCGCGAGCACGCCATCAAGCCCTTGAATCAATGACGGCGAGAGGCCCAGTTGAAGCTCACCCTTCAGCGCGCGCTGGCTGGAAATCGAGACATGGCCTGTGACGCGCAACAAACCCGGGGAATCCACTACAACATTGCGGAAATCGTAGCTTCCGCCGCGAACCTCAAAATCTCCGGTTGCCTTTGAAATCGGGAGGTTTTGGAACTCCGTTCGGCCCGAGATCATGGCCGCTTGCTTAAGAATCCCAAATCCTCGCACACGGCCATCGCTCCACTCGAAGCGACCTTTTGCGACACCGCTTTCGAGCCGTGCGGAGCCGGCTAGTTGGCCATCCAACTTTTGACTCCAATCCTTACCGAGCAAATCGCCCGGGGAAACATTCGCCCACTCAAAATCAACAGCGCCCGGCCATTTCCCCGATGCGGAGATTTTTCCAGCAGCGCCAAGGCGAAGAGCCGAGGAATGAATCGTAGTTTTGCCATCCGCCCATGCGGCTTGGAACGACTCGATCGCCATCGGCGGCAAGTGAGAGCAGGTGAACTCCCCCCCCTCCCCGTGGACTTTCCAGCCAGTGCCGGCAGGCTGAATCTCAAGCTCGGCACCGGTGATTTCTATATCTCCAAAATCCAAATCAGCCTGCGAAATGAGCGTGGCACCGAGTTCGAATTTGGTCGGCAACAACGCGACTTCCTTCATGGAAAGAGGCGCCGAGGATTTGGTGGTCTCGTTGCCCTCGCCAAATTCCGCCCGCAGTCGATCGACCAAAAACTCCTCCACGCGCCAAGCACCGGAGAGGAGAGCACTCCAATCCATGCGGACGCGGAGGTTTCTCGCTTCCATCGAACGAAGCCTCGAGTCTGGCGAACCGCTCAAGCTCAACGAGGCACTTTCAACAGCCGAGCCATTCCAATGCAGAGGTTCAAGTTCCGCCGCCGCGTTTAATTTCCCGCTGACGAATTCCTCGAGGGTGCGGCGGAACTCTTCGCTCTCGAGATAAGCCGTCACGCGGTTCCAAAGAAAGAGCCCCGCCGTTCCCGCCAACAGCAGCGCGATCAAAATCCACGCCCGGTATTTTTTCATGCCGCCGCAACCGCGCCGGGTTGGCAGGGGCGGACGAGGTTGCTGTCGGGGTCGTAGTTGAGATACGGCATGAGCCATTTCTCGGCTTCGGCGACCGACATGCCTTTGCGGCGGGCGTAGTCTTCAAGTTGGTCGCGTTCGATTTTGCCGACGGCGAAATATTTGGATTCGGGGTGGGCGAAGTAGAGGCCGCTCACGCTGCTTCCGGGGAACATGGCGAGGCTTTCAGTGAGCGTGATGCCGGCGGCGTTGTCCACATCGAGGAGTTTCCAGATCGCGTGTTTCTCAGTGTGGTCGGGCTGGGCGGGGTAGCCGGGCGCGGGGCGGATGCCGCGGTATTTTTCGCGGATGAGTTCCTCGGGTGTGAGGTTTTCGTCTTTGCCGAAGCCCCAGAGGTCGCGGGCGAATTTGTGCATGTATTCGGCGAAGGCCTCGGCGAAACGGTCGGCGAGGGCCTCGGCCATGATGGCGTTGTAGTCGTCGTGCTGGGCCTTGAATTTCTCCACGATGTTGTGCAGTCCGTGGCCTGATGTGACGGCGAACGCGCCGACGAAATCCTTCGCGGGCGCGGGGGCGACGAAGTCGGCGATGGAGGTATTAAACTGGCCGGCGGGTTTTTTCATCTGCTGGCGCAGGCCGTGGAGGCGGGCAGCGACTTCGGTGCGGGTGTCGTCGGTGAAAATCACAATGTCCTCGCCCTCACGGTTGGCGGGGAAGAGGCCGCAGACGCCGCGAAGTTGAAGCGATTCGGCGGATACGATTTCGGCGAGGAGAGCTTGGGCGTCGTCGAAAAGTTTCTTGGCCTCGGAGCCGCAATTCGGGTCGTCGAAGATCGCAGGATACCGGCCGCGCAGCTCCCAAGTGTGGAAGAACGGCGACCAGTCGATGAAGGGAACCAGGTCCTGAAGAGCGATGTTTTTTCCCGATTCGAAAACAACCACGCCGGTTTGCGCGGGTGTGGCGATGTTTTCGTGGGAGAGTTTGGGGGCGTTGGCGATGGCATCGGCGAGGGGGAGCATCGCTTTGGTGGTTTGGCGATTCGCGTGGTCGGTGCGGAGCTTTTCGTAGTCGTCCGCGAGTTGTTTCAGGAACTCGGGTTTTTGCTCGGGGTTGAGCAACGCGCTGGCGACATTGACGGAGCGGGAGGCGTCGAGGACATGGACGACGCCGCCACTGTAGTAGTGGGCCATTTTCACGGCGGTGTGGGCGCGGCTGGTGGTGGCGCCGCCGATCATGAGAGGGACGGTGAAACCCAGGCGCTCCATTTCCTTGGCGACATGCATCATCTCGTCGAGCGAGGGGGTGATAAGGCCGGAGAGGCCGATGATGTCGCAGTTTTTCTCCTTCGCGGTGGCGAGGATTTTCTCGCAGGGAACCATGACGCCGATGTCGATGACTTCGTAATTATTACAGGCCAGGACGACGCCCACGATGTTCTTGCCGATGTCGTGCACATCCCCTTTGACCGTGGCCATGAGGATGCGGCCTTGCGTGCGGGCGTTGGGGTTGGCGGCGCGTTCGGCCTCCATGAGCGGGGTGAGCCAGGCGACGGATTTTTTCATCACGCGCGCGCTTTTGACGACTTGCGGCAGGAACATTTTTCCGGCACCGAAAAGGTCGCCGACGGTTTTCATGCCGTCCATGAGTGGGCCCTCAATCACGCTGAGCGGCTTGCCGTATTTTGCGAGGGCTTCCTCGGTGTCGGCTTCGACGAAGTCCGTGATGCCTTTGATGAGGGAGTGGGCGAGGCGTTTATCAACCGGTTCTTCGCGCCAGGCGAGGTCTTGGGTTGGGCCGCTGGATCCGGATTTTTCCGACTTGAAGCCTTGGGCGAAGGCGACGAGGCGCTCGGTGGCGTCGGGCGAGCGGTTGAAAAGGACATCCTCGATGAGCGTGAGGAGGTCTTTCGGCACTTCCTCGTAGATGGCGAGCTGGCCGGCGTTGACGATGCCCATGTCGAGGCCGGCTTTGATGGCGTGGTAGAGGAACGCGGCGTGGATGGCTTCTCGGATCGGGTTGTTTCCTTGGAAGGAGAACGAGATGTTGCTCACGCCGCCGCTCACGCGGGCGTGGGGGAGGTTTTCCTTGATCCAGCGGGTGGCGTCGATGAAGGCCTTGGCGTATTCGTTGTGCTCCTCGATGCCGGTGCCGACGGTGAGGATGTTCGGGTCGAAAATGATGTCCTCGGGCGGGAAGCCGACTTCGTCGACGAGGGTGCGGTAGGCGCGTTCGCAGATTTCGGTTTTGCGCTGGAACGAGTCGGCCTGGCCTTGTTCGTCGAAGGCCATGACGATCACGGCGGCTCCGTAGGCGCGAACGAGTCGGGCCTGCTCTTTGAATTTTTCGGGACCTTCTTTGAGGCTGATCGAATTAACGACGCACTTGCCTTGGACGCAGCGCAGGCCGGCTTCGAGGACTTCCCATTTCGACGAGTCGATCATGAAGGGAACCTTGGAAATATCAGGCTCGGCGGCGACGAGGTTCAGGTATTTTGTCATCGCGGAGGCACCATCGAGCATGCCGTCGTCCATGTTCACATCGATGATCTGGGCGCCGGCCTCAACTTGCTGGCGGGCAACCGTAAGGGCTCCGGTGTAGTCCTCGGCGAGGATGAGTTTTTTAAAAATTTTCGAGCCCGCGACATTGGCGCGCTCGCCGATGTTGATGAATGGAATTTCGGGGCGGGCGGTGAATGGCTCGAGTCCACTGAGGCGCAGCGTGGTGGTGCGGGCGGGAATTTTGCGTGTTGGGAGATCGCGCACGGCGTCCGCCATGGCCTTGATGTGGTCTGGCGTGGTGCCGCAGCAACCGCCGATGATGTTCAGCCAACCCTGCTCGGCCCATTCGCGGAGTTGCGGGGCGAGGGATTCAGGAGTTTCGGGAAAGCCGGTGGGCGAGAGCGGATCGGGCAGGCCGGCATTCGGGTAGGCGCTGACGAAGAACGGCGAAATGTTCGAAAGTTCCTCGATGTAGGGGCGCATTTCGTTCGGGCCGAGCGCGCAGTTCAGGCCGACGGAAACAAGCGGGAAGTGGGCGATGGAATTGAGAAACGCCTCGACGGTTTGGCCCGTGAGGGTGCGGCCGCTGAGGTCGGTGATCGTGCCCGAGACCATGACGGGCAGGTTTTTTCCGGTCTTTTCAAAAAACCGGCGGATGGCGAAAAGAGCGGCCTTGGCGTTGAGCGTGTCAAAGATGGTTTCGACGAGAAGGATGTCCGCGCCGCCCTCGACGAGGTTTTCGATTTGCTCGGTGTAGGCGGCGGCGACTTGCTCGAAGGTCACTTCGCGCTTGCCGGGGTCGTTCACATCGCGCGAGATCGTGAGTGTGCGGTTGAGCGGGCCGATGGCCCCGGCGACGAAGACGCGGCGGTCGGTGATAGCATCAGCGGCTTCGCGGGCCAAGCGGGCAGCGGCGAGGTTGAGTTCGGCGACGATTTCGGCAAGGCCGTAGTCCTCCTGCGAAATCGAGGTCGCGTTGAAGGTGTTCGTCTCGATGATGTCCGAGCCGGCGGCGATGTATTTCGAGTGAACCTCGCGAACGATCTCCGGCTTGGTGAGCACGAGGAGGTCGTTGTTTCCCTTGAGATCCTGGCCGGTCCAATCGGCGAATCGGTCGCCTCGGTAGTCGGCCTCCTGCAATTTGTATTGCTGGATCATCGTGCCCATCGCGCCATCGAGGAGGACGATGCGTTGAGCAAGAAGGTCGCGAAGGGCTTTTTCTGTTGCGGAGATCATTTCGTGAAGCGGTAAACAATACGAATCACGCGGCGATCAGAACACAAAAAACAGCCGGAATCCGGAGTGGCGGGGGAGAATGTCGTTCAGCGCAGGAGTCTTTGCGGTTGGCGTGAGGAAGACGGCAGCGGGTGGGGGAGTGAGAATCCGGGGCAACAAAAAACCCCTCCCGCACGAGGCAGGGAGGGGTTTTTGTAAAATAGGCCGTCTTACTTCACATGGGTCGAGACGAGCTTGGTCATCTCGAACATGGTGACTTGGGACTTGCCGCCGAAGACGGGCTTGAGGAGCGCGTCGGCGTTGATGTTGCGCCTGTTCTTGGCGTCTTGGAGACCGTGTTTCTTGATGTAGTCCCAGACTTTTTTGGTGAGCTCGCCGCGGGAGACCGGGGTGGAGCCGACGACGGCCGCAAGAACGGCGTCAGGTTGAACGGGTTTGAGGAGGGCGGGATTGGCTTTGCGTTTAGGTTTGGCTGCAGTTGGCATGTTGGGTGGTTTTCTGGTTGCGACACCCGGGCCGTTCGGCTGGGCGTCAATATTCTCGAGGTTTCGTGAACGAGGCGGACTGATAGCAGGTTCGCGCGAAGGGAGTCCACTTTTTCTTTTTGGGGATTATGAGAGGGGATTGGGGAGGGTTTTGGCGAGCTCGGCGGCTTGGTTTTCGAGGTTGGCGTGCGAGCCGTCATTCCAAACGACAAAATGCGCAAGGGAGGTTTTCTGCTCGAGGGGGATTTGGCTGCGAATGATCGACTCGGCCTCCTCGCGGGTCAGACCGCGGGCGGCGGTGCGGGCGAGTTGGGTTTCGAGAGAGCAGGCGACGGTGACGATGCGGTCGAAGAAATGCTCGGCACTGGTCTCGAAAAGGAGCGGGATTTCCACGACGAGTGGCGTGGAGGTTTGTCGGCATTCGGCGGCGAGTTGCGTCCAACGCTCGCGGATGCGTGGGTGGAGGATCGATTCCAGGCGCGCCTTGGCGGTGGGATCTTGAAAAACCAAACGCCGGATCGCGGCGCGGTCGGGCTGGCCGTCGGGGGTGTAGGCTTCAGCGAAAAGCTCGGTGGTGATTTTCTCGCGCACGGCGGGGTCGGACTTCAGGAGTTCGCGCGCGGCGGAGTCGGCGTCGAACAGGCGCGCGCCGAGGTGGTAGGCCAACATTTTTGAGAAGGTCGACTTGCCTGATCCGATGCCGCCGGTAACTCCGATGACTGCCATGTTTTTAGAAATAATGAGACGCTCGCTCGAAAGCTAGCGCAGGTTCAGCCAGGTAGGATCACCATAGCGTTGGCTGACTAAAGCAGCCCCGGCATTTTCGAGAGCTGGGAGGTTTTGGATGGGAGAAACGGAATCCGCCAACTCTTCGGCGAGGGCGAGCGGGGAGATGTCGGCATGAAGAGAGCCTTGGTAAAGAACGCCCTGCCGTGAGCGGCGCAACGCACCTCCGAGGATTTTGCGCGGACCTGCGACGATGTCGTAGGCGACGGGGCTTTCGAAGCACACTGGGCCACAGCGGCAATCCTCCAGCGAGACCAGTTTGGCATTGGGGAGGATTTGGCGGATCGCTGGCAGGAGCGCCTCGTGGATCGCCTGGTAGATTTGCGCGGAGCTGAGGCAGGTGAAGGCCCCACTGGCGGGAATCGCCAAACCCAGTGTGAGTTCGTGCCCATGAAAAACCGTTCCGCCACCCGTCCAGCGGCGCATGACAGGCCGGCCGTTGGCGAGGTTTTGGACATTTTGGAGTCGCTGTGCGTATCCAAAGGTCACCGCTGGTTCCGCCCAGCGATAGGTGCGAAGGACAGGTGCCTCCGCAACTCCGGCCAAAGCCTCGTCGCAAGCCATCTGCTCGGCGGGGGTCCGCAGGCGCGGGTCATCCCAAAAGAGAATTCGGGCGAAGGTTTTTTTCATGGTTTGCGGTGGAGCGCCTGTTTAGTTTCACGGGTCATGGCAAAGCAAGCACTCGGCAAAGGCCTCGGCGCGCTCATCAACAAACGCGTCGCGAGCCCCGCTCCCATTGAGGAGCACGGGGAGAAAATCCAAAAGCTCCCCCTTTCTAGCATCGCACCCAGCCCGCTCCAGCCGCGTCTGGATTTCCCCGTCGAGCATTTGAATGAACTCGTGGAGAGCATCCGCGATCGCGGGATCATCCAGCCCCTCATCGTCCGCCTGGTCGATGGCACCTACGAACTCATAGCCGGGGAACGCCGTTGGCGCGCGGCGAAGGAACTCGGCCTCGCCGATGCGCCCGCCATCGTGCGCGAGGCCAGCGACTGCGAGGTTTTGGAGTTGGCGCTCATCGAGAACCTCCAGCGCGAGGGCCTGAACCCGATTGAAGAGGCCTCTGCCTACGCGAAGTTGCACCAGGATTTCAGCCTTACGCAGGAGGAGATCGCGCGCCGTGTCGGCAAGAGCCGCGCTGCCGTGGCGAATGCCATGCGGCTTCTCGACCTCGCCGGCGATGTGCAGGCGCTCCTGAAGCACAGCCGCATCTCCGTGGGCCACGCGAAGGTCCTCCTCTCGCTCCGCAACCACGAGGAGCAAAAACTCCTCGCCGACCAGATCGTGCGCTCCGGCCATTCTGTGCGAATCGCTGAGAAAATGGCGGCGCAGATCATGGAAGAGAGCGGCCAGCCACGGAAGGGCCGCGCCAAAAACCGCACTCAAGAGCCCGCTGCCATTCAGCGCGTCCAAAACCTCCTCACCCACCGCCTCTCCACGCGCGTCTCGATCCAGCACGGCGAAAAAAAGGGCCACATTTCGATCGAGTATTACGGCAGTGACGACTTGAACCGCATCCTCGGCCTGCTGGGAGTCGTAGAAGAATAGCTCGTGCCTGCCCTTGCAAAAATTCTCACGCCCGCCGTGCGTTTCATCGACTCGGATTATTTCCCCGAAGGCGTCGAGAAAACGCGCGAACTTCCCGAGCGCTTCGAGTTCAAGCGCGCCGTGCCGTTTCTCATCCTTCATCTCGGTTGTCTCGGCGTGATCTGGGTCGGCTGGAGTTGGGCCGCGGTGGCGACGGCGGTGTTTTTGTATTTCGCGAGGATGTTCGCAATCACGGGGCTGTATCACCGCTACTTTTGCCATCGCGCATTCCACACCTCGCGGCCGATGCAGTTTGTCTTTGCGCTCATCGGTCTCACGGCGGTTCAGCGCGGGCCGCTCTGGTGGGCGTCGGTGCATCGGCACCACCACGCGCACTCAGACGATGAACACGATGTCCACTCGCCGGGCGTGAAGGGTTTTCTATGGGCGCACATCGGCTGGCTCACCAGCAGCAGGAATTTCCCTACCGACTACCGCCTCGTGAAGGATCTGACGAAATATCCGGAGCTGGTTTTCTTGAACCGCTTCGACCTCATCGGCCCGGCGATTTTGTTTGCGGGGCTCTATGGCTTTGGAGCCGCACTGGAAGCCTTCGTGCCCGGTCTCGGCACCTCGGCCTGGCAAATGGTCGTCTGGGGTTTCTTCATCAGCACGACCGTGCTTTTTCACGGCACCTGCTTCGTGAATTCGCTCGCGCACTGTTTTGGAAACAAGCGCTTCGACAATGGCGATGACAGTCGCAACAGCCTCCTCATCGCGCTCATCACGCTCGGCGAGGGCTGGCACAACAACCACCATCAATATCAGGCCTCCGCCCGGCAGGGCTTCTACTGGTGGGAGGTCGATATTTCCTACTACCTCATTCGCCTGATGGGGCTTTTCGGCATCGTCTGGAATATCAAACAGGTGCCCGACGGAGTTTACGCGAAAGCCCATTCCTCTCCGAAGTGAGGGAGCGGATCGCCATCGTCGGAACCGGCGTCGCCGGCATGGGCGCGGCTTGGCAACTCCGCCACTCGGCCGAGATCACACTCATCGAGCGCGACGCACGCCCGGGTGGCCACACGAACACCGTTACCATCGACGAGGATGGAACTCCGGTGCCGATCGACACGGGGTTCATTGTTTTCAACCACGCCACCTACCCGAATCTCGTGGAGCTTTTCCGCGAACTTGGAGTGGAAACCAAACCCGCCGAGATGTCGTTCAGCGTTCGCCACGAACCGGCGAATCTCGAATACAATGGCATGGGTCTGGGCAAACTTTTCGCCCAGCGACGAAATATCCTGCGGCCACGCTTCCACGCGCTGGTGCTCTCCATCATGCGGTTCTTCCGTGTCGCACGAGCCGCGCTGGAAAATCCCGCCTCGCTCGAATGCACCGTTGCCGAGTTCGTCGAGCGGCACCGGTTGGGACGCGACTTTCTCGAGTTCTATCTCGTGCCGATGAGTTCGGCGGTGTGGTCCACCGAGCCGGGGAGGATGCTGGATTTTCCCGCGCTGAGCCTGATCCGGTTTTTCCAAAACCACGGATTCCTCGGCGTCACCACGCACCATCCGTGGTTCACAGTCAGCGGGGGCTCGCAGAACTACCGTGACAAAATCCTCGCTGCATTCGATCCCGTTCAGCTGCCGGCTAAGGTGGTCGCGGTCTCGGAGAACGACAGCAACGCCCGGGTGCGAATCGAGGACGGCTCGGAGCTGGAATTCGACCGCGTCATCATCGCCGCCCATGCGGACGAGGCTTTGGCGATGCTGGCTGCGCCGGATGCCGATCAGCAAAGACTTCTCTCGGCATTCCGCTATCAAGAAAACACCGCCACGCTCCACACCGACGCCTCGGTCATGCCCCGCGCGCGCCGCGCTTGGGCTTCGTGGAATTACCGGGTGGAAAATCAGCCCGGCGGCGGAACGCGGGCGACGACCCATTATTGGATGAATGCGCTGCAAGGCGTTTCGAAAAAACGGAACTACTTTGTCTCGATCAACGGCGCGGAGAGCATTCCTGAGTCCGCCGTGCTTTACCGCACGGTTTACCATCACCCCGTTTACACTCTGGAAGCCATGCGAGCGCAGCGGGAGCTACCTTCGCTGAATACCCGCTCGCCATGCCAGCGCGCGTTTTTTTGCGGAAGCTACTTCCGGCATGGATTCCACGAGGACGCCTACTCCTCCGCCGTGGACCTTGCTCGTGTGGTCCGGCCGATTTTGGCGCAATGAACTCCTGCCTCTACGAGTGCACTGTGATGCACCGTCGGATCGCTCCCAAAAAACACGAGTTCGTTTACAGGATTTTTCTCTTCCTCTTCGATCTCGAGGAATTGCCGGAAATCGAGCGACGGGTCCCGTTTTTTAGCGTCAACACGCCGAATCTCTACTCGCTCCGCGATGAGGATTATATCCAGTTCCACTCGCGCGGCATCCGCCAAAACCTCGAGACCTTTCTCACTACCCAAAACCTCCCCGTCCGCCCGGCGCGCATCCAGCTCCTCACACTCCCCCAACTCTTCGGCTACACCTTCAACCCCGTCTCGGTCTTTTTTTGTTTCGATGAAAACGATCGCCCGCTGACCTCAGTGATCCAAGTCGGCAACACCTTCGGCGAGCTGAAACCCTTCCTCGTGCCATGCGATTCGGCCGGCCCGGGATTCCATGTCCGCGTGCCGAAGAATTACTATGTCTCGCCCTTCTACGCGCTCGATCTGGAGTTTGACTTCCGCTTCGACCTGCCCGGCCGCCGCTTGCGCCTGGCGATCGACGACTACTCGGGCGGCGAGCGGGTTTTAATCAGCACGGTCACGGGCGCGCGCGAGGAACTCACCGCCGCCAACCTCGCCCGCTTCACGCTCCGCTATCCGCTCGTCACGCTGAAGGTCATTTTTCTCATCCACTGGGAAGCGCTCCGTCTCTGGCTTAAAAAAATTCCGTTCCGCATGAAAGAGGCCAACCCCGAACTCCAGCAGGGTGCGCACCGCATCCATTGAATTCGCCCCATCCAATGTCTTGCCCCGCTGCCGGGACAGGTGACAGATTTCCCGCATGAAGTGCCGCTTTGTTGGTTTTTTCCTCGCCCTGCTGACAGTCGCCACCCTTTCGGCGCAGACCTCCCTGAGCGGCGACGGCCGCCAGGCGGTCGAACAATCAGGTGTCGTCCTCGTGAAGCCGCAGAAGTGGTCTAAGCCCAACGAGGCCGTGGTCATGCGCTTCACGGCCTACACAAACCGCGGAGGCTACTTTGTGCTTCGCACGCCGAGTGGGCAGGAACGACAGGTTTGGGTCGATCAAATCGTCGGTGGTGTGCCAATCCCTAGCCCGGAAATTCCCGCTGAAATCATCACGCCCGCGCATCGCAATGCCCTTCAAGACCAAGTCGGCCGCCTCAAGCAACTCGTCATCCTTGTCCCCTCCGCCAAAATCGATATCGAGCAGTTTGCGAAACCGCTCGTCGAGGCAATCAAGCGCTATGACGCCGGCGAGGTGCGGGTGAATGGCACTTGGGAGCAGGCTTCGAAATACCGCTCGAAGGAGTTTTATCTAGCAGAGAACGCGCTTAAAAAATCAATTGATAGCGAAACCGACAAATCAAAATTCGATCTCGAAGAAAATGCCCTCTTCAATCAACTCGTCGAGCTCTCCAAAAACGACACCACCTTGCAAGCGAAGGTCGAAGCTATCCGCGTAGATCTTCAAAAACAAATCGCCGTCCAAAATCAGGCCCAAATTCTCGACCAACTATCCAATCCAAACACCTCGGATGCCGACGCCTCGCAACTTCTCGCAGAGTTGAGGGCTATCAAAGATCCCGACTCGCGCGTGACTCTCATCCTCGAGCAAGCCGTCACGGCTGGCCTTCTTCAGCAGGAAATTTCAAAATTTCAAAAGGAAGTGGAGGCATACTTTGCAGCCCTGACACCCGGCGATACGCCCCCGAAGCTCTCCATCACCCTCGAGCTACAAGTCCAAATCCTCTCCGAACAAGTCGCCAAATTCCGCAGTTCCGCGCCACCCGTTGCTGTTCGAATCCCCGAGGAAAACACACGCGCGCTTTCGGAAATTTCCACCGGTCTCCCCAAGCTCTCGTCATTGTTTGAACAGCGTAATTATTCCGAGGCCGCGAATGTTTTGAGCCTCTTCACCCCGCTGGCCGCGAGGATTGGCCCGCGCACAGAAGCAGTTTTTGTTTCACTGAAAAGGGCCGCCACCAAGCAGCTCGATCTTTTCACAAAACTCCGCACCGAGGGCGAGGTTGCCGAGAAAGAAGGCAATACCAAGGAGGCCATCGCCAAATACTCCGCCGCCCTCGAGGTCTCCCCGAACGCCGAGCTTTCGGCGAAAATCGAACAACTCAAAAACCCACCGAAAAAATAACCATGTCCACCAAACCACTCACCGGCCACGAATGCCCCGGCGATCCCTGCGCCATCGTTATCTTCGGTGCTTCGGGTGACCTCACAAAACGCAAACTCCTTCCCGCGCTTTACAATCTCAAAGCCCTCAAGCTCCTCCCCGAGAATTTCGCCGTCATCGGCGTCGCCGTTACCGATAGCAACGACGAACTCTACCGCGCGAAAATCACCGAGGACATCAAGCAATTCGCCACCCGCCCGGTCGTCGATTCCGAGTGGGACGACTTCGCGAAGCGCTCCTACTACATCTCGGGCGACTTCAACAGCCCCGACACCTTCGCCCACCTCAGCAACAAAATCGCGGAGGCTCAAAAGACCTGGAATCTCCCCGGCAATGTCCTTTTCTACCTCGCCATCTCGCCCACATTTTTCGGCAAGGTCGTCGAGCAACTCGGTTCCGCCGGACTCACGCAGGAAACCCCCGGTGCGTGGCGCCGCATCATCATCGAAAAACCCTTCGGCCACGACCTGCAATCCGCCCGCGACCTGAATGCCCAGCTCACCTCGAACGTCGCCGAGTCGCAGATTTACCGCATCGACCACTACCTCGGAAAAGAGACCGTGCAGAACATCATGGTCTTCCGTTTCGGAAACAGCGTCTTCGAGCCGATTTGGAACCGCCGCTACATCGACTATGTGCAGATCACCGTGGCGGAAAAACTCGGCATCGAACTGCGCGGTGGCTACTATGACCACTCGGGCGTCACACGCGACATGGTGCAAAACCACATCCTCTCCGTGCTCTCGCTCATCGCCATGGAGCCGCCCACCTCGATCACCGGCGACAGTGTGCGCAACGAAAAGGTGAAAGTCCTCGAAGCCATCCGCCCGATGGATCCCGAGGAGGTCCTCGTGAATACCGTCCGCGGCCAATACGACTCCGGCCTGATCGACGGCAAAAATGTCCCCGCCTACCGCACCGAGAAGGATGTCGATCCCAAGTCGAACACCGAGACTTTCGTCGCCATGAAGCTCATGGTGGAAAACTGGCGTTGGGCCGATGTGCCATTCTACATCCGGAGTGGCAAATGCCTCGCCGAGCACACCACGCAAATCGTCATCGGTTTCAAGCGCAGCCCGCTCCTCCTTTTCGGAAAAAACGCCGACGCCGACATCACGCCGAACCGCCTCGTGATTCATGTGCAGCCCGACGAAGGCATCACGATGGACATCCATGCCAAAAAACCCGGCCCGGGCCTTCCCATTGCGAATGTCCCTCTCGATTTCAGCTACAGCGAATTCGGCGAAACCACCGCCGCCACCGGCTACGAGACGCTTCTCTACGATTGCATGATTGGCGACATGACGCTCTTCCACCGCTACGACAGCGTGGACGCCTCTTGGCGCATCGTGAATCCCATCCTCGATGTCTGGCAGGCCCTGCACCCGCGCGATTTTCCGAACTACGCCTCCGGCTCGTGGGGCCCCGAAGCCGCCGACAAGCTCATCGAAAAAGACGGCCACCAGTGGCATTACTACAAGCTCGAACGCTGACATGTCCTCGCGTCCCCACCTGCTCCTCGCCGGCGACATTGGTGGCACGAAGGCGAACATCGCCCTCTTCCATGTCGTGGGAAACAAACTTTCCCTCGTCCGCGAGCAACGCTACCCCAGCGCTGGCTATCCCGGCCTGAACGCCATTCTCCGCGAATTCCTCGCTGACGAAACCCAGCCCATCCTCGCCGCTGGTTTCGGCATCCCCGGCGTCGTCTCGAACGGTCGCGCGAAACCCACCAACCTCACTTGGGGCGTCGATGCCGCTGAAATTTCCGCCGAGTTTGAGATCCCGCATGTGAGCGTTCTAAACGACCTCGCCGCAAACGCCTGCGGCATCGCCCACCTGCCTGCATCGGATTTCGCCGTCGTGCAACGCGGTGCCGCGCACGCCACCGGTAATCGGTGCGTCGTTTCGCCCGGCACTGGCCTCGGCCAAGCCGGGCTTTTCTGGGACGGCCACCGTCACCATGTCTGGGCCTGCGAGGGTGGCCACGCCGACTTCGCCCCTCGTAACGAACTCGAGATCGCCCTGCTCGAATACCTCATCAAGCAATTCGGCCATGTCAGCGCCGAGCGCGTCGCCTCCGGCATGGGCATTGAAAACATCTACAAATTCCTCCGCGAAACCGGACGAGGCACCGAACTCCCCGCCGTGGCCGAAGCGATGAAAACCGAGAACGCCGGCGTCGTAATCTCGCGCTTCGCCGATTCCGGCCAATGCCCCATGTGCGCCAAAACGCTCGATATTTTCGTGAATTGCCTCGGCGCCGAAGCTTCGAACATGGCCCTCAAAACCATGGCCACTGGCGGCGTCTTCCTCGGTGGCGGCATCCCCGTGAAATTGCTCTCCCACATCCAAAGCGTAGCCTTCCTCCACGCCTTCAACGACAAAGGCCGCCTCACCTCGCTCATGGAAAACACCCCCGTCTTGGTCATACTCAACGACCAAGCCGCCCTCCTCGGCGCCGCCTACAGCGCTCTGGGAAAAAGCTCTGGAGGGTAAATTTCTCAGAGGGCCCCTGCTTTTTCTTAAAAATAAAAGACAAAACACTGCCCATCTATAGATTGCTCCCATGACCACCAAATTCACCTATTGGCAGGAAGATGACGGAAAGTTTCTTGGTTATTTAAACGACTATCCCGATCACTGGACCCAAGGCGAATCGCTTCAAGATTTGAAAGAGCATCTTCGCGACCTGAAGACCGAAGAATAGCTTTTGGTTGGATTCGGGAGTTTTTGCCAGGCTGTCACGGCCTTGCGGGTCGAAGAAACAAAATCCAAAAATCTCACACGGAGGCACGAAGCCACGAAGAAGATGAGTAGTAGCAACGGCAGGCCTCTGTCGTTTCAAACCGACCCGCGAATCCACGCAAATCGAAAAATGGGGTAGGGTCGCCTCGCCGAGGGGACCCAACATACAGGCGCGAATGCGCCGTCTCCCCCTCAAACCCAAATCCTCCCGCAGAGCCGCCAAGGCGCCGAGATAACAAGCAATTGTGGCCGCCCCACTCAGTTGGGGCGCAGGGTTCGGCCAACGCCTACATTGTTTTGATGTGTGAATGTGTGGGACTGACATCTTTTCCAGGTATTTATCCAAGTTGGCCAACGAAGAATTCCGGCATACCTTTCTGAAATGAAAACCCTCGTTGCCGTTTTTCTCTCGGTCTTCGCCGCCGGAATTTTCCTCGCCGGATGCAAAACCTCGCGCAAAGGCAGCGAATCTGCCCCTAACCGGGTGATCTCGCGCGACGGCCACTTCGAACTCCGCGACTATCCGAACCTCACGATTGTCGAAACCCCGATGGACGGCGACTCCGGCACGAGTTTCCAACGACTCTTCCGATACATCAGCGGTGCCAATTCTGACGGTGAGAAAATCCCAATGACCACGCCGGTTTTCATGGCTGGCGAGGAGCAGAGGCGCTCGATGTCATTCGTCATGCCGGCGAATATGAAATCCGCACCCGGGCCAAAAGATCCAGCCCTCCGTGTGACAACCATTACCGCCGGCCGCTTCGCCGTGTTTGGTTTTTCCGGCTCGCGAAGCGCGGAGGCCGAGTCCAACGCCCTCGCTCAACTCGAAGCATGGACGAAAAAATCCGGCCTCGTTGCGAGTGGCGAACCTCTCTTTGGCTATTTCGACCCGCCTTGGACGCCGTCTTTCCTCCGTCGGAACGAAGTCATGCTGCGCGTGGACGATCAGAAGTCGGAAAAACGCTAATCCACGCAAATCGAAAAATGGGGTAGGGTCGCCTCGCCGAGGGGACCCAAGATTAAGGCACGAATGCGCCGTCTCCCACTCAAACCCAAATCCTCGCGCAGAGCCGCCAAGAGAACATGAAATTGAAGGCGCCCCACTCTGTTGGGGCGCAGGGTTCGGCCAACGCCTACACCGTTTTGATGTGTGGATGTGTGGGACTGACTCTATCAAATCCAATTTTTTATCTCACAAACTGCTTTTGTAATTGAACCTGCTTATTAAATGCATCATCAATTCTTTTACCTACTGCATTGAAATTGGTTGCAGCTAGGCTTCGATCAAAAATAACGTTTTTACCTTGGGTTCTCCAGTTGCCGAACTCTCTTTTCAATAGGTTAAATACCATTATCATGTCTTTAGTAATCTGCATATCCAATTTTCTGATTGCCAGAACTATATCAATATTTGCCCCTTTTTTGTAACTCTGGATAGCGTTTTCCGATTCTTCAAGGGTGAGTCCGGCTTTGGAGAGCGCAGAGTTGAGGTATATGTCAATTTCGCTGAGAAATTCTATGAGCGATGAATTAGCCTCTTTCACTTCTATCGCTAGATTTTCTCGGGACTGAATCTGCTCTATAGTTTGCATAGTTGAGGCGTCTGCACCGCCTGCCTCTGTAAAGTTTTTTGTCGCGATTTCATATCGCGTGGCAAGGGCGCGCATTTTGGAGTTAACCGAAAGAAGAGCCTCCGCTATAGCCTTTGGCTTGCCATCCAGTTTTCTAGCCCTTTCTTCTAATGCTGCTGCAGTCTTATCAGACTTCGACAAATCTAACTGAATTATGCCATTCGAATCCAGTTGCTCTTTCAAGTCATTTTTCCACTGGTCACGTTGATTTTCTACCTCTTTTACAAACTCTGCAGCAGGTTTGGAGCGTTCATTAAGCCAATACCAATTTAAGACAAACATGGTTATTAGCCCAACTAAACGAACCAAAAACCTATGAGATTTTTTGAATAGAGCAGAAATCAACAAAGGACCAGCTATCAATGCAACGGCTACGCCCACCGCTTCTGAAATTGCTAAAGAGGGCGTGCCTGCGCTTCTATCTCCACCGAGATAACGAAGATGCGCTAAAT
>CALFPA010000114.1 GCA_937919825.1 uncultured Spartobacteria bacterium | reverse complement strand
CGGGGAACTTTGAGACGGACAGCAACACGATCAACAACGCGACGAACTATTGCACGGACTGGATGAATGTTTTCCAAATCTCGCGCCAGAATCGGCTTTCGCTCGGGATTTCCTTCGATGCCTACACCGGAGATTTCTACTCCCGATACGGCACAGCACCGGCGACGGTTTTGCCCACCGAGTCGCAGACCGATGTGGCTTTCTACGCACAAGACGAATGGGAACTCGTGAAAAACCTCTTTCTCACCGGAGCGGTCCGTTACGACAGCTACTCGCAAGCCGGCAGCGCGCTCACTTACCGGTTCACTTCGGCCTACCTCGTTGAGAAAACCAACACGAAATTCCGTGGCAGCTATGGCACTGGCTTCAAGGCACCGAGCTTGGTCCAGCTTTACTCGCCAAACCCCTACTACCTCGGAAACTTGGATTTGGCCCCTGAAAAATCGATCGGTTGGGATGCGGGGATCGACCAGTATTTTTTCAACGAACAGGTCAAACTCAGCGCTACCTATTTCCAGAACTACATCAACAACCTCGTCGTCGTGGAAACCGACCCCACGACTTACCTCGGCAGGTTTGAAAATATGAAAACGGCGAATAACAACGGCGTGGAGTTGAGCGCCGAGATGTCGTTGTTAGAAAAATGGAATACGCGGATCGCCTACACCTACACGCAGACGACGGTCATGACCCAGTTTCCTCAGCAGAAAAACATGATCAGCCTCGATACAAACTACCTCCTCACGCCGAAATGGCTGATTGGTTGTGGAGCCAGTTTTGTTGGTGGACGCACGCAGTTGGATTACATCGCGGGAGAGGTCGTGGAGATGCCCAATTACGCCACGATGCGCGTTTACTCGCGCTACGTGATCAACGAGCACGCCGCTGTGATGGCCCGAGTGGAGAATGTCACCAACACGGCTTACGAAACTAACTTGGGCTACCCCTCACTGCCGATTGGATTTTACGGCGGGGTGGAAATTTCCTTCTAAGAAAAGCCCGGCGACTTACTAGTTCTGCATGCCGGTGATGATGCTGATCAGTGGCAGGAAGAGAGCGATGACAATCGTTCCGACCACCACGGCCAGGAAAACAATCATCACCGGCTCGAGCAGGGAGGTCAGGCCTGTCACGGCGTTGTCCACCTCGTCGTCATAAACATCGGCGACCTTCAGAAGCATCTCGGGGAGCTGTCCGGTCTCCTCACCGACATCGATCATGCTGATGACCATCGGCGGGAAGACTCCACTGGCCTCGAGAGGCTGGATAATCGATTCGCCCTCGCGCACGGCGTCATGGACTTTGGAGATGGCTCCAGCGACGACGGCATTTCCGGCCGTGTCGCGGGTGATATTGAGTGCTTGGAGGATTGGCACACCGCTGGTGACGAGGGTTCCGAGCGTGCGGGAAAATCTTGAGATCGAACTCTTGCGGGTGAGATCGCCGAAAACCGGGGAACGGAGCAGGAAGGCATCGATCAACGCAGAGCCTTTTGGCGTGCCCGCCGCAAATTTGTAGGCCACTCCCAAACCAAAAATTCCGCCGATGATGAATAGCCAGTTGTCTTTCACGAGATTGCTGGCGCCAATGACGAATTGCGTGAGCCCGGGAAGCTCTTTTCCGCCGAGCATATCCGCGAAAATCGCCTCAAATTTTGGAACAATGAAAACGAGCAAAAAGCCCATAATTACCACCGCGATGAGCAAAACAATTGCTGGATAGAACATCGCCGCAACGACCTTGTTTTTGATCTTTTGCGCCTTTTCTTGGAACTCCGCGAGGCGCAGAAGGACGATCTCCAGCACACCGCCGAGTTCGCCCGCTTTCACCATGTTCACATAGAGCTTGTTGAAAATCTTCGGATGCCCGGTGAGCGCCTCGGAGAAAGTGCCTCCCGCTTGAACCGACTCGGCGATTCTGACGATTGTTTTTTTGAGAACCGGATCGGGCTCCTGTTTGGAAAGAACGGTGAGGCCGCGAAGCAGTGGAAGTCCGGCATCGATCAGCGTGGCCAACTGCCGCGTGAAGATCATCAGGGTGCGGGGTTTGATGGTCTTCTTTTCGAGAAACGGGATGTTGATATTGAGTTTGATCTCTTTTTTCAACGCGCTGCCCCCACCACCAGCGGCCTTAACAGCTTTCGCCTTCGCTTTTCCACCCTTGCCCTCCTCGCTCAGGCTTTTGGGAAAATACCCCGCCTGCCTCAACTGCGCGACGGCGTCGTTTTGCGATTCGGCGTCGAGAACGCCAGAGGATTCCTGGCCGCGGGCATCAAGGGCGATGTAGTTGTAACGAGGCATAGAGGGGCACTGGTGAGTGTCGCTGTATAGAATAGCCGCGGCGCGAATGTCGAGAGGCGAATCCTTATTCTGCGACGAAAGGATTGCTCGTGCGTTCGTGCCCGACAGTTGTCGCCGGACCATGCCCCGGGAGGACAATCGTCTCCTCTGGAAGTGGGAAAATTTTGGTCCGGATTCCCTCGAACAAAAGCGGCCCATCCCCGCTCGGTAAATCCCAACGCCCCACACCCTCTCGGAACAACACATCGCCCCCGACCAGCGTCTTCAATTCAGGAAAATAAAAGCAAAGGCTCCCTGGGCAATGTCCTGGAACATGGAACACCGACATCTCGAATCCCCCCACCCCGGCGACGACTCCTTCGTCGATCAGCCGATCGGCGGTAACGGGCTCGAACTCGATGTCGAACCCGTGTTTCTTAAAAAACGAGCCGTCCCCGACCATCAGGGCCGTATCGGGGTGAAAACCCACCCGGCAGCCATGCCGACGCTGGATTTTCGCCGCATCCATCACATGGTCGAAATGCCCGTGCGTGAGCAAAAGCCAGTCGATTCGGTGGCCCGCAAAAAAGTCATCCGCTCCCTCGGGGGCATCAAAAAGCAGGTTCCCGGCCGGGGTTTCTAAATAGAACGCATTGGTCTCGAGGACTCCGCCGGTGAATACTTGAAATTGGTTCATGGACATGTAGGTGAAATCAGAAGTCGCACAGATTTGATTTTTGCAGGAGTCTCTGCAAGGTTTTCACTCCAATCATGAGGCATATCACCAAATCCGCCATTCTGGCGGTGATCGCCACGGCTTTGCTGTGGCAGGCTCCGGTCTTCGCCGGAAAACTCAACCCCGAGGTCGAAGGCCGCGTCGCGCTGGCCGTTGCCAACTGGCTTCAGCAAGCCCACTACAGTCGCCAGAAATTGGATGACGAGATGTCCGCCAAACTTCTCGCGAGCTACCTCGAACTCTTGGATTACAACAAACTCTACTTCACCCAAGAGGATGTGGATGAGTTTAGCCAAAAATATGGCGGCAAGCTCGATGACATGATCCTCCGCGGGGATCTCAGCCCCTCGCGGGAAATTTTCCAACGCTTTCTCGAGCGCGTCCAAAGCCGGGTCGAATCCAACAAAAAACTCGCCTCAGAAAAATACGACTTCCAAGGCAATCGCTCCGTCGAACTCAACCGCCAGAAATCCCCCTGGCCTAAAAACCTCGCTGAAGCCGACCAAATCTGGCGCGACCGTGTCGAGGCCGAGCTTTTGCAGGAGGAACTCAGCGAACTCAAACTCCGCACGCCGCAGGAAACTCTTACCCGCCGCTACGATCAGTTTCTAAAAAATGTGAAGGAAATGGAGGGCGAGGATGAGGTCAGCACCTTTCTCAAAGCCCTCGCCCTGAGTTACGACCCCCACTCGGATTACATGAGCCCCAGCGAAATGGAGAATTTCCAGATTTCCATGAAGCTTTCTCTCGTCGGCATCGGAGCCGTTCTTCGCTCCGAGGATGGATATGTGAAAATCATGGAACTCATCCCCGGCGGCCCCGCCGACAAGGATGGACGACTCAAAGTAGGCGACCGCATCATCGGCGTCGCCCAAGGGGATGAGGACTTCGAGGATGTCATCGACATGAAACTCGACAAAGTCGTCGAAAAAATTCGCGGCAAGAAAGACACCGAAGTTCGTTTGCAGGTCATTCCCAGTGATGCGGACGATCCCTCCAATCGCTCCGTCGTCGAGATCTCTCGCGACAAAGTCCAACTCAAGGATCAAGAAGCCAAGGCCGAGTTGCTCGATGTCAAAGGCCCAGACGGTAAAATCTCCCGCATCGGTTGGATTTCCCTGCCCTCCTTTTACGCAAACATGAGTGGTAGCGGGGAACCCAAAAGCACCACCACCGATGTCACCGCGCTTCTGGAGCGTTTGAAGAAAGAAAACATTGAAGGGCTCGTGATCGACTTGCGCAAGGACGGTGGCGGATCGCTCGAGGAGGCCATCAATCTCAGCGGGCTTTTTATCGAGAGCGGCCCTGTGGTTTTGGCCAAGGATCCAAGTGGAAATATCACCAACAACATCGATAAGAACCCAAGCATTGCCTACACCGGTCCGATGGTGGTCGTGATGAACCGCCTCAGCGCCTCGGCAAGTGAGATTTTCGCCGCAGCCATGCAGGACTACGGTCGCGCTGTCGTCGTGGGTGACGAGCGGAGCTTCGGTAAAGGCACCGTTCAAACTGTTCAAGACCTCGACCGCTCCATGTCGCTTCCGTTCTTCAATTCGAAAAGACCTCCTGCCGGCGCGATCAAACTCACGATTCAAAAATTTTATCGTGTCAGCGGCGGCTCCACTCAGCTAAACGGAGTCGAATCGGACATCGTTCTCCCTTCGCGCACGGATAGCCCAAAAATCGGCGAAGGCGCCTTCAAGAATCCGCTCGGTTACGACGAGGTCGCACCCGTCCCCTTCAAGCGCAGCCCGAACGCCGGAGAGCTTTTCGTTGCCGAACTCCGCGAACGCTCAGCCCGCCGCATCGCTGCGGATCCCGAGTTTCTTTATGTCAGCGAGGACATGCAACGCTTCCGCGAGCGGTTGGAAAAAAACGCCATCAGCACCAACATGGATGCCCGAAAAAAAGAACTCACCGACGACAAGTCCCGCACCGAAGCCCGAAAAGCGGAGCGCTTGGCTCGCGGCCCGATCATTGATGCGAAGGTCTGGCAAGTCACCCTCGACGATGTGAATAACAATCGCCAAGACCTCGAAGTTGTCGCCTACGAGCGCGAGCGGGATAAAAAATACGACGATCCCGAGGAAGAAGGCGAAGGCAGCGATCCGAAGGACAAAACTCCCGAGCCCGATCCGATTCGCAATGAATCTCTCCGAATCATGGCGGACTTGATCGAATTCAACTCGACGAAGAAAACCGCCAGCGCGAATCCCGAAGCGAAATTGCCTGTTGCCGAATAGTCCTCGCGGCCGCTTGTTTTAGCGCGTCACAACGATTGGAATTTCCAAGACGCGAGGTTTTGATCCCCCAATTCGCAGGATCAATTTCTTCCCGTCGAGTTCGCGCTTGGGCTGGATATTTCCGATCACAACCCGCGTGGAAGTCTCACCCATGGCCTCGATTTTCGAAGTCATCATCTCCTCCGGCAACTCGACCGAATCGACCCGGAAATTGATTCCGCCCGGGCTGCGAACAATGATCGTTCGCGAGAGCGGCACGGCGGCCTTAGTGTCCAACCGGAGCACCGAGGGCGCGGCGATCAACTCTACCGGAAGGAGAATCAAGGCATCCACCGATAGGTTGTTTTTCACTCCCCCACTCTCGATTTGGATTTGGATTTTATCTTTTTGCTGCCCTGGCAAGAGATTCGCCACCGGCTTCGCCCGGAGGGTAAAACCATCCCCGTCCTTCAGAGGAGTAGAGGAAATCTCGAGCTTCCCCTCGGTGGTTTTGGCCTCCAGAAAAACCAGTGGTTTCTTCGCCAGATCACGGATCGTCACTTCGGCAAAAACCTCGGTCGATTTGGGATTTTTCCGAAGCGTCATCATCGGCGGCTGAATCTCGATTCCCGATCCGACCACGCCTCGGAGAGAAAGTTGAAATGGCTGGCCGGAGGGATCGTTCGTTTCGAGATAAACGCTTTTTTCCTCGGGACCTTTTCGTCCCTGCAAGGAGACGGTGACCGGGATGCGAAGCGTCGAGCCGGGCGAGAGAGTTTTGTTCGATAAAAGAAAACTCGTGCAGCCACAGGGCGCGTGGATTTTTCGAATCAGCAATTCCGCATCGCCAGCGTTTCGGATTTGGAAAGTGTGCGAGACGGGCTTGGCTCCGTCCACCGTTCCGAATTCATAAACAGGCTCCAGACATTCCAGTTTAGGAGTCGGCTTCGCGTGAAGATGCCTAATCGGAAAGACGGCAACCAACCCGATGCAAAAAAAGAGTGTGCGATTCATGAAACAATCGGAATCATAAGAGCCGAATCAATCTCCCGCAACGCCGCATGGATTTCATCGACCTCAAAGCCCAATACAGAAAATTCGAGCCCGCAATCAACGAGCGCATTCACCGCGTGCTGGAGCATGGCCGCTTCATCATGGGGCCGGAAGTCGAGGAATTGGAAACCGTGCTCGCGGATTTCGTCGGATGCCGCCACGCCATCACCGTGGCCAGTGGCACCGACAGCCTCGAGATCGCTCTCCGGGCCCTGGAAATCGGCCCCGGCGATGAGGTCATCACGGTTCCCTTCACTTGGATCAGCACGGCGGAGGTGATTCTTCAAGTCGGCGCGAAGCCGGTCTTCGTGGATATCGATCCGCTGGATTTCAATATCGCCGTGGACCAGATCGAGGCGGCCATCACACCCCGCACCAAAGCTCTTTTGCCCGTCAGTCTTTTCGGTCAAATGCCCGACTACGACGCCATCAACGCGATCGCAGAAAAGCATGGACTCACCGTCATCGAAGATGCCGCGCAAAGTTTCGGAGCGACCCGCCGTGGCCGTCGGAGCTGTGGCGTCACGGCGATCGCCAGCACGAGTTTCTATCCCGCAAAACCTCTTGGCTGCTACGGCGAGGGCGGCGCGCTTTTTACAAACGATGACGACCTTGCTCTGAAAATGCGCGCTATCCGAACCCACGGGGGAATTCGCCGGCACTTCCACGACCTCGTCGGAATGAACGGCCGCTTCGACACGCTCCAAGCCGCGATCATGCTCGGCAAGTGGCCCGGTTTTGCTGACGAAGTCACAGCTCGTGGTCGCCTCGGCGCGCACTACTCGGAAAAACTTCACGATGTTTGTGAGACTCCCCAAATCCGTGAGGGGAACACGCATGTTTACGCTCAATACACTCTTCGCGCTTCCCACCGCGACGCGCTCGGAGAGACTCTGAAAGCCAAAGGCATTCCTACCGCCGTTTATTATCCCAAGTGCCTCCACGAGCAGCCGGTTTTTTCCCATCTCGGATATCAATACGGCGACTTCCCCGCCGCCGAAGCCGCCTCTCGCGAAGTGATCAGCCTGCCCCTCAATCCCTACCTCACAGCGGCCGAGCAGGAGTTCGTGATCCGTGGAGTTCGCGAATCTCTGGCAGAGCAAAACGGATAACCAAAAAAACATTGGCTCAGGGTTTGACACCGCGAAACCGTTCATTCATTGTCCCCGGCTCTCAACGATGAAAACCTATTCTGCCAAAGCCGAGCAAGTCGACCGCAAGTGGTGGGTGATTGACGCCGCCGGCCAACCACTCGGCCGCATTGCCGTTCAGGCCGCCAATCTCCTCCGCGGTAAAAACAAAGCCATCTTCACCCCGCATGTCGACACAGGCGACTTCGTGGTCGTCCTCAACGCATCCAAAGTCGCCATCGGCGGAAAAAAGGAAACCGCCAAAACCTACATGAGCTTCTCCGGCTATGTCGGCGGTCACAAAACCGAGACTTTCCGTGCACGCCGCGAGCGCCGTCCGGAACTCATCATCGAGCGCGCTGTTCGTGGAATGATCCCGCACAACCGCCTCGGCCGCGCCCTTTATGGCAAGCTGAAAGTTTACGCTGGCAGCGAACACCCGCACACAGCACAGAATCCGCAACCCGCCTGATTTTTATTTCCATGAGCAAAACAGAAGACCCAATTCAAACGACAGGTCGCCGCAAAACCTCCGTTGCCAGCATTCGCATGCAATCCGGAACCGGCGCCATCAAGGTCAATGGCCGCGATTTTACGGACTACTTCGGCAGTCTCTCACTTCAAAACCAAATCCTCCGTCCGCTGGAAATCGCCAACGCGGTTCACAGCTACGATGTCACCGCCAAAGCCACCGGCGGCGGAATCAACGGCCAAGCCGGCGCCCTGCGCCTCGCCCTCAGCCGCGCCCTCATCGAAGTCAACGAAACCCTCCGCACCCAACTCAAGCAGGAGGGACTCCTCACCCGCGATCCCCGCATGAAGGAGCGCAAAAAGCCCGGTCGCCCCGGCGCCCGCAAGCGCTTCCAATTCTCCAAGCGCTAATCGCACTTATCAGATTCCCAACAAAAAGGGCCGCCAAACAAGGCGGCCCTTTTTTTATGGCTAATAACTAGGGGATTTGACCACAGAGGACACAGAGAATACGGAGGGGGGAATGAAATGCTCCGAATCGACTAGGATCGTTTTGTCCGATCAGGAAATCGCTAAACCTCTGAGCTCTCTGTGTCCTCTGTGGTCAATCCTTCTGGATCGGGTATTACGCCGTTTCGCTCCGCGTCACCCCTCCACTGGCGCAGGAAAAATACCCAAGGGTTTGACCGGGCTGGTGTTCAGGGATTTGACGCGTTCGTGGATTCCGGGGGCGATTTCGGGTTGGCGGGCGTAGGCCATGGCGAGCATTTCCAGCTTGGCATCGAGGTTATCGACCATGTTCAGCGCGATGGCTTCCGGGGTTTTGGGTTCGACGGGGGAGCCAAATTGCAGTTCCCCATGGTGGGAGGCAATAAGGTGCAGGAGGTGAAGTCGGACATCTTCCGTGGAGGGAACGAGTGATTTCCATTCTTCCACGGGTAGTTTTCTCCACAGGGAATTGACCAGCTCGATTCCGATCGAAATGTGGCCCAGCAATTCGCCCCGGATCTCTCGAGGGATGCCAAATCCCGCTTCCGGGGGGCACATTTCCCAAAGTTTCCCAGAGTCATGAAAAAGCACACCGGCGAGCAAGAGATCGCGGTTCAAGTAAGGGTAGGCCTGAGCAACCGAATCCGCCGTTCGCATCATCTGGCCTGTGTGTCGAAGGAGTCCGCCGCGGTGGGCGTGGTGGTTGTAACGAGCAGCGGCAGCGCGTTTGAATCGACTCCCGAATTCCTCCAAGAAAATCGCGCAGAGGGCGTGCAGGCGCGGATCGCGAATCTCGCCGGCTAGACGAACGACATCGCCAAAGTCGCGATCGACCGAGAGGGATTCTTCCGTTCCACCAGCGAGGAGGGACTTGATTTCTTCCTCATCCAGCGTGCGAAGGCGCCAGCGCCTGGCGTCCAGACCGAAGCCGCCATTCACCACAAAATCTCCCTCGACCTCCAAGAAATCCCCTCGTGAAATCTCAGCGCAGTGGCGGAAAGCGTCGGTATCGGTCCATGCCCGGAGCGTCAGCGAATCCCCGGCATCGCGGAGTTTGAGCTCCCAGTAGGGTTTGCCATTGGCCGACTCCTTTTTCACGAGTTCATCGACCTGACCCCTCACCCGCGCAGAAATCGCAATGACTCCGGCCTCGGAGCGAATTTCAGAAATGGTTCGAGGTTCGCTCATGGGAGGATCAGCCCCGGTCCGCACCAAAAAGACCACGCTCCTTGATGATTCGAACGACTTCCGGCGGAACCATTTTTTCCCAAGCGGAATCTCCCGTTTCGATCATGTCGAGCACACGAGGCGAGCGAATCTCGAGATTGGCGGCATCGTATCCTTCGATGGAGCGAATCAATCCACTGGCGCGCAAATGGGCATACAAGTGCTCCATTCCCTCGGGCGGGCGGAAATTTTTGCAGGTCACCAATTCCCCCTCGGGAGTGATGACCGGGTAAACATAGAGCCGGACATTCTTTTTGAAGAGTCGCCCGAGAGCTTCGAGAATGCCTCCTTCGAGGTCCGTGTAATGGGCCGGATTGAAAATCTCGTTCAGCCCAGGGATGCCCATGGGAAGGCCTACAGGGGACTCGGTGTAGCGAGTCAAAAAATTCACCAATCGATAATACTCGCCGTAATCCGAGATCAAAACCGTCCGCCCCAGCGCGGCAAGCATGTCCACCCGGTCGAGGAAATCCTGCAAATTCAGATTGCCGTCGGCGAGCAGGTTTTTGGTGGTGATCTCCATCAAAATCTGCGGCTGGTTTCCTTGGACGCCTTTCTCTTTTTCGAAAAGTCGCAGAGCGCCATCAAGCATGTCATTCGTTACCAGAGTCACCGGGCGAAAACTTCCACGCTCTACGAGGATCGGCTTCTTATAAAAAGCATCCGCTGGTTGAACCACCTCCCCATCGGCGCTGAACAGCGTCGCTCGCGTGAGGCCCTGAACGACGAGTTCCAGGCTCATCAGGCGGTTATCCACCGCACCGAAGGCTGGACCTGAAAAGCGAATCATGTCGACTTCGATCCGGCCGGGCTTGAGGTCATCTAGGAGCGATCCGATCATCTCTCGCGGAGTGGCGTTGCGAAATGCGCCGTGGATCAGATTCACACCCACAATTCCCAGCGCTTCCTGCTGATTGAGATTCTCCCCATCAAGCATTCGCAGATGCAGGATGATGTCGCTGAATGCGGTGCCCGGCGCGTGCTGGAAACGCAGCCCCATCCATCCGTGGGATTCATCGTGTCGCCGGAAACTCCGGGCCGCCACGGTGTCTGCAAAAACAAAAAAACGGCGGTCGCGTCCCGCCGTTCTTCCAAGCCGCTCGAGGAGCAGGCCGCTCTCGTGCTCAAGCATGGTCTGCAAACGCTCGCGACTCACATACCGCCGACATGTGCCATAGATCGCATCGCTGAATGCCATGTCATAAGCCGATATCGTTTTGGCGACTGTGCCCGCCGCGCCACCGACCGTGAAGAAATGCCTCGCGACTTCCTGTCCCGCCCCGATTTCCGCAAAGGTTCCGTAGAATCCCTTGCCGAGATTGACCTGAAGTGCTTTGCCCGCCGTGCCGAATTGACCTCCCAGATTTTCCATAGGTTTCAATCCAACACACGAAATGTATCGGTCTTTTCCAAGCTCCGAATGAAAGCGGCTGCCAGTTTGGCGGCATGGCGGGCATCGGAGAGCGAAACCATTTCGACCGGTGAATGCATGTAACGAAGCGGAATCGAGATCAACCCACAGGCCACGCCATCGCGGCTCGTGTAGATCACATCGGCGTCCGTGCTGGTGCTGCGCGAGACCGCCTCGTGCTGAAGCGGGATTTTGTGTTTCTCGGCGACCTCGATCAGCCGCCTCATGACGAGCGGGTGGTTCGCCGCGCCGTGGGAAATTGTGGGGCCCTTGCCGAGTTCCACCAAGCCGTGTTCCTTCACATTGATCCCCGGCGTATCGGTGGCATGGGTCACATCAAAAACCAACGCGACTTGGGGCCGAATGCGATGAGCCGCCATCTGCGCGCCACGACAACCAATTTCCTCTTGAACCGCGTTGACGGCAAAGGTCGAGGCTTTCGGGCGCGACTTTCCTCGATGGAGCTCCTCGAGGGCTAACGCCAAAACAAAACCTCCGATGCGGTTGTCGAGCGCCCGGCCAACAATGCGGTCGTTCTCAAACTCGATCGCGTCATCCACAAAAATCGCCGGGGTGCCGACACGGATTCCGAGTTTTTCCACCTCCTTGGCATTCGACGCGCCCACATCGATATAGAGTTCCTTCCAGTCGAGCGCCTTGTCGTTCGACTTGTCGCGGATGTGGATTGCCGTGTTGCCGATCACACCGGGCACAATCCCTTTCGAACCAAAAAGCCGAATCCGCCGGGCAGGAGCAAGCGTGCGGTCCGAGCCGCCGATCGGCCCGACGGCGAGAAAGCCCTTGTCGTCAATATGTCGAACAATGAACCCAATCTCGTCGGCGTGAGCCTCGAGCATCACCCGAGGCGCCTTGGCCTCCGATCCCTCCAAAACCGCCCAAGCGTTTCCGTGGGGATCGCTCTCGATGCGATCCGCATGCGGCTTGATGTTTTTGATCCAAAGTTTCTGCCCGTCCCGCTCCCATCCCGAGGGGCTGGGCGTGGCGAGGATTTCGAGAAGGTGCGAAGTTTTCATGTCGCGAGACTCGGGTGTCCCATTCGGCATTTCAAGAAGGGACCCACCCGGGACTAAAAAAAT
>CALFPA010000113.1 GCA_937919825.1 uncultured Spartobacteria bacterium | reverse complement strand
AAAACAAGTTGGCGCATGTTGAAATCTGGTCGCTTGGTCCTGGGCGAATTGTTGCCGATGAAGCCGAACGACTCGGAATCCCAACCGCCTTGTTTTCGTTCAATCCATGGCTTTCGAAGTGGAAAGTGGGCCTGCAAGTCCTCGGATTTGCTCTCCAGTTATTTATCCGAAAAGTGGATTATCTGCTGCCCTATGTGATGTATCCCAACTTGCTGTGCTGTGCCGCGTCCAAGTTTGGGGGAGTGAAGTGTTGCCTGTGGCAGCAACGCGATGCTGGCCAAGACAGAGGACCTGAATATCTGGAAAGAATCGCCCTGCGATGTGCCGATGGCTTCATTTCCAATTCGAGCGCTGGGATGTCTTTTCTGGCCGCGACATTGGGTGTGGCTCAAGATCGTTGTCGATTGATTCGAAATGGCGTTGAGGTTTTGAAGCCACAAGTTTCCCGGAATGATTGGCGTGTCCAGCATGGTTTTGACGAAGGGCGAATTCTGGTTTCGATGGTAGCGAATATCACTTCAGCGAAAGACCATGTCACTTTGTTGAAGGCTTGGAAACTGGTGGTTGACTCAATTGCCCCTGAAAATCCGGAACCGATTCTTTTGCTTGCCGGCCGCGAGGGGGACGCCCTTGCCAATGTGAGAAAATTGATCGATGATCTCAGGTTGGGGCACGCCGTGCGTTTGCTTGGGCAGATTCAGGATGTTGCATCTCATCTGAATGCCATCGACTTGTTCGTCTTCTCGTCGCAAAAAGAAGGGTGCCCCAATGCAGTGCTTGAAGCGATGGGGTCTGGATTGGCTGTAGTGGCCAGCGATATTGATGGAACACGCGATGCATTGGGTGGCGACTACGGGTTTTTGTTTGAGCCGGGAAATGAACAGGAATGCCGGAGGATGATCACCACGCTTCTTTCGTCTCCTGCGGACTGCGGCCGGCTTGGGGCAATAAACAAGCGCCGTGTGAAAACACTTTTCTCCACAGAGAGGATGTGTCGCGAGACAATCAACACCATTTTTGGAAACTCTGCCACTTTGTAGATGTCGAAAATTCTATTTATTTCATCCGTCGATTACCTCCCTTGGGGTGGGAGCGAAGAACTGTATGCAGATACTGCGATAGAACTGATTAGGATGGGGCATCAAGTCAGCATCTATCGAAGGCATTGGTTGCCTGAGCCTACAAAAATAAAACAGCTTAGGAACGAGGGTTGCAAAATTCTCTTTCATAGCCGTTACTTAAAAAATAAGTATTGGAGAATATTGAGTAAAATACCTGCTTTTTTCGGATGTGACTTATCAAGTCGCAAATTGAAGACAATTTCAGAAACTCAAGCTGACTTAGTTTGTATTTCCGAAGGGCTTCCAGGCTCAGGCCATGAATGGGCGCAGGCATGTTTTAATAACGGAATACCCTATGTGACGGTGTCACATGACAATTCTGAGTTTGTATGGCCAGATGAGATATTAGCGAATAAACTGATAAAGCTGTGCAGTAAAGCTAAAAAGTTATTTTATGTTTCTGAAAACAATAAACGCCTGTTCGAGCGACAAGTTGGCTATTGTTTTGAAAAGACTCATATCATACGAAATCCATTCAAGGCCTCCCCAAGTCTTATTCCTTGGAGGGAAGATCCTGAGTTATGCTTCGCAATGGTCGGAAGAATCCAGCCAAATAAAAAAGGACAGGACTTGGCAATTGCTGTATTGGCAATGCAAAAATGGAAAGATCGCCCAATAAAACTACGGATCTACGGTGGGGATAGTTGTTTTAGCCCAGCGATCAAGCGGTTAATCAAAATGCATGGAATCTCTCAGGTTGAGTTTATGGGGCATGTAGATTCAGTATGTGAAATTTGGAAAGATAATCACATCTTGCTCATGCCCTCAAGAAACGAGGGACTACCCATCACACTCGTTGAGGCAATGCATGCCGCGCGTCCTGCGATCGTTACTGATGTTGCTGGCTGCACTGAGTTAGTTGTCGATGGTGAGAATGGCTTTGTTGCAAAAGCTCCAACAGTAGACTTGCTCGATGAGGCCATGGAACGAGCTTGGGAAGCTCGTGATATGCTCAAGGGAATGGGGCTTGCAGCTCGCCAAAAGGTTGTAGCAGAAATCCCCGAAAACCCTGCAAGGGTTTTTGCAGATGCCTTGCTGGAACTTATCTAACAGTGAAGCGACTGGACTTCATGGGGCATGTGGATGATCCAGCTAAAATCTGGCAAGTCAACCACGGCCTGCTGATTGCCTCGAGAAACGAGGGACTCCCTATTGTCCTGGTCGAGGCCATGCAGGCTGGAAGGATGGCGGTTGTCACCGATGTAGCTGGCAACACCGAGTTGGTTGAAGACGGAGTCACCGGGTTTGTCGCGAAAGCGCCAACGGTGGAACTGCTTGATGACGCGATGGAGAGGGCTTGGCAAAACCGGGGGCGCTGGCGGGAGATGGGAGTGCGAGCTAAAGGTAAAGTCGCCCAAATAATTCCTGAAAATCCTGGCAGGGTATTCTCCCAAAAGTTGTTGGGCTTGATCGGTGAGACCAAATGAGCCGACTCGCCAAGGTTTTTAACAGACTTTCAGCTCCGTGCCTGTGCGAGGATGTGGCTGCTTGGGATGCCGTGCAAGGGAATGAATTCCAGGAAATCCACCGGCCGATAGATGCGGAAGCCAGTGCAGCGGCTGGCCTTGACCCTCGAATTTCCCGCCAGTTCGAACTTCGAAAACATGATCTTCAGAAACCCCAGACGCTCCATCGCATCCAAGGAGCCAAAATTCTCGGCCCACACGGGGTGGTTGTCCTTCCGGATGGCCAGTTTGTGTTGCAGGGGCAATGGGATCGCAACTTTTTGGAAGACGATCCGATTTACCACCATTTTTCCAGAATTGGGTCCCAGCAAATTACCGGGGATGTTTATTGCCTCATGTCCCGGTGGGGGGATTCTTATTACCATTGGTTCCACGATGTCCTACCACGGTTGTTCACCGCGTTGCCGCACTTGCCCGAGGGGGCCAGATTTCTTCTGAATGAGAATCCCAGAGAATATCAAATTGATAGCCTTCAAGCATTTGGAATCCATCGTGATAGAATTCAGTCGTGCCTGGGGCCATTCGCGCGAATCCGCGCCGAAAGATTATGGTTCGCAACTCCACTGGGCAACCCGGAATTCAGTTCCGGGGAAGTTGTTCGCAAGACCGGCAGTCTGATCCATGAAGCTGGACTATCTGGCGGGAGAGGAGTTCATGGCTCGGATCGGATTTTTGTTTCGCGGAAGAAATGCAGCAGGCGGCGACTGCTCAACGAGGATGCCGTCTTCGGGGAACTGGAGCGTTTTGGATTTCGTCGAATTTTCTTTGAGGAAATGTCTTTTCGCGAGCAAGTTAGGTGTGCTGCGCATGCCAAGGTCATCTGCGGGCTACATGGGGCAGGCTTCACAAACATGATGTTTTCCGAATCCCGCCAAAAAATCATCGAAATCCTGTCGCCTCGGAAAGACCAGATTCACTACAAGCTTCTCGCCAGCAAA
>CALFPA010000112.1 GCA_937919825.1 uncultured Spartobacteria bacterium | reverse complement strand
GCATCTCATGGGTCTGCAGTGCTTTTTGGGCCTGCTCCCCTGCCTCTCGGCGAACCTTCTGTAATTCAGCATCACAAGATTGGAGTTTCAGTTCTAAGGAGCTAATATCTCCCGAACTTGGGTTTTTTGATTCGTCATTCATAAAACTTTAATGGGCTGATCAGACTTCCAAAACAAGATTGCAACTCATATATCGAACTTGTGCATAAGCTAAAAGAAATAAAATCATATTAAATGCAACAACATATCCCATATCGTAATGCCAGCGATAGGTGATGCCAAAAAAACCTTCGCGAGCAGCAATTTCCGCCAAGGTTAAAACATCCATATTTAACTCAATCCTCAACAAGGGGCAAGAGGGCTTCTGCAATTTTCAGGTCCAGCTCTGTTTTAATGACATGGCCGGCAAGCGGCGAAACCGGAAAAAAGGCGACTTTCCCGCCATAAGTAGCACAAATTCGTTTGGATACAGCATCAAGAAATGTGCTCCGGCGCCACGCGGTAATACTCCATGAGATTCTTTGCATCGGCTCTAAGTCTTGGGAGTTCGTTTTTTCGGTGAATTTGAAATTCACTGGCTTACCAGCTAGGGCGCATTCAATCTGCACTGGCTCATAGCTGAGAACGGCGTCGGCATTCGATGTGCTCAAAAACTTGACGAAGCTGCCCACATCGTGCGCAGATAACAGCGGCGCTATACTATGCACTTGAACGACCCATTCAAAAATTCCGCCCCGATCAGGAAAGCTTGCGCGAGCCCATCTGGGCTTGGTTGCTCGGCATAGGAAAACTCAACGCCGAACTGCGATCCATCACCCAGCAGGCTTCTAAAATTTGGCAAATCATGCGGTGTGGAAATGATGAGAATCTCACGAATGCCTGACAACATGAGCACGGAGATCGGATAATACACCATCGGCTTGTCGTAAAGAGGCATGAGCTGCTTACTGACGGCGAGGGTGAGTGGATGTAGGCGGGAGCCTGAGCCGCCAGCGAGGATGATTCCTTTTCTTTTAAATAAATGCGCTTTCATTACAGTTTACTAAATATTTTATTTTTAGGTATTTTTATTCCAGCGTGAGAGTTTTGCTAACATGACGAACTCGGATCAATGCGATCAGCATCAGAACCATATTGAAACTGACAACATAACCTACGCTGTAATACCACTCGTGTTCAGGGCCAAAGTAGCCAGCTCGAAACATCTCGGTGCAGTGCACGGTGGGATTAAATAAAACCACCATACGGAGTTCGTCACGGGCAAGCAGTGACTGCGAAAACGAGTCAATGGGCTGCTGGAGAAGAAAAGGACCTGCGCCTGAATGGAGTATATCGCTAAGGGCGGTATCGGCGGATAAGGGGGCGACATGCTCCACGAGCCGAAGCCAAGATTTGCCACAGGTGCCAGTGAAAATCAGTGTCTCGAGCATGGAGAGGATAATAATGTGAACTTCATGATTCGGAGAAAAGAAAAATTTAGACTACTGCTCTAGGACGAGATTGCGGCTGATATACCTCACTTGAGCAAGTCCCAAAAGCGTGAGCATCATATTAAAGACCACAACATACTCAATGCTGTAGTGCCAAGTGTGTGAGGCACCGAAAAAACCCTCTCTGAACAACTCGGTGCAATTCACCGTGGGATTCCAGAGCACAAGATTTTGAAAGGCTTTCGGCAATGCATCGACGATGAAAAAGGAACCTGAAAGTGGAATCATGAGGTATTGGAAGATGTGCCAGACGCGCTCAATCATTTCGGTTCGCTCGCTGATGGCCCCCACCAAAAGGGATATCGCAAAGGCATACCAAGCAAGAAGCCCCCAGCCAAGTGCAGCACTCAAGTAATCCTTGGGTGGTTCGACCAGACCAGAGGCGATAAAAATGATCGAAAGGATAACAAGTGATATGGTTGCCCCTGTGGCTTCCAGGATGAGACGGGAAAAATAAACATCAATAGGCTTCACCTGCCGGTGAAACATGAGGGAGTGGTTCGGTCCAAGGGCCGATAAGCAGCGGCTCGGCATATTCCGCCAGAGCAAAATCGTGGAGTAGCCCGTGAGCACAAAGGCGGTAACGGAAATGCCATCTCCCTTGACGGCTCCCATGATGTTAGAAAGAACAGTTACGCCGAGCGTAAACATCATAGGCTCGGCAAAAAGCCACAGGAATCCGATATTGTGCCGCCCGTAGCGTGTGAGCATTTCGCGCATGATGAGCGCCCCGATCACGCGGCATTGAGTCTGGAAGCACTCACGCAAGGAGAGGCCGCGGCCATCGGCTGGCGGCGTTGCCGCAGGAGATAGCAGATCGGAGTTAGAAGATAGGAAAGGCTGCGGCGCAGCGTGGGAACCGGCGAAGCCTGCTGGTGTGATGCTGGATTCCATGGACGAAGCGGAAGGGTTTTAAAGTGGAAAGTGGAAAGTGGAGGCCGCGGAGTGGCTAGGGCGGTCAAGTTGTCACTCGGTTTTCTCGGCAGCGTGGGCGTGATAGAATTGAAAGCCCTCTTCGACAGTTGGAAAGGTGTGAAGTTTGCCGCAGTTCATCACGACGGCATCATCGCAATGGGAACGAATAAAGTCTGGTTGGTGCGAAACAATGATCATGGAGCAGTCCGCGCGTTTTTCAAAAAGCTCGTATTGGCAACGCTGCCGGAATCGGTCATCGCCTACGGCCACGACTTCATCGATCAGATAACAATCAAACTCGATGGCCATCGAGAGAGCAAAGGAGAGCCTGGCGCGCATGCCAGACGAATAGGTTTTGACCGGCTCATAGAGATAGCGACCCAACTCCGAAAAATCTTGAACATAAGAGACCTTATC
>CALFPA010000111.1 GCA_937919825.1 uncultured Spartobacteria bacterium | reverse complement strand
ATTTTCAACGCGAATTACGGTGTCAGACATAGGGCGAAAGAAGTAACGGGTAGTGAGGTGGCTGGTGGCTGGTGGCTGGTCAGAGGCCTGGCGGCCGATTACTGATAACTGAGGACGAATGGCGGAGCATTACAAAATTTGTGACAACTTGTTCGAAATCATTTCCATTCCCCTCCAAATGATTTTTCGCTTTCTCGCCCCGTGGAATCTTGGCTTTTTTATTTCACCGGGGTCTGCTTTCCGCTTTTCAATAAAAAAATCCCTAAATCACCCGCCCACTCCAAAGCCTTGACAGAAACTCCACAACAGGAAGGACCTCGATTCCCCCAAATTTCGCTGCTTGGGGTCCGCGAAAAACCCCAAAAGTCCTCACCTCGCGTGGCGCAAGCTCTTCTCTCAATTTCTTCAAACCAAGACCATATTGGTTTCTCCATGTCGATGAAGCCTTCACCTCTATCGCCGCATACCCCCAATCCGTCTCCACTAAGAAATCTACCTCCACATCATCATGCGTCCGCCAAAAATTCATTCTCCAGCCCGGATGGTGCCTCTCCAAATAAGACCGGATTTCATTGCCCACTAATGTCTCCAGTAGTGGACCACACTCCTCCGGTAAAGGCATATACGCCAATCTCCCCGACAACGCCCGCGCCACCCCGCTGTCGAAAAGATAAAACTTGGGATGCGCCACCTGCTTGTTCCCCGGCTTCAACTTCCAAGGCTGCAGCCAGTATCCCAGCAAAGTGTCCACCAGAATCTCGAAATAATTCTGCACCGTCGTCCGCCCCACTCCGGCCTCCCGTGCGATGTTGGAAATATTCGTGACCTGCCCGTTTTGCCGCGCCGCCACCTCCAAAAATCTCGAAAATGCCCCCACATTTCGCGTCAAGGCCTCCGCACGGATTTCTTCATTCAAATATAACGCCGCGTAGGCCGTTAGAAAACCATTCGCGTCAGCATTCAGAACCGCCTTCGGCAAAGTCCCGAAAAGCATGGCCCGCTCCGTGTCGAACCGATCGCCCAACTCCACCGAAAGCAACGGATTCATTCGCACCACCTCCGCCCGCCCAGCCAACAAATTCACGCCACTCCTTTTCAGCTTCCTCGCGCTCGAGCCGCAAAGAACAAATCGCAAGCTCCTCTTCTCAATCAACCGATGCACCTCATCCAAAAGAGCAGGCACTTTCTGCACCTCATCAATGACTACCCAGGATTCCGAATCCAGCAACTCCAACTCGCGGCCTAATTGGTGCGGGTCTCGCTCCAAGCGAAGGCATTCCGACTGATCCAACAGGTCGTATGTCCTCGCACCACTGAAATGCTCCGAAATCCAAGTCGACTTCCCAGTCCCACGAGGGCCCAGCAGAAAAAACGAGCCACCTGGAGCTTTAATTATCCTCGAAAACATAGTTGGCATTTTTCCTGCAATTCTGCCAACTTGCAAGATGTATTTTTAGTCGTCCATGAAATACCCCTACACTGGAAGGGGTTATTGTGCAGTTTGATCCAAACGGATTTTTTGCCATCAAATAACGGCGAAACGGTTGATAGCTCTGCGGAAAAAATATCTCAAGCATGGACCAACTCGGCTTCGAGCGGTTGACCGGGCTTCAATTGGCTAACGCCTTCCACTGCAAATCCCAAAATATTGCCCTGCTCATCGACCCGCTCCATGAGGTTGATGTTTGGTGTTTCGCCCCGGGAAGCATTTCCACGAGACCATTGCGGACTTCCTGCTGGCGTCTATGAATTTCGCGAAGATGCGCTTCTTCCAGTTCCGGCGAAATATCGGCCTCGATGCTTTCCACAATTTTTTCCGCCAAGGCTGCCCGGGCTGCCGCGGGAAGTTGTTGAGACTCTGTAAAGAGGTGATTAACAGATAATGCGCTGGTCATTTGAGTGATTGGCTTGGGATTTCTTGCTGTTTCGTGTATGATGAATCTCTCACGCTGGGCAGTCTTTTCAAATTCAAATAAAATCTACACTGTATCCATGAAGGTGCGCTCGACTTTTTTGAACATCACGATTCCGAGGAAAAGCAGCGTGGCGGTGATGGCAGCGGAAATTCCGAGGCCTTGCCATGGGATTGCGCCGCCGAGGAAGATGGCGCGGAAGCACTCGATGACGGGGGCCATTGGGTTGAAATTCATGAGGAAGGCGTATTTTTCCGGAACCATGCTGGCTGGGTAGATGATGGGCGTGGCATACATGGCGAGTTGGACGCCGAAACCGACGAGGAAGGCGAAATCGCGGTATTTTGTGGTGAGCGAGGAGATAATGATGCCGGCACCAAGTCCTAAGAAGGCCATGATCCCAAGAAGGATGGGCATGAGCAAGAAAACCATGGGCCAATCAGTATGGATTTCGGAGCCTTTGATGGAGTAGTAAGCAAGAAAGGCAAAAAAGAGCAGAAATTGGATGCCAAACTGGATGAGATTTGAGATGACAATCGAGAGCGGCGTGACGAGTCTGGGAAAGTAGACTTTGCCGAAAATGCCAGCATTGGCCACAAAGGTGGAGGAGGTTTTTGTGAGGCAAGTCGAGAAGTAGTTCCACGGAGTGATGCCGGCGAGGTAAAAAAGCATGGGCGGCAGGCCATTGGTAGGCAACTTGGCCAGACCACTGAAGATCACTGTGAAAATGAGCGTGGTCAGGATGGGTTGGACAAAAAACCAGAGTGGGCCGAGGATGGTTTGCTTGTAAACGGAAACAAAGTCGCGCCGCACGAACATCCAAAGCAGGTCGCGGTAGTGCCAGACATCGCGGAGCTTCAGATCCCACCAACGCGTGGAGGGGTTCAGCACCATATCCCAGTCTTCGTTGTCGGTGTTGGAGGTGATCATGTGGGTGTGGATTTTCGGAAAAAACTCATCTGCATTTACAAGCAAGCGGGTTGAACCCAGCCGACGAGCTTGGCGGGATGGACGAGCAAGGGCTCAGGCGAATGGACGCGGACGGGAAGGTCAGACATATTAAAGAAAGGGGCTCCGGTCAAAGAGGGGCCGAGATTTCGAGCCAGTTAGGATTTGCCTCGGCGTGGCGGGCGATTTCTTCGAGGATTTGGTTTTGGGTCGCTGCTGGTTGCCAGTTCCAGAGGGTTTGGGCTTTGGTGGAATCCAGAACCATCCAAGGAATATCGAAGGGGCGGTTTTCAGGTTTTGAAACAACCTTATGGCAACCAAAGTGTTCATTGCACCATGCGGTCAACTGGCGGAGGGACATGGCGGATTCGGCTCCACCGGAGAGGTTGATGATTCGATCGGAGGTTGTGAGTTTTTGCGAGGAGAGGATTTGGTCGAGGACCAGGGGGGACAAGTCGCGTGGGTGGAGGCAGTCGCGGACTTGGTGGCCTTGGCCATCGAAGCCGATGTAGCCCAGCGGCCTGCGGCGGAGGTGGCTATTAATCCAGTAGGCGAAGATTCCTTGGTCGGGACGGCCGAATTGCCCCGCGCCGGCCATGACTCCGCAGCGGTTGATGAAAACTTGGAAACCGAATGTCTCGCCGTATTCCAGGGCGAGCATTTCGCTGGCGAGTTTCGTGGAGCCGTAGAGGGAGACAGGCGGTTGAGTGGAAAAGGTTTCGTCGACGCCTGCGGATGTTAGGCCGGGCGGCAACGCTTCTGCTGAAGGATCGGGAACGAAGGCGTCATTTTCGATCTTCACGGCAAGATTCGCGAGGGGCGGAATGGAATAAACTCGGCTCGTGCTGAGCAAAACGAAGGCGGCTTGGCGGGCTTTGCAGAGTTCCAGCAGATTTATGGTCCCAAGGAGGTTGTGTTCGATGAGTTGGCGAGAGCTGGTTTTTCCGTCCACTCCGGCGAGCACACTGGGATTCGCGGCGGCATCGATCACGGCGTCGATGGGAGGAATGGCCTCGAGGTCGCTAGCCAAGCGGATATCGCCGTGGTGGATTTTAATTCCCAGCGCCTTGAGTTCAGTGCGGTTCGTCTCGCTACCGGGGCGGATGAAATTATCGATTCCGAGGATTTCCAAGTCGGAACGATGGGACAGCAACGCCTTGGCCAGAGTGCTTCCGACGAACCCGCAAATTCCAGTGATCAGGATTCTCACGCTGATTTTTTGTCCCGGGATTTCCACGCCTCAACGATCTGGCCGATCGTGCTTTCGAGGGATTGGGTGATGTCCCATGTGGGGAAGTGGGCGCGCATTTTTCGGAGGTCGGAGTAGTAGCAGATATGGTCGCCGATGCGGTTTTCGTCCACATAGGTGTAGGTTTGCGACTTGCCGGTAAATCCTTCCGTAATTTTAAAAGCTTCAAGGATCGAGCAGGAATTTGCTTTGCCGCCGCCGAGATTATAGACCTCGCCTTGACGCGGTGCGGCGGTGAATGCGGCCATAAACCGGGCGACATCGAGCGAGTGGATGTTGTCGCGGACCTGTTTGCCTTTGTAGCCAAAGACCCGGTATTCGCGGCCCTCGAGATTGCATTTCACGAGGTAGCTCAGGAAGCCGTGTAGCTCGACGCCAGAATGATTTGGGCCGGTGAGACATCCGCCGCGAAGGCAGCAGGTGGGCATGCCAAAATATCGCCCGTATTCCTGCACCATCACATCCGCCGCGACTTTGGAGGCACCGAAGAGCGAGTGTTTGCTTTGATCAATCGTGAAAGTCTCAGGAATGCCATGCTCGTAAGCCGCTTCGGCATAATCCCAGCGCGTCTCGAGTTCGCGAAGCGCGATGGAATTCGGGGCATCGCCGTAGACTTTGTTCGTGCTCATGTGGACGAACGGGCTTTCAGGACAAGCCTGCCGCGCGGCCTCGAGGAGGTTCAGCGTGCCGACGGCGTTGGTGTCGAAATCATCAAAGGGAATCGCCGCCGCGCGGTCATGCGAAGGCTGGGCGGCGGTGTGGACAATCACATCGGGGTTAATGGTTTTTACCAACTCCAAAACTCCGGATCGGTCGCGGATATCCACCTCATGGTGCACGAAGCCGGGCAAAGACTCGGCGAGCCGCTGCTGGTTCCAACGCGTGTCGCCTTGCGGTCCAAAAAAGACGGCGCGCTGGTTGTTGTCCACCCCATGCACGGTGAAACCGAGCTCACGGGCGAAATAGGTGCAGACTTCAGAGCCAATCAAGCCGGAGGATCCGGTGACGAGGAGTTTTTTCATAACAATTTATCAGTGATAAGAATCACTCTGGTTTTTGAGCAGGCGCGCCGAGGTGATCGGCGAGGGCGTCAGCAAAAAGTTTGTGGCCGATGCTGCCCCAGTGCGAGTCGTTTGAGAGATAGACATCTTTTTTACCCGAAGCGATGGCCTCAGCGAGGATTTGGTCGGTGTGGGGAACGGGGAATGCGGAGTCTTTGGCGAGTTCGGCAACGAGAACTTTTTTCGCCAAGCCCATCGTAAAAAGAGTCACGCCCACACAGATGTCAGCGGAGCGTTCGGCCGGGGTGCGCGTCTTGCGAAACTGCGGCAAAGTCTCTCGCTGATAAACAATCGGGCCGGAGACGATTTGGGGGAAGAACGCCGAGAAAAGCAGAAACTCAAAATAGCTGCAGGGCACGGACTCACCTCGGCGGCAGGCCACGAGCCAAGCGATCTGCATGAAGGTGATGAACGATATCCCGAGCGGGAGCAGGATTTTTTCGATGAAGAGATTAGTTTGAAGAACCGCGTTGAGATTCGTGACGAAAAAATTCGCGTATTTGAAATAGCACAGGGCGAGAACATTGATGCCCACCGCGAGCACAAGCAGCCATTTGCCGCCGTTGCTTCCGCTGCGCTGGAGCCGTGAGCCGAGCAGGTAATTGATCGCCGTGAGCGGGAGGAAAAGCGCCAGCACGGTGGAGTTGCTCCACGCGTAAAAAACCAGCGAAGCCGCCAGCAGCCAAGCTTGGCGGGCCAGGAGACTTCCCGTCCGCTCCAGCAGAAAAAATCCCGCGAGCACGATCGGCAGGAATCCAAAAAGGAATGTCGAGGAGTTGAAAAACATCAGAACTTGCCCGCAAGCGCCTTCACGACCGGGAGGACTTTGCCCATGAATTTATACCAGCCCGCGACTTGGTTGCTGCGGGATTTTTGGAATGAGCTTTCCGGCGCGCCCTCCACGATGCTGTCTTGAAGATGATGAAGGCGCTCCGGGCCGTTTTCCAGATGCGGGTTGATCCGGTCGCGCAGGTAGCCCGTGGCGAGCTTTCGCAGGCTTGTTTCCGCCGTGAAATGCTCCTTGCGCACTCCCGGCAAATACACCGGATTCACCGCGCCGAGCGAGCGCAGCCAGCGCAACCCTTCGCTCGCCGAGCCTTTACTGATGCGGAGCCGTGCGATGATGTCATCCAACGACAACGGCTCCTCGGTGCTGAAAAGCAGCCCGTAAATTTCGCCGATGGAACGCGGCAGCGACAACGCCGCGAACGCATGGACAAAAAACGAAACCGCCTGGAGCTGGAAGGCGTTCAGTGTCGGCCGCGAAGCCACTGTCCGAGCGCCTCCGGAGCCATTTGACGACAAGCTGCCGCCCGTGGCGCGGGCCGAAGTCCGAGCCAATTTCTTGGGTTTGACTGTGGTTTCCACAAGCCTCAAGGGGGAGGGAAGTTCCTAGAATCATGCGCAGGGAGTCAGAATGTTCAAGAAATTTTGAACAAAATTTATCCTTTGTTAGCACACAGAAAGTTGATGGTTGCTCTTTTCAACCGCAAAAATCTTGGGCATCCTCTGCGGCCCAATCTCCCTCAACAACCACCACACCACACCACACCATGTCAGCCATCATTGCCAAAGGACTCGAAGGAATCGTCGCCAACACCACAAACCTCAGCGATGTGTTGGGAAACGAGGGAATTCTGATTTACGCGGGCTACAACATCAACGAGATCGCCGGCAAGGCGACCTTCGAAGAGGTAACCTATCTGCTCTGGCACGGCGAACTCCCAAACAAAAAACAACTCTCGACGCTCACGGAGAAACTTCGTTCAGCCCGCGAGTTGCCGGAGCCCGTGGTGGATTTTCTCAAAACCGCTCCGAAGGATGCGCCGCCAATGGATGTGATTCGCACGGCGGTTTCCATGCTCGGGCTTTACGACGAGACGATCAAAGACGATAGCCCGGCGGCGAATTACCAGCGCGCTGTGGATATCACCGCAAAAATCGGGGTCATCGCCGCGTATTTCCACCGCGCCCGAAAGGGACTCGACCTTCCGCCCGTCCGCACCGACCTCGGCGAGGCTGCACATTTTCTTTACCTGATCACCGGCACCGAGCCGACCGAGCAAGCTGCTCGCACGCTTGATGTCGCCTATGTCCTCCATGCCGACCACGGCATGAATGCCTCGACCTTCGCAGCGCGCGTGACGATTGCCACACTCTCGGACATGTATTCGGCGATCACCTCGGCGATCGGCACGCTTAAAGGCCCGCTCCACGGCGGCGCGAACGAAGGCGTGATCCATATGCTCCAGCAGATCGGTGATTTGAAAAATGTGGACGCTTGGATCGAGAACCAACTGGTCCAAAAGAAAAAAATCATGGGCATCGGGCACCGCGTCTACAAAACGCTCGACCCCCGCGCACCGCACCTTCGCGCGATGGCGGTCACACTCAGCGACCAACTCGGCGAGCCGAAATGGATCCGCATGAGCGAGCACATCGCGAAGATCATGAAGCAACGCAAGGGGCTCAACGCGAATGTCGATTTCTACTCTGCCACGGTTTACTACTCGCTCGGCCTGCCGACCGATCTCTTCACGCCGGTCTTTGCGATCGCGCGTTGCGCGGGCTGGGTCGGGCATGTGATGGAGCAACTCGCTGACAACCGCCTCTACCGCCCGCTCAGCGAATACACCGGCCCGGCAGTCGGGAAAAAATTCGTTCCAGTCGAGCACCGGGCATGACGCCGCGCCTTTCGGCACGCGGCTTGCAGAGGTCGTTCCGAATCGGAGGCAACCGGATTCAGGTCTTGCGCGGGATCGATATCGACCTTGCGCCGGGTGAGTCGGTTTTCCTCTGCGGCGCCAGTGGAGCAGGCAAGACGACGCTCCTTTACACCATCGCCGGCTTGGAAACACCCGAAGCCGGAACCGTGGAATTCGAGGGGCGCTCGCTTTACAGCATCAGCGGAAACGCTCTGGCGCGACTGCGCAACGAGCGCATGGGGTTTGTTTTTCAATCCTACTTCCTCCTGCCAGAGCTCACCGCGCTCGAAAATGTCCTGCTCCCATCAATGATTGGCGGAAAAAACAGGGAGTCGCGTGCGAAGGAACTCCTCGACCGTGTCGGTCTGAAAGATCGCATGGATCACCTCCCGGCCGAACTCAGCGGCGGCGAGCAGCAGCGCGTGGCCATCGCCCGCTCTTTGGTGAATGACCCCTCGATTCTTTTCGCCGACGAGCCCACCGGAAATCTCGATTCGAAAAACGGCGAGGTCATCATCGCCCTCCTTCTCGATCTCGCCAAAGCCGACGGACGCACCCTCGCCGTTGTAACGCATGACGACCGCTTGGCCACGCGCGGCGACCGCTTGGTGCGAATTGTGGACGGCGTCCTCGCCTGAATACGCCATGCCGCTCGACTACCCGGCACCGTTCAACCAACTCACCCGCGAACTTCGTCGCTTGCCGGGCCTGGGGCCACGCAGTGCCGAACGCTGCGCGCTTTGGCTGCTCGGTCACAGGGACGCCCGGCCTGCCCAGCTCGCCGAGGCCATTACCTGCGCTGCCGCAGCGATTCATCCGTGCGGCGAGTGCGGTTTTTTCGCCGAGGAGGAGCTTTGCGGCATCTGCTCCCAGCCCGCTCGGCAGGGCAAGGAACTCTGCGTTGTGGAGCAGGCGACCGACATTCTCCCGCTTGAACGCAGCGGCGTTTTTGGCGGGCTTTACCACGCTTTGGGCGGACGACTCGCGCCACTCGACCACATCGGTCCCGAGCAACTCCGCATCGAACCGCTTCTTCGTAGAATCAAAAAAAACCGTCCTGCCGAAGTAATCCTCGCACTCAGTGCCGATGTGGAAGGGGAAGCCACGACGAACTACCTAACCGAAATTCTCGCCCCACTTGGAATTCCCCTCACCCGCATCGCCCATGGTCTACCCGCCGGCGGAGGACTCGAGCACGCCGATCAGCTCACTCTCCAGCGCGCTCTGACCGGTCGCCGCCCCGCCTGATTCCCAGTGCCAGAAAACCCAGCGCTCCGGCCCAAGCACAGACCCCCGTCGACGCACACCAGTCATACCACCACGGCGGCTGGAACTCGAAAACGACCGGCCTTTTCCCTTCCGTATTCACGGCAGAAAAAGCCAGCAGGCCTTTCGTCACAGCCAGCGATTTGTCCCCCTCGCGCGCCGTCCAATCCGGATGCCAGGCCTCGTTGAAAACCAGCCAGCCCGGCTCTCCAGTCGGCACGAATTCCGAGCGCTGATAGGTGGTGATTCCCGTTTTTGCGATTGGCAAAAAGTCTCTCCCCTCCTCCAAAACCTCACCATCGCGTTGCGCAATGCGTCCATCCACCACTCGCCCGCGCGGCCCGGGCTCCGCCGTTTCGCCGCCAGCCGTTTGGATCACCGCAAGGTGGTGGGCCGCCCCGCCCAGAGCCGCTACAGCAGTTTCCGGGCTGTCGGATGAAGTCTGAATAAAATCCCGGGCAAGGAACGCATAGCCGAGAGGTTTTTTCACTTCCAGCAAGGCGATGTTAGGACTTTCAAAAACCACCGGGCACATCTTGCGCAGCCTCTCTTGCTGGCTCGAAGGAGTGTCCGGGTCGGTCTTGTCGATCAGAAGAAACGCCACGCCCGCGACACGGAAGTAAGACTCGAGCTGGTCATCCGACATAAACGCCGATGCCTGCAACACCGCCGCGTGGCGTTGCTGGAGGTAGTTATTAAAAGCCTCTGCTGCGAGCGGTCGGCCGGAAAGCCATGGCGTCATCAAATAAAAATACCGACCCGAAAACGGATAAACCCGTCCCGGCGTCGGCGAGGATTTCAGGAACTCCTGCGCCGCCAAAAAATCCGTCCACAACGCCCGGTCCATCTTTGGGACGAAAAAGGGCTTGGCGTATACACCGGCGTCCAGCGCGACCAGCAGAACCAATACGGCGGCTAATGCGGGAGTCCTCGCCAAAACCGTTGCGGCGGCGAAAGCCACTCCGCCAATCACAAACACCGCGCCGGTGACTTGGAAATAATCAAAAGGCGCGCGGATATTTGAATAAAGCGGGAGCCATTCCAGCAGGCGAAATCCCGGAACGATGAGGTAGACCAGCGACAACACCGCGGCGATCCAGCGCCATTTTTGAGAGCCGCGAGGGACCATTTGAAAAATAACCCACACCTGAGCCGCGAGCAGAAACCAAGCCATGGCTGGCGTGGGGTCTGCCGCGCCCGGTGACATTTTTAGAAACTCAAAGTGGCCCCCAAGCACGCTCAGCGGGCCGAAGGAAACCCAGAACATCCCAAGCGCGAGAGCCAGCATCCACCTCGCCGCGCGGCCTACGGAACTTCCATGGAGCGACCCGCGAAGGAGTGCAACCGCCAACACGGCCCCGGCAACAAATCCCAAATAGGTCCCACCGTTGAGTGTGGTCGGCGCAAAACCCGCATCCATGCCGCTCCCCAAAACTCCACCCCGATCGAACCAGCTCAATGCGCTTTTGGAGCTGAAGGCCCTTTGCCAGCCTTCGAATGGGCCAAGCTGGAACATCGTGACAAAACTGGTTTCCCGAAGAGCAGGCAGGTTGGGAATCACCGCGAGAAAAACCACTGCCCCCAGCACGAGCGTGGTGGCTTTCCAGTTGGGCCGCTCCGATCTCGGCCGCGCGAAAAACTCCACGGCAGCAAAGACACCCAGCGCGGGCGCGGCCATCAAGGCCGTTTTTCCATAAGCAAGCGCCAGCGCGGAAAAAGCCACAGCGAGCGTGATAGCCGAACGGGGAGTTCCTTCGCGCAAGAACCCCACCAAAGCCCAGAGCAACCACGGAAAAATCGCCAGTGAGGCCACAACAACGAAATGCTCGAACGCCGCAGCGCGCGTTAGCGCCGAGGGATTCAGCAAAAACAAAACCGCGCCCAGCCATGCAGCAAGGCGGTTATCGACCCAGCGGCGCAGAAAGAAAAACATCCCTGCCGCGCCAGTAATCAAGCACGCGGCGACAGCCACTTTGCTCCCTATCAAAAACCCAAAACTTCCCGCGCCCGCAAGCAGGAGCGCATTAGAAAACATCATGCCCCACGCAGGTGCGAGGCTTGTTCCTTGCTGGAACATCGGCGACCACCACGGCCACGATCCGAGGCTTTGGATTCCTCGAAAAAAATCCCCCGCCTTGGCGAAATTCGCCAACAGCTCCTGATCTGAAACGGGCTGCCCGACCCACGCCCACAGGCAAGCCGCAACGGCGAGCACAGGCACCACCAGAGCCAAAAATCGCCACAGGATTTTCATCGAGGCGGCATCTTCCGCAGACGCGCTGGGATGTCACGGCGAAAGCCGCCGCTCAGGTGCGAACCGGTTTGGGTTGGTTTGAGAAATGCTCCTGCACGGCCCACGCGATGCGGAAGCCGACACTGGATCCACGAGCGTTTGGATCATTCGCATTGCGCGCGGAGGACATCAGGCCGCTTCCGTAGAAATCCCACGCCCCTCCGCGTAGAGTGTGGAAGGTGCGTGATGAGTTGAAATTGTCCATGCACCATTCCCAGACATTGCCACTGAGGTCGAAGAAGCCGAATTCGTTGGCGGGAAAAGAACCGACCGGCGAAGTAAATTCAAAGTCATCCACCTTGAGGGTTTGGTGGTAATTTCCGACGCCCTTGCGTGGCGGATAGCCGGGACCCCACGGGTAGCCGGGCTTTAGCTTGCTGCGTTCAGCTGGAGTGTCCTGACTCTCGTGCGAGAGACCGATCGCCGCGCTCCATTCGAGGTCGGTGAGCAATCGGTAAAATTGATCCTCGGGCATGAGCCCCGCTTCGCGCTCTTTGGCAGTGAGCCAGAGGCAAAAATCAATCCCCTCATGCCAACTGACATTCACAACCGGGTTATTGGAATCCGTCGGATTTTTTTGGTCGGGAAACTGGATGCCTTTTTCCACACAGTAGAGTCTGTAATCGCACACTCGGGTGGGCCAGATGCAGGCAAGGGTCTTGAATCGCGGAACAGTGACCAAAGGCATTCCAATGCTATTGATATGCGGATTAGAAACCGAAGCCTTCGGCATCGGGGTCACTTGGATCACGCCGCCTTCGTGGTTCAACTTTGCAAAGGCGGCGAGCAGTCGTCTGCGGTCGCCGATTTTGGCCACGCCCAAATCCTTCAAGTCGGCATCCGTGAGATAGCCCAAGACGGCGTCATCTACGCCTTCGTTTAAGAAGTTCTTCAAGAGACTTTCTCTCTTTTCGATCTTCAAGATCGCCTCAAGCTGTAATGTGATATCGATAAATTTTTCCCCGTTTTGTCCTACGGCTCGCAAACCTCAACAAACCGTTCGGCATCGCGAAACCCACGGATGATCGTAAAGAATAGCTTGTTTATACTTAAAAGCGGCCAAGGTGTCGTGCAACATTTTCCTTAATTTTAATTCCGATGTTCCGCACGCATTGCCTTCGGTCTTTGAGCTTGACGCAGCGCGGCTAATGGCCGTTTATCTCCGGCTTTTTTAAGACCTATTTTGACATCAATTTTCGCGGACATCATTCCAAGCCAAGCCGTCTGGACGATCGCTTACATCACGGTTCTTTTCGGTCTCTCGATTTACGGGCTTCACCGCTACTCGATCGTCCACTTGTTTCTAAAAAACCGGCACGCCACCGACCTGCCGGCCCGTCATTTCGAGGAACTGCCCGTCCTCACGGTCCAGCTACCTGTTTTCAATGAATATCATGTCGTTGAGAGGCTTTTGGATGCTGTGGCGGCGATCGACTACCCGCGCGATCGGTTGGAAATCCAAGTCCTCGACGATTCCACAGACGAGACCTTCGCGCTCTGCCGGGACAAAGTCGCCGCGCTGAAGGCTTGCGGTCTCGACATCGTCCACATTCACCGCACCAACCGCGCCGGCTACAAGGCAGGAGCGCTTGAAAACGGCCTGCACTCCGCGCGCGGGGAGTTTGTTTTCATTCTGGATGCGGATTTCGTTCCCCAGCCGGACATTCTCCACAAACTCATCCACCATTTCACCGACGAAAAAACCGGGATGGTGCAGGCGCGGTGGGGGCATTTGAACGCCGGGGAGTCGCTGCTCACACGGTTGCAGGCGATGTTTCTCGACGGCCATCTCCTGCTGGAACAAACCGCGCGCGCGCGGAGTGGACGGTTTTTCAATTTCAACGGCACCGCCGGCATGTGGCGGCGGCGCTGCATCGAGGATGCCGGCGGTTGGGAGCATGACACACTCACCGAGGATTTGGACCTTAGCTACCGCGCCCAACTCCGAGGCTGGCGGTTTGTTTTTCTTCCGGATGTGATCGTGCCGGCGGAACTCCCCGAGGACATCGACGGCTTCAAATCGCAGCAACACCGCTGGACGAAAGGCTCGATCCAGACTTGTCTGAAAATCCTCCCCGCCGTCTGGCGCTCCCGCATTCCGCTCACTCTCAAAACCGAGGCGACCATCCACCTCACCTCGAATTTCGGCTATCTACTTCTCGTCCTACTGTGCCTGCTGACCCTGCCGCACAGTCGCACCGAGGCGAGCTTTTGGCGCACGCTGCTCGTCGACATCCCGATTTTTCTGGCGACCACTGTTTCGATTTTCATCTTCTACGCCGTCGCCCTCCGCCATGCGCATCCGAAGACCTGGAAGCAAAAAATCACGCTCCTTCCCGGCCTCATCGCGCTGGGCATCGGCATGTCCGTGAACAACGCCCGCGGGGTGCTCGATGCGGTTTTCAGAAAACAATCGGAGTTCACCCGAACCCCGAAACGCGGCAACCCCGTCGGCCAACTCACACGCTATGTCCCGAGGAGGACTTGGGTGCCGCTGCTTGAGGTTTTCTTCGCCTTGTATTTCCTTGTTTGTCTCGTGGATGCCTGCCTGGGCGGACGCTGGACGTCCCTGCCATTCCTGGCGTTGTTCGTCATCGGATTTTCCTATGTCGCCATCCTATCATTCGGCGCGCGCTGGAGTTCTCCGGGCTTCTGGTCGGCGGAATCCATCTCGGTCGTCGGCGGACTTCAAAAAACCGGCGCCGCCCTCGCGCTCGCCTCCACCCTTCTCCTCGGAGGATGCGCCTCCGGCTCGCGAAACCAAATGATCATCAGCGCCGCCGACCAAAAGATGGTTCTGCTGCGCGATGGAAAACCCACCCGCTCTTTTCCCGTGTCCACCTCGAAATTCGGACTCGGCGACACCCGGGGCTCCTACGCCACGCCGCTCGGAAGGCTCCGCGTGAGAAAAAAGATCGGCGATGACATGCCGGCCGGAACGGTTTTCAAAGGCCGCATCCCCACCGGCGAGGTATTGCCAGTCAATGCTCCCGGCCGCGATCCGATCGTCACGCGCATCCTGTGGCTCGAGGGCCTCGAAGCTCGGAACCGCAACGCATTTTCGCGCTATATCTACATCCACGGCACACCCGAGGAGCGAAATATCGGGCAACCCGTCAGCTTCGGATGCATTCGTATGAGATCGTGTGATGTCATCGAATTGTTCGACTCCATTGGAGTGAACGCGCAGGTATTCGTCACCCCGAAACCCCTCCCGCGCGAACTCGCACAGATCAGTGAAAGCCAAAGTGGGCCAGCTTCCCAAGGCGACCACCAACCGCTTTAATCCCTTTCGATCCCGAACTTGCCCGATGTCCATCCACCGCTAATCTGATTTCATGTTCGAGACACTCACCCAAATCGAAACCGCTTCCCCCCTCGGGACGGCCTTCCGATGATCGAGACTCAGAAAAGTTCCATCATGAACCCGCTCGAGGAGCGGATCATCTACAAATTCCGCAACAGCCTCCTGCTCGCCGAGGCCCTCACCCACCCGAGTATTTCGCTCGAGCGAAAAAATTATCCTTTTGATAACCAGCGCTTGGAGTTTCTCGGCGACTCCGTGATCCAGGTCTCGGTGACCGAACACCTCTTCCGGATGTTTCCCGAATTCGGCGAAGGCCAATTAACGAAACTCCGCACCCGTATCGTCTCGCGGCCTGCTCTGCGCGAACGGGCGGTGGCCATCGACCTCGGCAGCTTCATCATGATGGGACACGGCGAGGAGGCCAATGGCGGGCGCGAACGAGCATCCACTCTGGCCGATGCCTTCGAGTCACTCGTCGGCGCGATCTATCTGGATGGAGGCTACGACGCCGCACGCATTTTCATTCTGCGACAAATGGATGGCGTCTTCACCGAAATCGCCAACCAGCCCGAGGAGATCAACCCGAAGGGCTATTTGCAGGAAATCCTCCAAGCGATCCAGCCCGCAGCCCCCGACTACCAGATCATTTCGCAAACCGGGCCAGAACACTCCAAGATTTTCATCTGCTGCGTTGTCTGGAACGCACTCGAACTCGGGCAAGGCCAAGGCTCCAGCAAAAAAGAGGCGCAGGTCGCCGCGGCGCAGGTGGCCCTCGAAAAACGGCTCTGGGAAGGCCTCGAGCGGCCTCGCTCCCCGCAAAAAAAGAAAAAGAAGAAGAAATGATTTACCAACTTTCGCTTCAGACCACCGGGCTCGCCGCCGGGATTCTCTTGCTGGTCTCGCATGCCGCCGCTCTGTTGAATCCGGCTGGAGCCATGCGATTCGCCAAGGCCCTGCCTCGCTCACGGCCCATGGCAGCGATCCTACTCGTGATCGCCGCGGCGTGGAGCTTCGTGATGGTTCAAGACCTCGACCTCGGCGAATTTTCCAGGCTCCGCGGTATGATGCTCCTCGCCATTGTGGCCGGCGCGATTCTCTCGTGGTTGTATGTTGAGGAATTCCTGACCGTGCGCGCCCTGGGCATGCTCTTATTGCTCGCCGCCGAGCCCCTGCTCGAATCCGCTATGCTTCGACACGAATCGAGCCGCGTTCTTCTGACGCTTCTCGCCTACCTCTGGGCTACTGCCGGGCTATTTTGTGTCGGCATGCCCTATCTGCTCCGAGACCTGATCGCGTGGGCCACCGCAAACCCGCTCCGCTGGAAAATCTCCTGCCTCGGCGGCATCGCTTACGGCGCCTTGCTTGTCGCCTGCGCTGTGCTTTGGTGGTAGCTGAAGATTCCCTTCAGATTCAAATCCCCGTTTGACAACCCTTCAGCGTTACCAGCCCGTGGAATTCGGAAACGAGGGCGCTGGCCGGAGCGGTCGGCGAGGGGTAAATTTTCCCCGCTGGGAAAACATCAATCGTTGTAAGCGTTCTCGCCGTGCTCGGAGATGTCGAGGCCGGCATCCTCATCCTCACGCGAGACCCGCAATGGCGTGATCAAGCCGACGACCCAGATAATGATCAATGTGGCTACCCCGGAGTAAAGAATCGTGAAACCGACCCCAGCCAGTTGGTTTAGAAATTGGCCCGAGCTTCCAGCGAGCGAGACGGCGGCTCCATCGCGAGTGAAGGTAGCGGCGATGAGCGGATTCACTGCTGGATCGGCTAGTAGTCCCAGCAAAAGAATGCCCACCGTGCTTCCCATGCAATGGACTCCGAAGACATCCAGCGAGTCATCGTATTTGAATGCACGCTTCAGCCTGGAGACTGCGAAGTAGCACGCTGCGCCACCCGCCAGCCCGATGCAAAATGCGGCGGGGATTCCCACAAAACCAGACGCCGGAGTGATCGTGGCCAACCCGGCGACCATGCCCGATGCTGCGCCGAGAACACTCGGCCTTCCTGCAAGAATCCACTCGATCGCCACCCAGGCCAGAGTAGCACCGACTGCCGAAAAATGCGTCGCGGAGAAGGCGGAAGTCGCCAAGCCCCCAGCAGTCAGAGCGCTTCCTGCATTGAAGCCAAACCAACCCACCCACAAAAGCCCAGTGCCAATCAGCGAGAGCACGACATTGTGAGGAATCATGGGCTCCGAGGGATACCCGCTTCGCTTTCCGAGATAAATCGCCGCAACCAGAGCCGCGAAGCCGGAGGAAATATGCACCACGATGCCGCCCGCGAAATCCAGCACAGGAATCCGGCCGCCCAAGGCCCAGTTGAACAACCCCCCATTCCCCCAAACCATGTGCGCCAAAGGACAATAAACTAATAGAATCCAAAGTGACATGAAGAGCAGGTAGGCCCCGAAACGAATTCTCTCCGCCACCGCGCCGCTGATCAGAGCCGGCGTAATAATGGCAAACATCATTTGAAAAAGCATGAAGGTCTGGTGCGGAATCGTCGCCGCGTAGGTGGTATTCGGCTCCACCCCGACCCCGCCTAGAAAGAAATACTGCAGCGGATTGCCGAAGAAGGCATTCCCGTCCGCAAACGCAATACTGTAGCCCACCGCCATCCAGAGAAACGACGCCAGCGCCATCAGGATCAAGCTGTGCATCATGGTCGCCAAAACATTTTTGCGCCGCACCAGCCCGCCGTAGAAAAGAATCAACCCCGGCGCCGTCATCATCAGCACCAGCGCCGTGCACACGAGCATCCAGGCGTTGTCACCGGCATTGATTGCTGGCTGCGGGTTTTCAGATGCCCCCGCGCTTCCACAAAAAAGGAGCATCAGGAAAACAATGAGGCTACGGCGAAGACGAACCAAGAGATTGGGAGAGGCGTGCATGGAGCCGTTATTTCTGAAGAAACCCGTCCGCTCGGTCAATTTCGAACATGCAATTTTTTAAATCCAAGGCCGTCCCAGCCCCAAAAGATACTGGCCTACGAATAAAAATTCTTACACGAAGTCGCGAAGACACGAAGGTCAAGAGGCCCAAATCGAATCCAAGGTAGGGCGGGGCTCAGCGAACCTACCCAACCGATTTTTATTCGCGGCAGAAATTGATTTCCGGCTTCCGGTTTTCAATTTCCCATTCTCAGTGGATACGGGAACTTTATCCCTCGCCGATTTCGGCTTGGAGCGCTTCGGCGATGCGGTCGGCGTGGAGGTCGATGGCGGATTGGTCGCGGCCTTCGATGAGGAGTCGGATTTTCGGCTCGGTGCCGGAATAGCGCAGGAGCACTCGGCCTTTGCCTTGCAGGTCGGACTCGGCGGCGGCGAGGAGTTTTTGGATCGCGGGGAGAGTATCGAGCGGGGGCTTGTCCTTCACGCGGAGGTTGCGCTGGGCCTGAGGATATTTTTTCAGGACTTTCCGGAGCTCGCTGAGAGGTTTGCCGGTCTCGATCATGACGCGGAGGATTTGGAGGGCGCTCACGATGCCGTCGCCAGTGCTGGCATGGTCGCGGAAGATCATGTGGCCGCTCTGCTCGCCGCCGACATTGTGGCCGTCGCGCAGCATGGCTTCGATGACATAGCGGTCGCCGACTTTGGTGCGGAGCACTTTGCCGCCGCGGGATTCGAGGGTTTCGTCGAGGCCGAAATTGCTCATGACGGTGGCAACGAGGGTGTTTCCTTCGAGGCAGCCGCGCTGGAGGTGGTCAACGGCGGCGATGGCCATGATCTCGTCGCCATCGACGAGGTCGCCATTTTCGTCGCAGAGAAGGACGCGGTCGGCGTCGCCGTCATGCGTGATGCCGACTTGGGCTTTGCAGTCGCGCACGAGTTTTTGAATTTGCCCGGGGTGGGTGCTGCCGCAGTTGGCGTTGATGTTTGTGCCGTTGGGGTGGTTGTTGATGACGACAAGGTCGGCACCCAGTTCGCGAAGGATGCAGGGGCTGGACTTGTAGGCCGCGCCGTTGCCGCAATCGAGAGCGATGCGAAGCGATTCGAGCGTGAAGCCACGAGGGAAGCTTTGCTTGGCAAACTCGACATAGCGGCCGAGGGCGTCATCGATGCGGTAGGCCTTGCCGATTTTCGTGGCGGTGGGGCGGATGCTTTCGATCTCTCCGCTGAAGACGAGATTTTCGATCCGCGCTTCGATTTCGTCGTCGAGTTTGTAGCCGTCGTGGCGGAAAAATTTGATGCCGTTGTCCTCGTAGGGATTGTGAGAGGCGGAGAGGACGATGCCTGCGTCAGCTCGGAGCGAGCGGGTGATGTAAGCGACGCCGGGCGTGGGGAGCGGGCCGATGATCAGGGCGTCGGCGCCGAGCGAGGTGAGGCCCGCGACCATGGCGTTTTCGAGCATGTAGCCGGAGAGACGCGTGTCTTTACCGATGACGATTTTGAGACGGCCAACGCGCGAGGAGGAACGGTTTTGCGCGAAGACATGGGCGGCGGCGCGGCCGAGCTTGAGGGCGGTTTCCGCTGTGACGGGCTCGATGTTGGCAACGCCCCGAACGCCATCGGTTCCAAAAAGTTTTCGCGGATTATGACTCATTTCGACGGAGATTTTTTCTGTGGTTTCTTCATTTCGGCTGCGGCGGGAGGCGGCGTGGGGCTATGCCTCTCCGGTGTCCGGCCGACGCCCTGCTTGATGAGATACCACAGGACGGAGGCCAAAATCAGGCTCGTCAGCTTCGCTTGCCAGTGATTGAGCAGAATCGCTTTCATATTTTTCTTGGAAGAGGAGTTGGCTGAGACGCAGGCGGAATTTTTCGACTCCCAGATTCCGCTCGATTCGCCCCGCATGGCAAATGGAAACCTGCCCGGTTTCTTCGGAGACGACGAGTGTGATGGCGTCGGACTCCTCGCCCAGGCCCAGCCCGGCGCGGTGGCGCAGGCCGAGGTTACGGTCCAAATCTTCGCGCTGAGTGAGAGGAAAAATGCATGCAGCGGCCACAATGCGGTCGCCGCTCACGACCAAGCCGCCATCGTGCAGGACCGTCTTGGGATGAAAGATTGTAAGGATGAGTTCCTTTGTGAATTTGGCGTCGATCGGCACGCCGGTTTCCACAAAGCCCTTGAGATTGATGTCCCGCTCGATCGCGATGAGGGCGCCAAAACCTTTACTGGAAAGCTCGAAAACCGTGTCGGTGATGTCCTCCACCGTTTCGCGCTCTTGCGAGGGCGAAGTGAAAAACCGGTGACTACCGAGTTCAGTGAGCGCGCGGCGGAGTTCAGGTTGGAAAATGACGACGAGTGCGATGGCGAGGAAAACGGAAATGCTCCGGAGCAGCCAGCCGATGACCTCGAGGTTCAAAAGCTGAGAGACAAAAGTCAGCGTCAGAAAAACCAGCGCGAGGCCGATGAGGATGCGAGCGCCGTGGGTCCCCTTGAGATACGAATAAATGTAATAAATGACCGCCGCGAGGATTGCGATCTCAACGCCGGAGGTCCATTCCTCCTTCAGAAATGCAAAGGAGGCCTCAAACATCAGCTTGGAGCGCCTCGGCTGTGCGGAGCGCGAGAACATGGGGTTTGGCTTCGTGGACTCGGAAAATCCTCGCGCCGCGCTCGCGGCAGAGGGCGGTCAATGCCACGCCGGGCCAGAGGCGGTCTTCCATCGCCGAGGAATTGGCGAAATGGCCGAGGAGGGATTTGCGCGAAACGCCGATGAGAAGCGGACGGGCGAGGGACGCGAAGGATTTCAAACCCGCGAGGAGAGTGAGGTTGTGCGCGGGGGTTTTTCCAAAACCGATTCCTGGGTCAAGGGCGATGCTCATCGGGTCGAGGCCGAACGCTACCGCCCGCTCAAGGGAGTGTCGAAAAAATTCCCCGACCTCGGCGACCACATCATCGTAGGTCGGCGCCGACTGCATCGTTCGCGGCGTTCCCTGCATGTGCATCACAACAACCCCGGCGCGTGACTCAGCGGCGAGGGCCGTCATTTCAGGATCACCGCGCAGGCCGGTGACATCGTTGATGATGTCCGCACCCGCCTCCAGAGCGGCGCGGGCGACGGAGGCCTTCGAGGTGTCGATGGAAATGGGAACCTTGGTCGCGCGGCGGAGGGCTTGGATCACGGGGAGAACTCGCTGGGTTTCCTCCTCAGCCGAAACCCCCTCGCTACCCGGACGGGTGGATTCCCCGCCGATATCGAGGATTTCGGCTCCCTCGGCAACGAGCGACAGGCCGTGCGAGCAGGCCTCGTCGGGGTTGAGAAACTCACCACCGTCAGAAAACGAATCGGGCGTGACATTCACAATGCCCATGACGACGCCACGCCGCGTGAGATCGATTTCGCGGCTGCGGATTTTCCAGATCACTTTTTGCCGAGGCGAATGGCGGCCGAGCGGCCGTGAGCATCGAGGCCTTCGATCTCGCTGAATTTTTCGATGATCGGGAGCGAGGCACTAAGGGATTTTTTATCGAACATCACTACACTCGTGCGGCGCTGGAATTGGTCGGCCGTGAGGCCCGCAAACGAATGGCCCGCGCCCCCGGTGGGGAGTTCGTGGCTGGGTCCGGCGAGGAAATCACCAGCGGCAACAGGTGACATCGCGCCGAGGAAAATCGCGCCAGAGCTGTGGAGTTGCATCGCGATTTCGCCGGGAGCCTCGGTGGCAATCGAGACATGCTCGGAGGCGTAGGAATTGGCAAGCCGGATCGCGGCATTCATGTTCTCGGCGAGAACGAGGATCGTGTTCTTGAGCGCTTTGGCGAGTTCGGCGGGGCGTTTCGAGAGTTTGGTTTGGCGCTCGATCGACTTCGTGGTGGCGGTGAGGATTTTTTCGGAATCGGTCAGCAGGATCGCTTGGCTGCCATGGCCGTGCTCGGCCTGCGCCAACAAGTCGGCGGCGATCCAATCGGCGTTGGCGGTCTTGTCAGCGATGACCAAAACCTCGCTCGGGCCGGGCAGGAGATCGATCGCGACCTTGCCGAAAACCTGGCGCTTGGCTTCAACGACGAAGGCATTGCCGGGACCGAAGATTTTTTGGACCGGGCGGATGGTTTTGGTTCCCAATGCCAGCGCGGCGACGGCTTGCGCACCGCCGACGCGGTAGATCTCGGTCGCTCCGCAACGCGAGAGCGCCGCGAGCAGCGCGGGGTGGACTTTTCCATCTGGGCCAGCGGGCGTGACGGCGACAATTTCAGGAACGCCAGCAGCCTCGGCGAGGGTGCAGGTCATCACCGCTGTGGAAACCAACGGCGCGGTGCCGCCGGGGATGTAGATGCCTACGCGGCGGAAGGGATCGAACCGCTCGCCGGTGATCGCGCCTTGGCGGTTTTTCATGAACCAGCTCTTGCGCAGGCTCCGCTTGGCAAAGGCGCGCACATTGGCGCGGGCGGCGTCGATCGCTTTCCAGGTATCCTTCGGCAGGCCATTGCAAGCCTCAGCGATCTCGGCGGGCGTCACGGAAATTTGAAACGGCTTCAGCGCGGGTCCGCCGAATTTTTTGGTGAACTCGAGAAGGGCGGCGTCACCTTTCGCGGCGACCTTCGCGAGGATTTCGGCGACGGTTTTGGACACCGCCGGGTCAGGCGAGGAATGGCGTTGGAGACAGGCAAGCGCGGCGGCGTAGCCTTTGTCTTTCGGACGGAGAATCCGCATCAGGTTATTTGATGTAGGCCAGCACGAACGCGACGATAAAAATATTCACCAGCGCGAGTTCAAAAAACACATACCAGCCGAGTTTCATGAGCTGGTCGTAGCGGAAACGCGGCACAGTCCAGCGCACCCAGATGAAGAAGATTAGAAGCGCGATGATCTTGGCGAAAAACACGCCGATGTTCACCAACCCCGCGAGCACGCCGGGGATGCCGGGCAACGAGCCGTCGGGAATGAGCGGAAAGCTCCAACCGCCGAGGAAAAGGGTCACGATCACGCCCGAGCCGGCAATCATCGCGGCGTATTCGCCCAGGAAAAACAACGCGAAGCCCATGCCCGAATATTCGGTGTGGTAGCCGCCGACCAGCTCCTGCTCGGCCTCGGGAAGGTCGAACGGGGCGCGGTTCGTCTCGGCGAACATGGCGATCAGGAAAATGACAAAGGAAATCAGCATCGGCACCCAAAGCAGGATGCGTTGGAGAGAAAATCCAGCGGTGAATGTTTGTGCGATCGCACCGATGTCACCGGAGAGAATCAGATCCCAAGTGAGACCTTTGGCCCACAGTGGAAAAACCATCCATCCGTTCTCGCGCTGCCAAAGGACGATTTCCGGAAGGCTGAGCGTGCCGCACACCATGAACACCGGAATCACCGAAAGCCCGAGCGCGAGCTCGTAGGAAATCATCTGCGAGCTGGAGCGGATGCCGCCGAGGAAAGGGTATTTCGAATTCGAAGCCCATCCGGCCAGCACGATTCCGTAAACACCCAATGAGGAAACCGCGAAGACATAAAGAACGCCAATATTCACATCGGCGATGACCATCGGGATGCCGAAAAGCGAGCTGCCGAACGGCAGGACAGCCAGCACCAAGATGGCCGGCACCATCGAGAGCTTCGGCGCGATGTAGTAGTAGAATTTGTTTACCTCGGCCGGGATGAAATTTTCCTTCAGGAGGAGTTTGAGGGCGTCGGCGATCGGCTGGCCGAGGCCTTGGATGCGAATGCCGGTGAGCGGGATACCGGTGCGGTTCGGGCCGACGCGGTCTTGGATCCACGCGCAAATTTTGCGCTCCGCGTAAACCGTGTAGGAAACCAAGCCGAGGATCACTGCGAGAAGGCCGATGGTTTTCGCCAACGAGGTCCAGACCAGAAAAACCTCCGGCTGCAACATGACATTCAGGATATTCATAGAGAACGCGTGGGATTAAAGCCAACCCGGCCCGGCTGTCGAGACGCAAGACGGGCGGGGCGGGCGTTACAGTTTGGATTTTTCCAGAAACTTTCCGTCGGCATCGACGCGCGCGGTGGCAACGGCCTCGGCCTGGTCGGCGAGTTTTTTGAGTTTGGCAACCTGCGCCTCGGTCGGAACCGCCCCCTGCGTTTCCACCATGACAAGTCGGATTTCGCGGAGCCGAGCGATGAAAGCCGCGACCATCTCGGTTTCCTTAAGGCGGGGATTCAGCGTATCGAGACGATCGAGGAAATACTCCACCACCTCGATGCGCCCCAGGGCTTTGGCTTTGGCCTCGGAGTAGCGCTCCTCGGTGCTGGTCGCACCAAGCTGGAACCCTCGCAACCACCCGCCGAGGCTGATGATGTGGGCCATTTCCTCGTCGTGGAGCTCCATCATCGATTGCTCCACATCGTCCTGTGTGCGGACTAATTCCTCGCGCATGCCGACCCAGTCGCCTTTGTCAGAGAGCTCGAAGAGGCTTTTGCTGCGCTTCGTCAACTGACCACCGACACCGAGCGCCTTGGATTCACGAATGAGTTCCTTGCCGATGTTTTGAATATCCTGCGGACGCTCCGCGAGCGTGAACATGAACCCGTCCGCAACAAGCGATCCAAAATGCAGCGCGGTCTGAAGGCGGTTGCCAAAAGAGGCCGAGTGGTCGGTGGCTTCGATGAGTTTGATCGGAATCGGGCGGAAAACCTCGAGGTCGTTGAGCAGGTTCGCGATCGAGGGCGAGGTGATGGGATTGACCCCCAATTCCTCCCGCATGTGCTCGTCGGAACTCTCCCGCAAATCCTCGGAAAATTGCTCCTCGGTTTGGCTGAAGCCGGAAGGTGCTCCGAGCAACAGGCAGGCTAGAATGGAAAAAACGCGACGCACTATTATTGAACAGACCAGCGTCTGGCGAAGCGATCAAGCGAGAAACGGCTTTCGATTGTTGGCCATTGGTTCATATTTTCCCCCATGATCATCGGCGTCCCCAAGGAAATCAAAGCCCAGGAGCACCGCGTCGCCCTCCTCCCCTCGGCGGCCTACCAACTCATCAAGCACGGCCACAAAGTGCTCGTCGAAACAAACGCCGGTGCGGGCATCGGCTTCGGCGATGACAACTACGCCCAAGCCGGCGCGGAGATCGTCAAAAGCCACGCGGAGGTTTTCGAGCGCGCGGACTTGGTGGTGAAAGTCAAAGAGCCGCTGCCCGAGGAATACGGCCTGCTTCGCAAAGACCAGATCCTCTTCACCTACCTCCACCTCGCTGCCAGCAAACCCCTCACCGAGGCTCTCCAAAAAACCGGCGCGACCAGCATTGCCTATGAAACCGTGCGGGTGAACAACCGCCTCCCGCTCCTCGAGCCCATGAGCGAGATCGCGGGCCGCATGTCCGTCCTTGTCGGCGGGTATTTTTTAGCAAAACACACCGGAGGAAAAGGCGTCCTTCTCGGAGGCGTCCCCGGAGTTCTTCCCGGAAAAGTCGTCGTCATCGGCGGCGGCACCGCTGGAGTCAACGCCGCCCGCATGGGGACCGGCCTCGGAGCCGATGTCACGATCCTCGAAGTCGATCTCGAGCGGATGCGCTTTCTCGACATCACCATGGGCACCGCCCACACGCTCTACTCCAGCGAAGCCAGCCTGCTCGACCTCCTGCCGACCGTGGATCTTCTCATCGGCGCGGTGCTTGTCCCCGGCGCCAAAGCCCCGAAGCTCATCACCCGCGAAATGCTCCGCCTGATGAAACCCAATAGCGTTGTGGTGGATATCGCCATCGACCAGGGTGGCTGCCTCGAAACCTCCCGCCCGACCACGCACGACAATCCGACTTTTGTCGAGGAAGGGATCGTCCATTATTGCGTCGCAAACATGCCCGGCGCCTACGCCCGCACCGCCACGCAAGCCCTCACCAATGTGACCTACCGCTACATCGAAGCGCTCGCCGATTACCCGCTGAAGGAGGCCTTCCAGCGCGCCCCCGGCCTCGTCGACGGCCTCAGCGTTCAGGATGGAAAAATCCACTGCAAGGTCGTTGCCGAAGCGCATGGTTTGGATTACACGCCCTTCGCGCCATGAGCAGTCTTCAGGATCAAATTCACCACATCGGCAAAAACGCCCGCGCCGCCTCGCGTGCCCTCGCCCGGCTTGATTCGAAAACCAAAAACTCCGTCCTCATCGCGATGGCCGACGAGTTGATCGTCCGCCTGCCCGACATCCTTGAGGCGAACGCCGCCGATGTCGCCGAAGCCGAAAAGAACGGCCTCACCAAAGCCTCGATCGACCGCCTCCGCCTTACGGAAAAACGCATCGCTGAAATGGCCGACGGCATCCGCCAAGTCGCCTCGCTGCCCGATCCCGTTGGCGAAATCCTCCGCGACTGGACCCAACCCAACGGCATCCATCTCCAAAAAATCCGCACCCCCATCGGCGTCATCGGCATCATTTACGAATCCCGCCCGAATGTCACCGCCGACGCCGCCGTTCTCTGCATCAAAACCGGTAACGCCGTCATCCTCCGCGGCGGCTCCGAGGCCCTCGCCTCGAACCTCGCCATCGCCAAAGCTCTCCAAGCCGGCGGATTCAACGCCGGCCTGCCCGACTACTCCGTCCAACTCATCCCGACCAAGGACCGCGAAGCCGTGAAAATCATGGCGGCCATGGACCAATTCATGGATGTCATCATCCCGCGCGGGGGCCACTCGCTCATCGAAGCCGTCGTCGCCGCCGCCCGCATGCCCGTCATCAAGCACTACGACGGCATCTGCCATGTGTTCGTGGACCGCGAAGCCGACCTCCGCATGGCCCTCGACATTGCCCTCAACGCAAAGTGCCAGCGCCCCGGCGTCTGCAATGCCATGGAAACCCTCCTCGTCCACCGTGACATCGCCGCCGAGTTTTTCCAACTCGCCTCCGAAGAATTTTCCAAAAACCAAGTCGAGCTCGTGGCCGACCCCGCCGCGCACCAAATCCTCTCCGCGCTCGGCTACCCGAAACTCCGCGAAGCCGACGAATCCTCGTTCCGCACCGAGTGGCTCGACCTCATCCTCTCCGTCCGCGTTGTCGAAAACCTCGCCGCCGCCATCGACCACATTGAAACCTTCGGCTCCCACCACAGCGACGCGATCGTCACGAACAACGAAACCTCGGCCCAAGAATTTCTCGCCAGCGTCGATTCCGCCACGGTCTACTGGAACGCCTCCACCCGCTTCACGGACGGCGGTGAATTCGGATTCGGTGCCGAGATCGGCATCAGCACCGACAAACTCCACGCCCGCGGCCCCATGGGCCTCGAAGAATTGACCACCTACAAATACCTCATCCGAGGCCAAGGCCAGATCCGGAAATGAAATCCTCCCTCTCCGTGTCCTCTGTGTCCTTTGACTCGCTCGCTCCCGCTCGTCTCGCCCTTCGGGCCAACTGGCGTTGGTCTATCTCAAAGGCCCCCGCCTTTTCGATTGTGGTCAATCCATGAAAACCCTGCGCGTCCACTACGAAGGCCGCGTCCAAGGCGTAGGCTTCCGTTACACAGTTAAAAACCTCGCCCGCGAATTTGAAGTTTCCGGCACCGTCGCCAACCTCCCCGACGGCCGGGTCGAACTCCTCGCCATCGGCGACCACGACGAAGTCGATGCCTTCCTTGAAGCCATCCGCACCAGCGCCCTCGCCGGCCACATCACCCTCGAAAGCCCGCGCGAAATCGCCCGTCCCACCGGCCTTCGCGGCTTTTCCATCGTCCCATGAGCACGCCTGCCGTCCAGATCGAGAACATCTCAAAAGTCTTCCCCGTCCCGCTCCGCCGCCAGCGCGTTCAGGCCGTGAAAAACCTCAGCCTTGTCGTCGAGCCCGGCCAGGTCTACGGCCTCCTCGGACCGAACGGCTGCGGCAAAAGCACCACGCTCAAAATCCTCCTTGGCCTCGTCACGCCAAACTCCGGCCGAGCCCTCGTCTTCGGCAAGGACAGCCGCGAATATCGCAGCCGCCGCGATGTCGGCTTCCTCCCCGAGAATCCCTACTTCCACAAATTTCTCACCGCCGCCGAACTCCTCTCCTTCCACGGAAAAATCTGCGGCCTCTCGGGAAAAAAACTCACCACCCGCATCGATGAACTCATCGATCTCGTCGGCCTGCGCGACGCCCGCGACCGCCGTGTTGGCGGCTTCTCGAAGGGCATGCTCCAACGCATCGGCCTTGCCCAGGCCCTCGTCCACGACCCAGGCCTTGTCGTCCTCGACGAACCCACCGCCGGAGTCGACCCCGCCGGTTCTCACCAAATCCGCGACCTTATTCTCGACCTCAAAAAACGCGGCAAGACCATCCTCCTCACCTCCCACCTCCTCGAGCAGGTGCAGGAAATCTGCGACCGCGTCGGTATCATGGCCCGAGGCGAAATGATCTGCGAAGGCCCGCTGGAAGATCTCGTCCGCGTGAAAAACCAAACCGAGTTCGTCATCGAAAACGCCACGCCCGAACTCGCCGCGCAAATCCAAAACCTCGTCGCCGCATCCAGCGCGAGCCTCATTGCCACCCGCCAGCCCGAGCGCTCGCTCGAAACTGTCTTTCTCGAACTCACCGGCGGCGACCGATGACCCTCACCGGCCCTCCCCGTAGCGGAAAATGGAACATTTTTCGAAGGCGCTAACCTCCTCATGAACCTCTTCCTCACCGGCACCGACACAGGCGTGGGAAAAACCTTCACCACCGCGCTCCTCACCAGCGCCCTCCGCGAAGCGGGACTCGGCACCATCGCTCTCAAGCCCCTCTGCAGCGGCGAACGCTCCGATGTCGAAATCCTCCGCGCCGCCTCAGGAAACACTCTCTCCCTCGACGAAACCAACCCCATCTGGCTTCAAGCCCCCGCCGCCCCGCTCGTCGCCGCGCAACTCGAAAACCGCACTCTCTCGCTCGATCCGCTCATCGACTGGTTCCGAAAACTTTCCTCCAAACACTCCTCCCTCCTCGTCGAAGGCGCCGGCGGCTGGCTCGTCCCCGTCACCGACACCGAAACCCTCGCCGACCTCGCCGTCCGTCTCGGCTTGCCCGTGATTCCCGTCGTCGCAAACCGCCTTGGCTGCATCAACCACACCCTCCTCACCCTTGAAAGCATCCGCACCCGCTCACTCCCCTGCCCCGGCATTATCCTGAATCACCTCACGCCTGCAGCCGACATCGCCCAGCGCACCAACGCCCAAATCCTCGCCCGCCACACCCAAATCCTCCTCGAAATCCACCCGGGCCAAACCCAAATCCCCGACGACGACCTTAGCGGTTTTTTGGAGGCCATACCGGACCTTTGAGCAAATTTAAGCCCAAAATGGAATCCTCACCTCACCTTCACCCCGTCTTCGACGATTTTGCCAGTGATGAAAAAATCGATTTTTGATTCGGAGGCGTTATTATCGTTGTTATGAGCTTTGCACAGGTTCTTGAGGAATTGCCGCGCTTTACTGCGAGCCAGAGGCAGGAGTTGCTGAAGAATGTTTTGGAATTGGATGAGCAGGGACTCTCCCCGGAAGAATTGGTGATGGTAGAAGCGCGGCTATCGGACTACGCAGCGGATCCTTCCAGGGCGATTCCGGCGAGCGAAATGGAGACCAAGCTTCGCTCGAGGCTCGGTTTGTGAGCTGGAGTGTTGTTGTTTTGCCCGAAGTTTATGCCGATCTGACAGCGGCGTCAGACTGGTATGAAGGCAAGCTGGCGGGACTGGGTGCCAGATTCACAGAGGAGGTTCTGCAAGTATGGGCCTCTTTGGCAATCAATCCGCTACTGAATTCAAAAAAGCAGCCTGGCCGAAATATTCGTTGGCGCTATCCGAACAAATTTCCCTACAAAGTTGTTTATTCGGTTGAAGAAAACACCAAATCTGTCGTCGTGGTTGCCGTAATTCACGCCGCCAGACATGAAAAGGCGCTCACCCGCCGTATTTTGGGGAATTAAACCGGCATTAGGGCTTTATTCGCAGACACCCAAGAATATGTGAATGCGTGGGACCATTAATCTTAATTTTTCTTTAAAAATAGCTGCATAATAGATAATATGCATAAAATCTCCACAGGACATCTTATGAATTTAAAACAGAAATGGACGCTTGGCATCGCTGGTATCACATTTGTTCTTTCCTGTGTTTTCGCTCCTTGGGAGGTCACAGTGCGCGATGGGAATGACATCCAGCATAGCGAAACTACTGCTGAAGCACTATGGGCGGCGCCAGCGGTAGAGTATGGAACTGCTCGGCTTCGTGTGGAGGTGCTTGTATTGGAATGGGCCGCGTTAGCCATTTTAGCAGCTTCTCTCGTTTTGCTATGCAGAGGTGGAGCTCAACGCACGCAAAATGAAAATCAGCCCGCTGCCAGCATCAAGCCACATAGCGAGACCCCCGCTAGGAAGTCGAAAGGCGAAACTGAAAGTGTAAACCTATCAAAAAGGAAAAATGAGGGAGTAAATCAAAGCGAAACATTTGCGATTCATTGGATTATTCTTTTAGTGGTTGCCATGGGATGCGCTGGATATTT
>CALFPA010000110.1 GCA_937919825.1 uncultured Spartobacteria bacterium | reverse complement strand
TAATGGAGCAGACGGGGGCGAGGCCGGTGCTGCCGGAGTCGATCTGGCACCGGATGGGTGATCGGGCTGGAACGCTGAAGCGGTATCTGCGGGTGCCAGGACATGCGGTGGCCACATTTTTCGCGATAAGGAAGTTCTTCAAGGAATTTAACCACAGAGGACACAGAGGGCACAGAGTTGGAGTTGACACGCAAGGAGAGCTGCAGGGCAACGCCCAGGGAACCTGTGCTGGCTCTTCCGAATTAGGCTCCCTGTCAAGCAAGCTTGCCGACTCGCCGTTTTCTGAATCGCCTGCTCGCTTCGCGAGTGCAACGCCCTGCTTTGACCATCGACGCTCGACCATCGACGCTCGACACGCTCCGGCACGGGATTCTGAAAACACAACGCTCATCCGCTCTGCGGATAGCCCTGCTGCTTTACCCGCCACCAGTGACCCGCTGCCGGATACAGCGCTGAAGGCGCAGGCTCTCGACGCTGGATTACTTCGGGGGCTCTCGTCTTCCCTGATACCCATTCATATAAAAAAAACATTGTTTTTGTTATCAATTCGAATATGTATGGGGAATGATTCGACTGGAAAAATGGCTGGATGAGTTGCTGTTGGCGGGTCGTCTTAGCTTTCTGAAGCGTGAGGCGCTGGAGGGCGTGGGAATGACTTCGGTTAGCTTCAATGCGGCGGCAGGCAGGTTGCTGGCGAAGGGGCGGATTGCCAAGCCGAGGACGGGTTTTTTTGTGATTGTGCGGCCGGAGGATCGGGTGGCGGGGCCGGATCCTATTTTGTGGATCGATGCGTTGATGGCTTTTTTGAATTTGGATTATCGGGTGTCTTTGTTGAGTGCGGCGGCTTTTCATGGGTCCTCACATCAGGCGGGGATGGTTTTTCAAGTGGTGGTGCCGAGGCAGTTGCCGAGGTTGGAGATGGGGCGGAGGCGGGTGGAGTTTGTTTATCAGGAGAATGAAGCTTTTGAGAAGGTGAACCATTCGGATTGCTTGGATCAGATCAAGGGGGATGCAGGTTATGTGAAGGTGGCGGGGGTGGAGTTGGCGCTATTGGATTGTGTGCGGTATGTGAGTCGGGCGGGGGGGCTGAACAATGTGGCGCAAATTGTCAAGGATTTGGGTGGGCAGGTGTCATCGACGAAGTTGCGTGCTGCGACCAGGGGGTATGGGGCTTCGGTGTTGTGCCGTTTGGGATATTTGCTGGAGTGGTCGGGGCATGGGCGGCAGGCTGCGGCGCTTGTGGATGCGGTGCGTGGAGTGAAGTCCTACAAGCCTCTTTTGACGGGTGTTATAGATGATACGGAGATTTTTCCTGGTGGGGGTGCCCGAGATGAGCGCTGGAGGCTTTTGCTTAATGAGACACCGGAGGTAGAAGTATGATTCCAAGGGGTTTTATTCAGGAGTGGCGGGCTGTGTCGCCGTGGCCGGAGTTCCGCCAAGTGGAGCAGGATTTGGTGATTTCGCGGGCGTTGTGCGATCTGTTTTCCTCGGAGAAGCTGAAGGGGAGGATCGCTTTTCGAGGCGGGACGGCGATCAATAAATTTCTGTTTCCAAGGCCGCTGCGCTACTCGGAGGATATCGATCTTGTCCAGTTGAGGCCTGAGCCTGTGGGTGAGACTTTGGATGGGATTCGGGAGGCGCTCGGGTGGTTGGGGCCGTGCAAGGTAGCACAAGCGGTGCATTCGATGCACTTGTTTTTCAAGTTTGTGCCCGAGGGTGAGAGCAAGCCTATGAAGCTAAAGGTGGAAATCAATACGCGGGAACACGGGAGTCTGCTGGGGACCAAACAGTATGCCTTCGCGATGGAAAATTCATGGCATAGCGCGCGTGTTTCCGTGGAATCTTTTCAGACCGAGGAACTTTTTGGAACAAAGCTGCGGGCTTTGTTGCAAAGGCGCAAGAATCGGGATCTTTTTGATTTGTATTACGGGTTCAGATATCTGGAGATGAATTCCGTATCGGTGGTAGAGGCGTTTCTGCACTATTTGAAAATGGAGGGGTTGGCGATTTCGAGGAACGAGGCCGAGCGGCGGATGCTGGAAAAGTTGCGCGGCAGCTTGTTGGAGGATGTGGAGCCGCTTTTGCCAGTGGGGATTTGTTTTGATGAGCCGGAGGCGATGCGGGCGTTTGAGATCGTTTGGAGGGAGTTGATTTTAAACATCCCGGGAGAGCCATGGAGACTGACGGAGGAGACTTTGGAAAAATTACGGAAAGGGCGATATCCCAAGTTGCTCGCTGAATAAGAAATGAATTGGCTGATCGTTGAGGATGCACTCCGAGATCGGAAGGGGCATTGGCTGGAGTATGTCTCGACTTTTGTGCGTGAGTTGCGGGTGCTGGGGGATTATGTGGTTGTGCTGTGCGATCGCAAGGCGCAGGGGTTTGTAATGGAGCAGACGGGGGCGAGGCCCGTGCTACCGGAGTCGATCTGGCACCGCATGGGGGATGGGGCAGGGGCGCTGAAGCGGTATCTGCGGGTGCCGGGGCATGCGTTGGCCACATTTGTGGCAGTAAGAAAAGTTTTCAGAGAACAGTTTTCAGCCCAACCCGCCACAGCGCCGGAGGCGCAGGCTCTCGACACTCGACGCTCGACGCTCGACTCCAGTCCGGCTTCGCCGGACTGGATCTTCGTCCCCACGGTGCTGGTGCATAACTTGTTGGGGTGGTGGTTGATTTTGAAGACGGGATCGGTGCCGAAGGAGTCGAGGGTGCTTTTGTTTTTTCCGAATTTACCGATTCGGCTGGATGAATCGGGTAAGGCGCATTGGACTGGCGGGCCGACGACGCGGTTGATGGCTTGGCTGTTTGCTCGGTTACGCGGGGATGTGGAGAGTGGGAAGCTGGTTCTGGGGGTGGAGACACATGCGATGCGAAGGGCGCTGGCGGGGTTGATTCGCATGCCTGTGGTGTATTTGCCGCATCCGGTTCCCGCGAAGCCGGGCGGGGAAGAGTCGAGCGTCGAGAGTCGAGCGACGAGCAAATGCAAAAATGTTCTCACCACAGAG
>CALFPA010000109.1 GCA_937919825.1 uncultured Spartobacteria bacterium | reverse complement strand
CGCGGCCCACGGATGCGGATCGGGTTCGCGAGTGTCGAAAAGGATGGTCATGTGAATCTGTTGGGTTGGACTCTTTGACCTTCATCCCAAGACCACCTCGCCCCGCTCGCCCCCTTGTAAAGGGTGGGGGCGAGGGGCGAGGTCGGCGGGCAGTTCGCCCCGGGGCGAATAGGGGCGAAGTCGGGGCGAAGGGCGAAGCTCATGCGGCTTTTGAAAATTGTTTTTCTCTAAAAGGCTTTGCTGAAGAATAATGCAAGCCCCGTCCGTCCTTTTCTTCTTTTAAATATCCAAGCTGAACGAGGAACGAGATAGCCTGCCTTTTAAACTCATTTCTGCCGTGGATGGCGTGTTCGATTGCGTTTTTGCTCGGGGCGAGGTCGCAAGACTCCACAAACATACTGACTTTTTCCATTAAAGTAGTCGGCATGAATGGCTTGCCAGAATCATTGGGAAGACTGAAAGAAACCTGCGTGATTCCGACCTCACCCGGGGCGAAATGTAGCTCGGCAATGCGTTGCCAGACATGACCAACACCGCCGTTGCGATCCTTGGCAATGATGAGTCGGACGGCCCCGGCTGTTTCCGGCGAGTAGGCTTTGACGAGTTCAACAACATAAACAGCCCCGTCATAGCGTCCAATCTTTCCGCCCGATCCTCGGGGGTTGCGTCCCCTGCTTTCTTCGTTCTTGGCCACATGGTCCGCAAGGACAACGGCGGCCCCGGCATCGGCAAAGGGTCGGACGCGCAAGCGAAGGAAGGGCAAGACATCCTCGGCCTTGTTCTCATTGTAGCCATCGGCAACCAAAGCCTCGGCCATGCCGTCGAGAAAGACCGCTTGGGGCTTTTCGCGCTTCGACCACTCGATCAAGCCGGGATAGTCGGACGGCTCGGGATTGTGGACATATTTAAAGCGGGAGAGAAGGTGGTCGGGATTTCCGCCAAGAGCGACGAATCTTTGCGCGATGCCCTGCGGGTTGTCCTCGGGGTCGAGAAACAAGACAACGCCCCCGGCCTCCATGATGCGGGCGGCAATGGCAAGGGAGATGTTGGTTTTCCCGATTCCGCTTTCGCCGTGAAACTCGTTTATTCGACCAGCGTAGAGAAGAAACTTCCCCGGCATGGCTTCGCACACGGATGGCATTTCTCTCTTAAATCCACCTTCAAGAATCGGCTTGAAGTCTGCGAAGCGCGGCGGTCTTGCCCCTGCCGATTCGATGCCCGCCAAAGCCTCCATTGCATCGGCTCGGGAGATTTCGGCGTTGGCGAGTTTCTTGCCAATCTCGGCATCTTTGCGGCGTCCTGCGGCCTCGGTGATGTCGGCCAGATATTCGGTAACAATCTCTCCCCCGGCGGGATTATTGATGAGCGAAATATCCACCCCAGCGAGGTAGCTTTGCCAATCGGGCAATCCCTCGGCGGCTGCGGCTTCCTTGGCGATCCGCGAGAGCAGCGTGTCCCGCTCGATCACCTCGGCAATAGTGTGGCCGTTGGGTTTCTTGCCAACCCTGTGCAGGTAAAGCGCGGCCTCGTAGATGACGGATCGAAGCGGGCTGGTGAACACATTCGGATGAGTTCGGCCCGGATCGGCAACGCCATGAAAGCCTGCCCCGACAATGTAGCCGATGACGGCGTGTTCTCGGTCTGGATCAAAAAGCGGGAGCGCCATTAGCAATACCTCCCTATCTGCTCACTGATCCCGTTTAATTGCCGTTCCAGCGCGATGGCGTGAATTTCGCGTTTGGTGTCCCGGGCGAGCTGGTGAATCCTCCGGGCCTCGGCCACCCATCCCAAAAGAATCTTCGCCCCGGATTGTGAGCGTTGGATTGACAACGGCGGATTTCTCGGCAAGGTTAGCGATAGATTCTCAAGCGAATCCCGGCCCGTGTTAGCGCACGGGCTTTTTCGTGGATCGATGGTTCTCATATTGAGACGGCATTCCTTTCCAAATATTCGGCAAGGTCTGCTGGCCGGATGCGAACGCATCTTGGTGAAAGCCTCACGACCGAGAGTCGCCCAGCTTTGATTTCATGTTCGAGGAAACGCCGGGAACAACTCACTCGCGTTGCGGCTTCACCGAGTCGCATTGCTGATGTTTCGTTCGCGGCCTGTCGGAGTCGGATGGCGTCTTTCATGACCCCAACAGATTATTCGCAAAAAACTAATCCTCCTTGTTTGGCCGTTTATATGGGGACAACCTCAACGACCGGAGCGTCAGTCTGGGAGCCGATCCAAGCCCGCAGAACTAAATCTAATCTCCCATCTTTTTTTGGCGTCCTTCCCTTTGATTCCGTAGCCGAGATACTCAAGTTGTTGGATGATGTGGCTTTTTCTTGGGCGGGTTTTTAGGTGTTTAAATAAATCCTGCGCCTCCCAAATAAGAACGGCAATTGCACCTGCTTTTGTCTTGGATCGCTTGTCTGGGATTTTCCCTTCATACCGAGCGACGCCCAACACGGCGTCTCGGAATTTCTTCCCGACTATATCTGCTTCATTCGCGCAATCACTTGAGCGTAGAACCTTGCTCATCGCACTCCCAAGAACCTCTCCAACCACCCGAGCAAGAGGCACTTCAGAGCCTTTATAGCCACGCTTTTTGAAACGCCAGATTTTCAAAAAAGCGACTGCCAAATCGATGCGCTCATCGGTATCACCCTTCTCAAGTGAATTGTTGATGCGCAGCAGCGAGCGGAGCATCGCCCTTTCAATTTTTGGGGCTGTAACCAACTCGGTGGAACCGCCAACCTCATAAAGTTCGAAAAGGGCAAACTCTCGGCAACGAGCCAATAGCCTGCGGCCAGTTTCGTCGAACCCCTCGGGATATTTGAAGTCTAAAAGGCTTTTGGGCATGGGCATCGACATTGGCTTTATGGCAGCCGTCGATTTTTTCTTTTTGGCAGGCATAGCAATTACCCCGCAGCAGGAAATTTAACGACCTTCCCATCAGTCGTGGTCGGACTGATTTTGAAGTAGGCATCCGCCGCCGAGGGTTTCACCAATTCCAAATAGTGGCTCTTGATGATTGAGGGAGAATTTCCGGCAACTGTGGCCACCTGCCCAATATCTTTGCACTGCGTCAAGCGATACGAAATCGCACTATGGCGAAGGCAATTTGCAGGCCACGGTTCAAGTTTAGTTTTACTTTGCAGAAGGGTCTGGAGAACCGCATCCCGCCGCTGGTCGAATGATGACTTGAAACCTGCACGCACCCGCACCCTATCAAAAAGAATCCGAAACCGTGAAGGCATCACCTTACCTCTGTCCTTTGCATGAGGCTCAAGCCACCGCAGCGCACAATCGGGAATATCTACAACCCTGCGGCTACCAGTCTTTGAAATATCCGCATCCACCGTAATGACTTTTTCGTCAAGATCGACCATTCTCCAATCCAGACGCTCGATCTCTGCTTGCCGCAACCCACAAAAGGCGGCAATCGCAACCGGAGGGAGTGTTTCAGAATCACACGAACTCAAAAGGCGAGCTGTCTGATCCACAGAGAGAATTTCGATTTTGGCATCCTTGCATTTTATCGGCTTAACCCGAACAGGATTGACCTCCACATACTCACGCTCCACAGCAAACTCGAAAAGTGTCCGCAGATCACGGCGGAATGTGTTAATCGTCCCAGCCGCCAATCCAAGCCCCTCAAGAAAGGCACTCACATTTGCCTTCGTGATCGAGCGGGTGTTAGCATCTG
>CALFPA010000108.1 GCA_937919825.1 uncultured Spartobacteria bacterium | reverse complement strand
ATGGCTCGACGGGTTGGCTGACGTAGCCCTCCATGTAAACCTGGTCTTCGGCTTTCGGGAAAAAGAAGGTGCGCATCGAGACCCATTGGACCTCGCGGATGTCGATATTGTAGCCGGCCATGCCGATCGCGTCGTTCTTGCGGCGGTCGGTCATGAGGTCGTGTTGGGTGAGGAGGTATTCGCCCTTCATCTTGCGGGCTTCGCGGATGTAGAGCTGGTGCGGCCAGCCACCGGTGTCGGTGAACTCGTCCTTGCAGAGTCCCCATTGCGAATATTTCTCCCGCACGTTTTGGGGCACCGAGGGGTCGTTCTGCACGAAATAGACAAGCCCGTGCGCCCAATCGAGGTGCTGCTTCCAGATTTCTTTGCGCCGCTCGGGCGAGCCGTCGGGGTAATCCTGATTTGCGCCGGGGAGGTTGAGGGAAATCGGATAGCCCGCATTCACATCCGACTTGCCGTTCGGCATTGGCTTGATGCCCAGGATGCGGTCGACTTTTTCCCCACCGACCTCGATGCAGCGCCGCAGAAGCTCGTAGCGGGCGGGGTCGTAGCCCTCGGGCTTGGTGATCGGAATGCGGTTGGCTTCCACATTCGTGAGGCAGAGGCGGAAATTGTAGGCTTGGAATTTTCCATCACCCGCGCCGGTGGCTGCGAGGTCCTCCTCGGCGGTGATGTGTGGCAGGAGCTTGCCGTCCTTCCACGGCGAGATGGGATAATTGATCTGATGGTTGCTGCGAAGGAGATCGCGGCGGCCGGCGAGGGATTCGCCGTAGGTATCGCGGCCCTCGCGGCCCACTTTGTAGGAAACGCCGGCGGCTTTCATGAGGTCGCCCTCGTAGGTGGCGTCGATGAAAACCTTCGCCGAGTATTCGGTGCCGTCGGTGGTTTTGAGCGAGCGAATGCGGCCGTCCGTTTCATCGATCGAAGCAAGCGCCTGCCCGAACTTCACTGGCACTTTCTGCTCGGCGAGCATTTCCTTGAGGATCCCCTCGGCGACATGCGGCTCGAACATCCAGGCGACCTCCTGCCCGTAGTGTTTCCCCGCGCGGCGGAAAAATTCCAACGCGAGCCCGCCGATGACATTTTCCTGCCGGTCCATGTCGGTGCGGCCGAGTCCGCCCGAGAGCATTCCGCCGACATGGTTGCGCGGTTCAAGGAGGACGACGCTGGCGCCTTGTTGGGCTGCGGCAATGGCCGCCATGGTTCCTCCCGCCGTGGCACCGTAGACAACAACATCTACTGGCGACGCAAGAGAGTGGAAGCTGACAAAACAAAGGCCAATCAGCGCCCAAACGAGACCAGATTTTTTTGGAATGCCGGTGACACTGACAAGCCGCCCCCTCTTGGCGCGGGGTGCTTTGATACTACTCGGCTTCCACATCGCTCAGGAATAACGCCGCAGCGGACTCGGGGTTGACGATGTCCTTGTCGTTGTTTTGGCCGACCACGATTTGGCTGAAGTAGTTTCCCTTGCTGTTCGAGTTGCCCGTCAAAATGCCATCCAGCCAGTTCTCGCGGCAGACATTGTTGAATAAGAAATTTCCGTTGGCGGTGATGTCCGAGGCACGCCCGCCCACACTGACACCGCGGCGGTTGCCGTTGCATTCGTTGGCGGAGACCACATTCGGGCCGGTGTTTTTTTTGACCTCTTCGTTCCAGACATGGACGCCCGCCTGGAGATTCGCATTGAGCGTGTTTGCGAAGGCGATGTTGTGCTGGATGCCTTCCTCGATGAAAACGCCGTGGCGGCGGTTGCCGGTGCAGATGTTAAAAAGCGCCGTGCCGTCAATGCTGCCGGCGTCGAGGTCGATACCGTCCATGTTGTTTGCCACGCAATTATTGGCGATCGAGTGGACGCGGCTGCAGACATGGGCCCAGATGCCGCGGCCTCCGTTGGCGTAGAAATTCGAGCGGTAGATGAAAAGCGGATCGCGCTTGCGGGTCTTGGTGTAAATGCCGTCGCGGGCACCAGACGCGACGTTCACACCTTCGATGACGGCGACGCTGCCGGTGAAGGCGTTAATCGGGTAAAATGCCTGCCGAGCCGCATCCAGCTTGCCTCCGGAGACAGAGCAGAAACCCGTTTCCGGAAGCATAAGCAACTGCGTGTGCTCGGCCTCCCGCTCCCAAGGTGGCTCGAGGGGAATGCCGAGTTCGGCGAGGATGCGGCCCTTGAGGATGAAGCAGGTGTTCGGCGGGAGCACGAGTCCCCTCCCCGTGCGGGAGACGAATTCGCCTTCGAGTTCGGCCACGATCACATCGTTCGGATGCTCGGCGCGTGCTTGGTCAAGCGCGCTCTGGACGATGTCGATATCCACAGGTGGGGATACCTCCTGGTCTGCTTTTCGTTTTAGTTCGCCGCCCTTGATCACCGGCAAGTCGTAGCGACCCATCCCCGCGACGATCACGGCATCCTTATGAGGATGGCCATAGGTCGTCGGGTTGAAAAACTTAAGCCCCGGGGCGGACATGTCGGTTTCGAGGTTGGCATTGCCGATGAGGAAAATGTCCTTGGCAGCCCCATCCAGCGTGGCCGAACCGGCGATGTCGTTGCGGAAAAGTTGCTGAGTGGATCCGGCGAGAACGAGTTGGTGGTTGGGTGCGCGGCCGATGTTCTCCGTGACGAGATTGCCTTTGCTGGCGGCGGTGAGTTCCAGCGCGGCCTTGTCGGCGATTTTGTTGCGGGCGATGACCCCTCGGTCCGAGCCGCTGCGGATGGCGACCTTGTTCCCTTCGAATTGATTTCCGGCGACGATGCTGTTGATCGATGTGATTGTCAGCGCCGTCCCAGTGTTTAGGGAAAAGTTATTGTCGAGGCACTGGAAGGCAGCCGTCTCGTCCACGCGGAGCCCGTCGGCATTTTCGGAGAACTGGCAACGGGTCGCGCTGGCGGCTTCGTTGAACGCCGCTGCATCGCGGCCCTTGTAATCAATCGCCATCACGCCGCAGCCTTGGATGATAATATGGTCGATATTGATCCTTGCGCCGCCCGTGACACTGATACCGGTAACGGATTTCCCGGCCCCATCAACAACTCCACTGCCTTCCTCAAGGCTCGTGATGGAAACATCCTCGCTGTTTTCGATGGCAATGAGCGCCGAGGCGGTTGATTCCGGCGACGCAACGATTCCTCCGTTTCGCGAAATCAAAAGCCGCATCTTCGAACCAAGGCGAAGCGGGGCAACGCCGACCTCGACAGGATCCTGTGTTTCGATTTCGAGGAGAGCCTCGGGATTTGCCTTTCTGGCCGCGTCAATGGCCGCCTGCGCCGTCTCCGCAGGAACGACCTTGCGAACCTCCTTAACTACCAATTTATCAAAAAATCCCAGTTCGGTCTTCGCAGCGAGGGGAAGCTCCACCTGAACGACCTCCTCCCTGGCACTGATTGAAAACGGGGCATCCGGTTGCGTAAAAAATCGCTCCGCAGCATTTGCCGTGATGGCAATTGAGAGGATGCAAATGGCGCTTGTGAGCAAGCGAAAAGGAGTTTTTTTCATATATTTGGTGGTGGGTTTTGAATTTTCGGAACGAAAGAGAGCAAGCATTCCGTATTTTTTTATTATTACAATAATTTTGTTTATTCATGTATATTCATGAAAATTGTATTGAAATATTTCTCTGACCGCAGAAGTATTGAGGTCCTATGAAAATCCACAAACACCTCCTCATAACAAGTCTCGTCGCGACTCTAACCGCCCATGCACAAACCCCCGATGCCGCACCCGCCGCCCAGGAACCAGCACCCGCCGCTGCCACCCCCACTTCTGAACCTCTGATCCCACTTTCAGGTTGGTCGATCATACATGACAAAACAAAAACCTACGGGCCCAAAGAGGAGAATGGTTCCCTCACTTTTTCCGGCCCCGGTTACGGAGACAAAGGAAAAAACGGCGCCGGGTATTTTACGAAAACAGAACTGACGGATGGTTCCTCGCTCGAATTTACCGCCAGAGTCACATTTTCCGGCGTTTCCGGCATGGGTAATTTCCGTTTTGGCCTATTCCAGAAAAAATCCAGAGACCACACGCGCGGTTGGCTCGGCTATTGTGCCTACGCGGGAATCGATAAAAAATTCCCCAAAGGAGGCCTCTTCGCTTCAGAAGCTTCAAACGACACCGGCTTTGATGCGGCAACATCCCGGGTGCTAGGCGTGTCGCTGGTCCCATTCAAAAACATCAAGGTTGGCAACTACGATCTGAACATGAAGTTAACTCGAGCAGGCGCGAGTATCGAGGTGCAAGCCTCGTTGGTTCCAGAAGCGGATCCCGCCACACCCACCGTCCGTTATGCTGGCACCGACAGCACTCCAACCACCTTTGCATTTGATGCGTTCGGATTCTCGACCCACGAACTGCTTTCCGCAGACTCGATCCAGTTCAGCAAAATAAGCCTGAAGTTCTTAAAAAAATAATCACCTTCCGAAATTGTGCGAACGGCATTGGGAAACTGATGCCGTTTTGCATTTTAAAAAACATCTTGGACTCTATAAATATGGCGCTGGCGGGTGGTGTATTGTGCGAATGCTTGGAGGGCGATGCTTTGCCTTGCTAGCGCCCGCTCGCTGCGCCCTTCGGGCCATCTTCGATGTGCTTCCTCGCCACTGCCCAATGTCTCGGTTGTCAGCGCCTAAACCACAGGCGTGACCGCTGCCGTTCCAAGGAGAATGGTGCGTCTCGCCCGCAACGAACCAACTTGGTGGGGGGGGGACGCCCACACTCCTTGTGGGGCGTGACCGACGAGGACGTCGGCGCTCCCGGGGTGGCTTTATTCGCGGTGATTCGTGACGGTATTCGCGAGCAAGGGCGGCTTTGCCGCTGATTTGGGTCGTTTCGGCGAAACGACCCTCCCATTTTTTCTGTTGGGCGCCGACGGAGCAGCGCCCTCCAGTTGCTTTTCGATTTTGGGTTAGATGTCATTCGGGGTTCCGTGACTTCGCGTAAAAATGCTTTTTGTCGTGTTTATTCGCCGGGATTCGCCGGGTGGTGCCGCTCACTCCCGGCGACTTGCAGTAAACGCGCGGTGTATTTGGCGAGCATGTCGCACTCGAGATTCACTCTCTCGCCAGCGTGGAGAGCGCCAAGATTGGTGGCCGAGGCGGTGTGGGGAATGATCCAGACGGTGAAGGAATCCTCTCCGACTTCGGCGACGGTGAGGCTGACGCCGTTGATCGCCACGGAACCCTTGTAGGCGAGGTAGCCAGCGAACTCGGCGGGCATCTCGAAATCCAACCGAAGGTCGCCTCCGTGTTTTTCGGTGCGACACAGCGCGATCGTCGTGTCCACATGCCCCTGCACGAAATGCCCCCCCAACCGGCCGCCGACTGCCAACGACCGCTCAAGGTTCACGCCGGAACCGGGTTTCAGCGCCCCGAGATTCGTTTTTTTCAAAGTCTCCTCGAGCAGGTCGAACACCAGAATGCCGTCCTGCGCGAGCGTCACCGTGAGGCAGCATCCATTCACCGCGATGCTGTCGCCGAGCCTCACGCCGGGAGAAATCCCCGGTGCGTTAACCGCAAGCTGAGCCTCGCCCTCGCCACGGCGCAGCCATTCCAAACGACCCAATTCCTCGACAAGTCCGGTGAACATATCGGCGATTATCCCTCCGGAAGAAATATGGATCAAGATTTGCCGAGGTGGAGATTTGTGCTAATTCCGCCGCTCGATGAAAATCTCTCATTCCGTTGTCGCGCGTCGCATTCTGCCGCTTCTGCTGTTCTTCGCCTTTCAGGCGGGTGCTTTTGCCGCAAATTCCGAACACGAACCCGAAATCGTTTTTCCCACCGCGCTTGAGGTTTATGCCGACAATGGCGTGGAGTCGCTCGGCCAGAAACTCCTCGGCCGCATCAAGACCGATCCCTTCAACATCGTGGCGTCCGTGATTTTCCTTGCAGCAATCATCCACACATTCCTCGCCGCCAGATTTCGCCAAATCTCGCACCATTTTGAACACGAATACGAACACCTCCAACGCCACTGCCCTGCCAATCCCGAGGAGGCAAGGTCATACCTTCGCAAGCTCGACCAGAAAAAGTTTTGGTCGGTTGTGTTTCATTTCCTCGGGGAGGTCGAGGCGGTCTTCGGCATTTGGTTGATTCCGCTGACCATCGCGATCATCGCCATGAAGGGACTCGGAACAGCGGAGCACTACATCAACGGGGTGAATTTCACCGAGCCGATTTTCGTTGTTGTGATCATGGCTATTGCCAGCTCGAAGCCGATTCTCTTTTTCGCGGAAGGCGCTCTCAAACGACTGGCAGATATCGGCAAAGGCACGCCCGCAGCGTGGTGGCTTTCCATCTTGACCGCAGGCCCGCTTCTTGGATCTTTTATCACTGAGCCGGCCGCCATGACGATCTGCGCTCTCCTGCTCGTTTCGAAATTCTTTAAGCTCCAACCCTCGATGCCACTCCGCTATGCGACGATTGGCCTTCTATTTGTCCATGTCTCCATCGGCGGAACCCTTACGCATTTCGCCGCCCCGCCCGTTGTGATGGTGGCCGCCACATGGAACTGGGACACGCTCTTCATGATCCAGCATTTTGGTTGGAAATCTGTGATATCGATTGTGATCGCGAACTCCGCTGTCTTCTTCTATTTCCGCAAGGAACTCAGCGAGCTCAGGCCCAGCGCGGATTCGGAGCTGCAACCAGAGGAAAAAATCCCGACCTCCATCGTGCTGTCCCATCTTCTCTTTATTGGATTCGTGGTTTACACAGCGCACTACGCTGCTCTGGTTGTGCTGGCATTCATGTTCTTTCTGGCCTTCGTCGCTGCCACGGAGCGGAACCAGGATGTCATCAGTCTGCGCGGCCCGGTGCTGGTTGGCTTTTTCCTTGCAGGTCTCGTGATCCATGGCGGTTGTCAGAAATGGTGGATCGAACCGGTGCTCACGAGTCTCAACCCGGTGCAACTGATGCTCGGCGCGACGGTGCTCACGGCATTCAACGACAACGCTGCCATTACCTACCTCGCCTCGCTTGTCCCTGGATTCACCGATCAAGCGAAGCTCGCTGTAGTTGCCGGAGCGGTAGCGGGCGGCGGATTAACAGTTATCGCCAACGCCCCAAATCCTGCAGGACAGTCGATCCTGCAATCCTACTTCGGCACAAACGGGGTGGATGCCTTCAAGCTATTCCTCGGCGCGTTACTGCCCACCGTCGTGTGCTTGATATTGTTCCTGCTTCTGCCCTGATCGCAGCGCCTATTTTTTCTCCCACCTCTCGAGGGATTCCTCGTGGAGGTGGCGGCGTTTGAAGTAGCGGGAGAGAACTCCGTAGCGGGGACCAAAAAGGTAGGCGGCGAGAAAAAGTGCCCCGAGGATCAAGACGATCGCGGGGCCGGAGGGGATATTTGCCCAAAAGGACAAAAGCAAACCGGCCACAGATCCGACCGTGCCGAGGGCTGCACCGCCCCAGAGCATCGTGTCGAACGAGTCGCTCAGCAGATAAATCGTGGCTGCCGGCAGGATGAGCAGACCAAGGGAAAGCAACACCCCCACAGCTTGGAGAGAGGAAACCATGGCGAGCACAATCAAAAGAATCAGCATCCCGAGAAGCAGACCGACCGGAACGCCGAGGGCCTTGGCAACGGAAGATTCAAAAATCGTCAGCAGCAACGGGCGTTGCAAGGCGACCAGCAGAAGAAGAACGGCGCAGGTGATGGCGTAACTCGTCCAGAGGTCACTGTCGCCGACACCAAGAATGTTGCCGAACAGGAAATGGTCGAGACTCACTTTGACTCCCGCGTATTTGATAATGGCGATGCCGAAAGCGAAGGCGACGATGTAGAGCGCGGCAATGGCCGTCTCCTCTTTTACACGCGAACTCCGAGAAATGAGGTGGCCGCCGAGCGCCACAAAAACCGCCGCAAGCAGCCCGCCAAGCAACAATCCGGCTGGCGAGAGACCGACGACAATCGCCGCCAGCGCAAGCCCAGGAAGAAGCGAGTGCGAGAGCGCGTCGGCCATCAAAGCCAGGCGCCGCACCACGACAAACGCACCGAGAAATCCATTCGTGAAACCGACCAGCACACAGGCCAGCAGGGCGCGCTGCATGAATTCGTATTGGAAAGGTTCGAGCAGCCAGTTCATGCGTGGTCGTGGTGGTGATGGGCGTGACCGCTGAAAATGTGCATGCCGTAGGCGCGGTCGAGATTTTCGGGAGTGAAGGCCTCGGCCGTGGGACCGCAAACGACTAGCTCTCCATTGAGAAGGAGGATTTGGTCGAAAAGCGCCTCGACGCTTTTGAGGTCATGGTGCGAGGCGATCACCAGTTTGCCTGCGTCGCGAAGGCGGCGCATCGCGGCGGCGAAAGCCTCGGTGGCATTCCGGTCGAGCCCTGTGAACGGCTCGTCGAGGAGGTAGATTTCGGCGCGTTGTGCCCAAGCACGAGCGAGGAAGGAGCGTTGCTGCTGACCACCGGAGAGGGCGGAAATTTGACGGTCGGCGAGATCTTCGAGGTCGCAAACATGGAGCGCCTCCTCGACAGCCTCACGGTCTTTGCTGCCAAAGCTCGCCCAGTTGCCCAGCGCCGGATAGCGCCCCATTTCCACCAGACCACGAACCGTGATCGGAAAATCCCAGTCCACCGCTTCGCGCTGCGGCACATAAGCGATCGCGCGCGAGGGATGGTCGCCCAGCTCGTGGCCCTCGAAGCGGATGCATCCAGTTTCCACAGGAAGCAGGCCAGCGATGGCTTTGAGCAGTGTGGTCTTCCCGGCGCCGTTGGGTCCGAGAAGCGCCACACACGAACCGCAGTGTATCGAGGCGCTCAAATGGTGGACCGCCGGAATCCGGCTGTAGCTCACGGTCAAATCCCGAATGACGAGTTGATGGTTCATTTCGCTGGAATCGTGACCACATCTTCAACGACGCCCGTTCCCCAGAAGGTTTTTTCGACCAAAACCTCGCCGCTTTTTTCAACCATCACTCGGAGCGCGGAAGGACGAGTGAGGTCCACAAAATCGGCGAAAACCGCGATGTCCTCCGGCTCGTTGGCACTCATGGAAAAAACGGCTTCGAAATTTTCCACCCCAATTGCCGAGGAGATCGTGGGTTGGTTTGCCACCATGGCTTGCAACCGAGCGGTGCCAGAGGATTTGAGAATCACCCGGTAGTCCGCCAAATCCTCGGCCACGGCAGCGGGCTTGGCGGGAATCGGCGACGTGGTGTTGCGGGTCAATTGCCACACCGGCAGCGCGAGCAAAACCAACGCACCAGCCACCAAAATCAGACGCAACAAGGGAGACCCGCGCATGCCGTTATTTCAAAGCCTCCACGATCGTCGTCACATTGTGCCGCATCATGCCTTCGTAAGTTCCGGTCTCGCCCGAACCCAGGCCATCGGCATAAATCACCCCCCCCGGCTTGGCTCCCGTCTCGGCGGTGATTTGTCCGAGGACCTTCGGATTTTCGATGCTCTCGGCGAAGATGGCTTTCACGCCGCGCGCGTTGATTTGCACAATGAGGTCGCGGACTTTTTGGGATGACGGCTGGTCGGAGGTCGAGATGCCCTGAACCGCCAAAATCTCGAACCCATAATCCTTCGCGAAATATCCGAGGGCATCGTGCGAGGTGACGAGCACGCGGTTTTTCTTGGGGAGTTGGACGATTTGCAGACGCACCCATTTGCCCAAATCCTCGAACCGCGCATCGAGCTTGGCGGCGTTTTTTTCGTAGGTCCCCTGCCCTTCCGGATCAATCGTAATCAAGGCGTCACGAATCTGGCGTGCGACGCGTTGGACATTCGAAACGCTCTGCCACCAGTGCGGATCGGCCGTGCCGTGGTGATGGTGATCCTCCGAATGGTCATGCCCCTCACATGCTCCCTCGATGGGTTCCACCACCTCGCCTCCGACCACGAGCCGGACGCCGGTTTTTTCCAGGACCGGGCGGAGCTTGTCGAGGTAGCCTTCGAAGCCTAGACCGCTCGCCAACAAAATTCGGGAATTCGAGAGGGATCTATAATCGCCAGGCGATGGCTCGAAAATATGTGGGTCCATTCCCGGCTTCACAATCTCGACCACCTCGACCCTCTCCCCGCCGATATCGCGAGCCAGATCAGCCATCACCGTGCTCAACGACGCCACGCGGACCGGCTCCGCTCCAGCACGCACGCTGGCAACAGCCAGGATCGCCATCAGGAAAAACAAAATTCTCACACTGCCAAACTCGCCGTCCACGCACATGCAAGTCAATTGCAAAAAACCGCGCAATGGGTTTGCATCCGACGGCGAACCATCACAGACTGCGCGCTCATTTTTCAAAAACTATGGCTGAATACGATATGATTGTGGTGGGCGGCGGGCCAGCGGGCTATGTCGCGGCAATTCGCGCGGGGCAACTCGGCAAAAAAGTGGCGGTGGTCGAAATGGACCGCGCCGGCGGCACTTGCTTGAACTGGGGCTGCATCCCCACCAAGTCGCTCCTCAAAAACGCCGAGGTCTATCAAACGATCAAGCACCACGCCGGCGACTTCGGCCTGAAGGTCGAGGGGCTCACCTATGAGTGGGACAAAGTCATCGGCCGCAGCCGCAAAGTCGCCGACCGCCTCGCCGGTGGCATCGAAATGCTCTTTAAGAAAAACAAGGTGGACTACCTCCGCGGCGAGGCCGAAATCCCGCAGGCGGGCACTGTGGTTGTTACTGCCAATGACGGCAAAAAAACCGAGCACAAGGCTGCGAAAATTCTCATCGCCACCGGCGTCGTGAGCCGCGAGATGCCTGGATTCCCCTTCAATGGAAAAAGCGTTATCGGCAGCCGCCAGGCGATGGTTTTGGAGAACCAGCCAAAGGAAATCATCATCATCGGCGCGGGTGCCATCGGCATTGAGTTCGCGTATTTCTTCAACGCCTTTGGCACGAAGGTAACCGTGGTGGAAATGATGCCAAACATCCTCCCCGTGGAGGACACTGAGGTCAGCCAGGCGCTCGAAAAATCCCTCGCCAAGCAAGGCATCAAAATCCTTACCGAAACCAAGGTGGACAAAGCCGAGACGACCAACAAAGGCGTTTGCCTCACGGTCAGCGGCAAGGCCAATGAAGTCCTCGAAGCCGACATCGCACTCGTGGCCATCGGCGTTTCGCCGCTCATGCCGAAAGGCGTGAAGCTCGAGACCGACGCCAAGGGTTACCTCAAAACCGACGACCGCTACGAAACCAGCGTCAAAGGCATCTACGGCGCCGGCGATATCATCGGGCCACCCTGGCTCGCGCATGTCGCCAGCTACGAAGCCGTCCAGTGCGTCGAAGGAATGTTCGCTGGAGCCAAGCCCAAAAAGGTCTCCGTCTTCCCAGGCTGCACCTACTGCCAACCTCAAGTCGCCAGCGTCGGCCTCACCGAGCGCGCCGCGAAGGAAAAAGGCCTCAAATTCAAGGTCGGAAAATTCCCGTTCATGGCCAGCGGCAAGGCCCTTGCCGTCGGCGAGAGCGAGGGATTCGTGAAACTCCTCGTCGGCGAAAAACACGGCGAAATCCTCGGTGCCCACATCATCGGAGCCGACGCCACCGAGATGATCGCCGAGCTTGGCCTCGCCATCACCATGGAGGCCACCTACGAAGAAATCATCGCAACGATTCACGCCCACCCCACACTGAGCGAGGCCGTCCACGAAGCCGCCCACGCCAGCCAAGGCCACGCGATCCACTTCTGATTCGAATCCCTCAGGCGATTCTTTAAAAATCTAATCACAGCGATGCCGGATTCGCGCTTGCGTTCCGGCATCGCAATAGCAAACCTCCGACCTATGCCTACACTTTCGATTGTTTTTGGTCTGATCCTGGAAGCCATGGGAATCGGAGCTTATTTCCTGAGCGGAACTCAAAGCGTCACGGCGCTGATTCCTTCCTTTTTTGGGTCCCTAATTCTGTTGTCCGGTGTCCTCGGACTCCTCATCCCCAAAGCTCGAATGCATGTCATGCACCTCGCCGCCCTCGTCGGCTTGCTGGGAACTCTCGGCGGCCTGGGCATGGGACTCCCCAAGCTCAGCGGTTTGATCGCTGGAACTCTGGAGAGGCCAACCGCGGTGATCATGCAAATCGCAATGGGCGTGGTTTGCCTCGTGTTTCTCGCCTTGTGTGTGAAGTCGTTTGTGGACGCGCGGATTTTGAAAAAATATAGCAAGTAGCCCAGTCAGGCACGCGTTCCCTCCGCTCCCTTCTCCCTCATAGAATGACGCACTTCCGCTCCATGGTGCTTAGGGTTTCGCAGAGCGGCGTGGTGCTTTATGCGAACCAAGCCTTCTGCCGATACGCCGGAAAGCCTCGCGAAGAGATCGAAGGGTGCGCCTTGGGGGATTTGGCAAAAATCACCTCCGGCGAAGTTTCGGAATGTTTCACCCAAATCGGAGAGCATTTGCAACCGAACGCGCTCGTCACCGATTCGGAGGGTCGGGTTTTCGAGGTCAAGACAGCCAGGGAACTCGGCGTGCTCGATATCGTTCTTGATGAGGTGACGCACGGCGAGAAATTGGAAGAAATCCTTCGCGGCGCGAGCGGCACGCCCGTGGAAGATCTCGACGAGGAGGAGTTGCGCACGCTCCGGCATCCTGACCTTCGAAATGTCACGATTTGCCGGGCCCGCCTGCAGACCGATGCGAAAACCACGGGGGCGCTGACTCCCTGGGACCAGCGGATTTTGACCAATGCCTTCATCGAGGAACTCTCCGAAGGTCTCATCGCCAAGGGTTGCACGATCATGCCGCCCTGCCCCGGGGGTGTGGCCGGGCTTTCCGGAGCACCTCGCCACTACGCAGATCACGCCCTGCGCGCGCTGGAAGCGGCTTTTGAGCAAGTCTCCTGCGCGGCAAGATTGCAAAATTCTCTTTTTGCCGATGGCCGCGAAATGCCCCCTCTGGGCTGGGCGATCGCCACCGGGGACGCCGTGATCGGGACCTTTGGGGGCTACCGCTCGATGAATTACTCGGCAGAAGGCCGCTGCGTGGAACTTGCCGAGCGCCTCTCCGCACTGGCCTTGCCCGGCGAGGTTTTGGTGACCGAAGACAGCATGGTGAGCCTTCTGCAAAACCTCCCCGAAGGCTGGTCTTCCGTCCGCACCACGCGCGATGTCGACCCCGATCTGGGCCCTTACGCCTCGCACGCTGGAAGTATCCAAGCCATCGACGGCTCGAATCAACGGGGCGTCTGGCTTTTTGGGCCCGGAGTCTCCGAAGACTGGCAGAAGGCCGTTTTTGTTTTCGACTATCTCTGGAGGTTCCAGTCGGGCTCTATGAAAGAGCCCGTGTCAGTCCTGCGGGTGATTCGCCTCGGAGGCGACGCGCAAAAGGTCCAACTCAGTCTGGATCGCGTGCCAGACCAAGGGTTCGTTCACCGCTTGGGAAAATACCGCCTCCTCTCGGTGATCGGCCATGGCGGCATGGGCCGGGTGTGGAGAGCCCACGACATTTACGGAAATATTGTGGCCATCAAAACGCTGAACGCCCCCCAAGCCACCTCCTCGGAATCCGTGAAGCGCTTTCGCCGCGAGGCGGAGGTGATGGGCCGCCTCCAGCACCGGAATATTTGCCGCATCTTCGAGATGAACGAGCACGAGGGTAGCCATTACATCGTCATGGAGTTCGTCGATGGCCTCTCGCTGGCGGACATCCTCTACTCCGGCGTGAAGTCCTCCGATGGAAAAGAGGACCTCTCCTCGATCATCAAGGCCGTTCGAGCCACGAGGGAATCCTCCAGCGACAAGCCCCAGGCAACTCCGAAAGAGGAAAAACCGGGACCCCACCAACACGAAACCATGCAACTGCCCGTGGAGCAGGCGGTGGCGATTTTCTTGAAGGTCTGCTCCGCTGTGGAATTCGCCCATACCCACGGCGTGCTCCACCGGGATTTGAAGCCTGGAAATATCCTCCTTCGTTCCGATGGCGAGCCCCTCGTGGCTGATTTCGGCCTTGCGAAGCTCAGCTCCGCCGAGGCGGAATCCTCCCTTTCCTTGAGCGGAAATGTTTTGGGAACGCTCGAAAATATGGCCCCCGAGCAGGCGGCCTCGAGCAAGTCAGTTGACGCCCGTGCGGATGTCTATTCCCTCGGAACGATTCTCTTTCAGATGGTCACCGGAAAACGCCATTTCGCCGCGACCGGAACGCTTTTGGTGGACATCCAAACCCTCCAGACCCACGAAACTCCCCGCCCCCGATCGATCAATCCCCAAGTCGATCCCGACCTCGAGCTCATCATTCTCAAATGCCTGCGGCAAAATCCCGCCGATCGCTATCGCGGCGTCGCGGCCCTGCTTGCGGACATGGATCGCTACCTCAAAGGCGAAACGATTTCCGCACGACCGGTCACCGCTCTCGAGGTTTTCCGAAAATTGATTCAGCGCAACCGGGCCGCCAGCATCGTTGCCGCGAGCGCTTTGGCTTTGATCCTGGTGATTGTGACGGGAGCCGTCTGGGGCCTCGCGAGTCAGTTGAAGATTTCTGAACATAATAAAAATCTCGCCCAGGAAAGACTTAACGAAATCGAGAAGAAGGAGACCCTTTACGCCGAGACGCTGGAGGGTCGAAAGCTGGCTGAGATGAGCGAGCAGGAACTCAAAACGCTCATTCGTGAAAAAGAGCAAAAAGAGAAATTAGCGGCGCTCCAGCACGAAGAAAATCGAATCGCACTGGAAGTCGCAAATGCCAGTATCGTCGTTGAAAAAGCGGAGCGCGCAGCCGCCGTAGCCCAAGCTCGGGATTTGAAGAAACAACTCGAGGAAGCCCGCAATGCCGCACCACCTCCCCCACCCCTCGCGAATGGATTGCAACAAGCCCCGACCTCCACGCAACCCGTCAACATTTTGGACATTCAAAAGGAACTCGAAAGCATCGAGGCGGGCTACAAACAGGATTTCTCCCAAGCCAACCTCATGGCTCTGAGCATGCCCCGAAAAGCTTTGGACCTTTTGGATAAACGAATCGATGACACCGTCAGCGTTCTGATGAAGGCACCTCGCCAATCCGCCCGGGGGTGGATGCTGCTGGGCTATCTGAGACTGGCCGCGCTGGAATTCAAATCCGCCGCAGAGTGTTTCAAGAAAGCACTTGAAGTCAGGCCACTTGTCGACACGGCTACGCGCTTGAGAGATTTTGCCCTGCAAAATTCACAAACGAGACCGGTTTTTGGAAAAGACGGCCCAGCGCTTGCCGATCCGCTGAGGCAGATTCGCGACCAGTTTGGCCTGACACTCGCCACGGCAGATGCCATATCGTTCTTCACATCAGATGCCCAGATGTCCGTCTACCTCGCCTCCTCCACCTCCCCAATGCGACGGAAGGTATCGAATAACGAGATAGCCCTCGAACTCCTCGTGGATAACGACCTCACCACTCCCCCTATTGTAAAATACGCAGGCCAAAAAAAGAATCTTGAGATCACATTAGAGGGTAACGCAAAAAACCTCTCCTCCATCGCTTCCCAAACCACATCCCTCACAATCCGCAATGCGCAGCAAGTCGATTACCAAAGTCTCCTTAACTTCACAAAACTCACCCGTCTCGACCTGAGCGGATCAACTCTTTCCGATCAACCCCCGCTTCCCAAGTTTCCTTCGCGACTTACTCATTTAGGATTGGCAAATACGAAAACTCAATCGCTGAAATTTGCCGCCGCCACCCCGATGCTTGTTTCGCTGGATGTTGGCGGTTGCCAACTTGAAGATATTCGATCATTGCCATTGCTCCGCAAACTGCGCGAACTCACGATTTCACCTGAACTCTTAGCGAATCCCAAAGATTTAGAGCTTCTCAAATCAACAGCCATACGCATCATACGCACCCCGAGCGACCCAAAAGAGCAAACCCGTGCCGATTTCTTCCGCAAATATCTGCCGTCAAACCAAGATTGAAATGAGAGAAAAATTTTCGAAAAAACTTCTCAAGTCCCCAAAAATCCTGCCGACTCTCTCCTTATGGGATTAGCACTATCAGGATTGGCCTCGGGGTTTGACTGGAAATCCATCGTCGACCAACTCATCGAAGTCAGCCGCGCGCCGCAAAACCGGATGCGCACTGAGAAATCACAATTTTCGAGTAAAAGCGCCGCTCTCAATGACATCAAGGGGCTCGTTTCCTCCTTCAAGTCCAGCCTCACCACACTCAACTCCGCCGAAGGTTTTCAAAAAAAATCCGCCACTTTTGCCAGTTCCACCACCACTTGGTCGGCTACTGCTGATACCGATGCCCCCTCGGGAACCTATGAGTTTAATTTTGTTTCCAAAGCGACGGCATCCAAACTCACGGGCGCTGGAAGCATTGCCACCCAACTCACCTCAGGAACTACCTTGTCCAATCTTCCTGTCGGAAGAACCATCACTGGCGGAATTTTTACCGTCGATGGAGCTCAAGTCACAATCGCCACATCGGATACATTGGACGATGTCATGGCTGCAATCACTGCCCAGACTGGCGGAAGCATTACCGCTTCCTATAACCCCGTCACGGATCAAATCGACCTAGTCAAAGGAGCCGGCGGATCCATTTCTTTGGGGGCTTCCAACGATACAAGCAATTTTCTGCAAGCCATGCGGCTCTCGAGCGGCACCAGTCCGGTTGCGAGCTCGACAACCCTTTCCTCTCCAAAACTAAGCGGATCGATTGACTCAGCCAACCTCTCTGGCTGGGCTGGAACAGGAGTTCAAGATTCGATCCTAATCAATGGGACCGAAATTACTTACGATTCCGCGTCAGACAGCCTTCAGTCGCTGTTGAACAAAATTAACAGTTCTACGGCTGGAGTCACTGCCACCTATGACTTTTCTGCAGGAAAATTTCTTCTGACGAACAAGTCCACTGGCAATGTCGGAATTACTGTTACAGATGGAATGGGAGCTGGGGGACTGGCTGCCGCTATGGGGCTCACCACGGGAACTCTTACCTCCGGCGCGGATGCGGTTTTTACGGTTAACGGAGGAGGCAATATCACCAGCCGAAGCAACACGCTGGATGAATCAGCTCATGGCATCACCGGATTGAGTGTTACCGCCAATAGCATTGGAACAGAAACTGTCACTGTATCCGGCGACGCCGCCTCCACGAAAGCCGCGCTGAATACCTTCATCGAGAAATACAACGCCGTTCAAAACGCGATCGATAGATACACGAAAGTCACTGTCGACGGAACCAAGGTTACCTCTTCGGTGCTATCGGGCAGCCGCGAATTGGCAACGATCTCTCGCGAACTGCGTCGGATGCTTTACGCAACCGGAAAAGACCAGAGCGGTGCGGAGTTGACCGGCACGGTCAAGCGTCTCTCCGATCTCGGAGTCAACTTCGCGGGAATCGAAAATACCATCTCGATCACCAATTCCGCTCTGCTCGACACCCGATTGGCCTCCAATACAGACGATTTGGTGGATTATTTTACGACGGACACCGAGGGACTTGTCGACCGCTTGGATGCGATGATGGACCGCCTCGTCAACGACTCCAGCACAACTCCCGGCACCTTCAAGGTCCAGCTCGACAGCATCACCAGCCAAAACAAAAGCCTCGATAAGCAGATCGCCGAGTTCGAGCGCCGCCTGGATTCCCAACGCTCCCTCTTGGAATCCTCCTTCATCGCCATGGAAAGAGCCCAGTCCTCCTTCCAGCAACAGTCGTCCTACCTCGCCAGAACCTTCAGCGGAAATTCCCAATAATTTTTTCCTAAACTCACGCGATTTTTTTACGATTAAAGAACTATAGAATGTGAATAAGTTTCCCAGACATCAGAAACCAATAACCAACCAGTAAAATACCATGAACAACATACAACCTATCGCGCCACAAACCTCGCCCGTTTGGCCGGAGGTGAATGCGGTCACTGCCAAAAGCACGATGTCCGCACCTCAGGTCGGAGCCAGTGAGGTTCCAATCCGTGAGTCGGTGATTTCCACCGGTAAAACGGACCTGCCACCCAAGAAGACGCTCTCCGATACCTTGGAAGCGCCCCATCGGGAAATGGTCCGCGAGTGGACATCTACCCAACAAGATGCTCGTCCCCAAGAAGTCCAAAAAGGACTTGAATGGAACACCGATCCCGACTATCCACAGCTTAATGTGCTTAATGGAATCGCAACGCTGTTTGTCAATTCAGCGCTCACGGACGGCACCATTTCCTAATCTGTTTTGAAACCGAACAGCAAACTCAATATCTATCGCAAGACCGCAACCACAACCGCGTCCCCCGGCGAATTGGTATTGATGCTATATGATGGCGCCCTGCGCTTTATGGCGGCTGCTGAACTCGGCTTTCAAGAAGAACACTTTGCGCGTAGGAATGAGCAGATTCATAATAACATTCTGCGCGCCCAAGCTATCATCACGGAACTGCAAGCTACCTTGAACATGGAAAAAGGCGGGTCGTTTTCTGAAAATCTCTACCGCCTCTATGATTTCATGCAGACACACCTGACCGAGGCGAACAGGGAAAAGAGCCCGGAAAAAATCAAGGTTGTAGCTGTGTTCATGCAAGACATCCGTGATGCCTGGTCGCAAATGCTGCTCCAGCAATCTGCCGCTCAGGCACCCGAAGCCGGGATCTCCCAAGGCCTCGGTGCCCAATGCTGATTCACAAGCCGTCCCCAAGCGCTCCTCCCCCTGACGAGCAGCGCTTGAACTCCCTCCTCACCGCTTTCGAGGAGAACCTTCGCCGAGAGATTTTCTTTATTCGGAATAAAGAGGCCGAAAATCTCCTCGAACTCCTGCCCGCCCAGGGAGACCTGATTACCGCCATCTCCCAAATCGTGGAAAGCATCGAGCTTCCTGAGCCACGGGCGACAGCCCTCCGCAAACGCCTCGCTGCCGCCGATGCCCTCCGCGAAGCGAATCGAGCGGAAGCCGATCGCGTGACGGAAGAAATGCGCTCTGAGTTGGAGGAGATGAATCTTGCCCGGCAGCGAATCCGGCAGGCTCGGCACATTTCAAAATCGATCTACAGCGAACCGCCCGCCTCGCGGTTGAACGGCTTCGCGTAGGCACCGAAATGGCGCTCAGCAGAATTGCCGCCAGAAAAACACGGCCGATAGAGCCAAACCGATCCCGGCGATCAGAAGGCGCACTTGGGCTTGGGAAATTTTTTGGGTCAGCGCCGCCCCTCCATAGTAGCCAATCGTCGATCCCATCATCATCACGATCGCTTCGGGCCACTGGACTAGCCCGGCCCAGACAAAATAGACAGCCGCCACCACATTGATGAGACCGCCCATGACGGTCTTGATGGCATTCATCTCATGGATGTTTTTGAGTCCAATGAGCGCAAAGCTCGCCAGCATCAAGATTCCAATTCCCGCACCAAAATAGCCCCCATAAACCGCCACCGCAAACTGAGCCGCCGCCGCTGAGAATTTTTTCGTGGAATGGGTTGTCATCTCCAAGGCATCGAAACCCGCAAAGCGATTCAGAACATTTCCGAGGAGAAACAATATGGTCGCAAAGAGGATGAGAAATGGAACCAGGTCGTTAAAAAAATTCTCGCTCGTGACGGTGAGAAGCCAGGCGCCAAACAACCCACCGACGAGGCTCACTGGCCCAAAGAGTTTCATCCACGGTTTGGCGGCGGGGAGGTTTTGGCGGTAGCCATAAACCGATCCAAAAATTCCCACCGTGAGAGCCACCGTGCTCGTGGCGTTGGCTTGAATCGCCGGCATCCCGAAGGCGATCAACAAGGGGAAAGTAATGATCGTGCCACCACCAGCAATCGCGTTCATCGCCCCGGCCAAGCAGGCCCCGACGGCCAGGGTAGCGATTTCAAGGAGCGGGAGGGATTCCCCCACTCAAGAACCGTAGCTTTTGGTGAAACGCTTGCGGGACTCGGGCTCTGAATCGACGGAGGTGGACTCGACCTTGGGCTCGGGTTCCGGCTGGGAGACGGGCTGTGGGGCTTCGTGGGCCCCGGGCGTGGATTTGGAAATTTGCACAAAGGCGAGCCGGAGATCGGAAAGCACACTGCTGAGAACTTGGGTTTCTTCCTGACTCAAATTCCCGCGCGTTTTTTCCTGCAGCATTTCGATTTGATCGATGAACATTCTCGCGTAAGGCAAATTCGGCTCGAGCTTTTGACCATCGGGCCCGGGAAGTTGGCCTAGGAACATGGCTGTTTGCTGGGCCTGCATCATGACCAGTTCGATGAACCTCTGGGCCATCTCGCCGGAGTGGGTGGATTGTTGGACTTCGGGCATGGTGTTGTCTCAGTTAGCTGCGGGTTTGGGATCCTTGTCTGGAGGCGGCATGACGGCGGCCTCCACGCTGGAATCAGTATGAAAATACTTTGCGGCGACGCGGCGGGTATCGTCGAGGGTGATTTTTTCGATCTGCTCCTTGCGGCTTTTGTGAGCCTCGTAGCCGAGCCCCATCAATTCATCGGCCGCCACGACTCCCGCAAGGGCACTGTTACTTTGATTGCGGATGACTTCCGCGCCAATCATCTTGGCACGCGCACGCTCGAGTTCCTCGGCGGTGAGTCCAGACTTGGCGAGATCAGCGATCTCGGAGCGCATTTCCAAAGTTACGGCGTCGAGTTTTTTGGGATCCGTGCCGAGGTAGAAAAGAAAGGCCCCGGGCGCGAGTCCGTTGAATTGAGCCGCTCCGACAAAATAGGCTAGACCCATTTGCTCGCGAATTCGGTTGAAAAAACGGGAGCCCAGATCGCTGGAGGCCTCGCTGATGACTTCGAGCGCGATGCGGTTGGGATCATCCACCGAAGCGCCTTGATAACCGATCATCAGGACCGCTTGTTTTTTGTCGAGATAGGCGGAGGCGGGAGGAATGCCTGCAGGCACAGCCGGCCGATCGACATTTTCAAACGCCAGCTTCCCCTCGGGCATTTCGGAAAAATATTTTTCAAAAAGTGCCTTCACTTCGTCGGCCTTTACATCACCGAAGACGGAGATGACTCCATTGCGGGCACACGCGTAGGTCTTGTGGAATTCGCGCAATTGCTCAGATTTGATCCCAGCCACAGAGTCGGAGGATCCCAGATTGCGGAGCCCGTAGGGATGCGAGCCAAAGAGGTTTTCGCGCAGGAGATTTCTGGCGACCGAGGTGACCTGTTCCTCATCGGCCTTGATGCCGGCGATTTGCGAGCGTCTTTCCAATTCCACCTCCCTTTCGGGGAAGGTCGGGTGAAGCAAGATATCGGAGAGGATTTCGACACCCAGCGCCAAGTCCGGCGCCATGACATCCAGCCCCACGCTGAATGAATTGTTCGCGCTGTCAGAGCCAATGCCCCCACCCACCCCTTCGATTTGGTCGGCGATCTGCTCAGCGGTTCGATTTTTCGTTCCCTTCAAAAGGGCGCGAGAATAGAGCCGCGTGATTCCATTCGTGGACCGATTCTCCGCCAGCAAGCCTCCGCGAAAGACGGCATTCATCGACACCAATGGGAGCCGCGAATCCTCCCGCACGAGGAGGCGAAGACCGTTTTTCAGGGTGAATTTCTGGATCTCGCCGGATTGGGATGCCGTGGACTCCGTGGATTTGGATGCCAACGAGCCGACGGGATTGAGCGAGGAAATATTAATCGATTCCGAGCCGAGGTATTTTTTGGCGACGCGCTGGACATCCTCCGCGGTGACCTTCGCAATCTGGTCGAGGTAGTGCTTTGTGAAATTCAGGTTTCTCGCGAGCATCCAATTCGATCCGAGGTCGGAGGCTTTGCCTCGCATGGTGGTGAGACCTTGCAGCTGACCAGCGAGGAGCGACCGACGGGCGCGGTCCAACTCGGCTTCGGTGACACCATTTTTCTTCAAGTCCTCGAGAACGACGAGGGATTCCCGTTCGGCCTCCTCGCGCTTGGCGGGATCGCTCACCGCCTGCATCACAAAAATCCCCTCGGTTTGAAGAGAAAACATCCCGCCGCCGGCTTGGTGAACGATTTCCTTCCGTTCGCGGAGTTCGCGGTTCAGGCGGGAACTCGCGCCCGAGCCGAGGATTTCGCCAAGGATTTCGAGGGCTGGCGTGTCGGGATGCGTCACGCCGGGAATCCGCCAGGCGAGGGAGAGACGCGAAAGCTCGGTGGGAAATTCCTCGTGGATTTCACGGCGGCCGAGCTGGGGCGGTTCGGAGGCCACATAAACGGGCTCGAGGGCTTTCCGAGGCGAGGTTTTGAACATCTCACCCAGATCTTTCCGGATTTTTTTTGCATCCACATCTCCCACGACGACGAAGGTCAGATTGTTCGGGACATAGCGGGTCTTGTAGTAGCGCAGCACATCGTCGCGGGTGAGCTTGTTGTAAACATCCAGATAGCCGATCACGGGATGGCGGAATGGGCTTTCGGAAAAAACGGTGCGGAGCATGAGCTCGGAGGACTGACGACCGGGATCGTCAAATCCCATGGCGAACTCGCGACGGATGACTTCCTGCTCCTTCGTATATTCCTCCTCGGGGAGCGTGGCGTTTTGCATCACATCGGCGAGGATTTCGACGGCCTCCGGAGCGCCGTTCGAGGGAATATCGATCCAATAAACGGTGCGGTCGAAGGAGGTGTAGGCATTGATGTAGCCGCCGAGTTTTTGGACTTGGTTGGCAATCGCGCCGGGCGGCCGCTTTTCGGTGCCCTTGAAAAGCATGTGCTCGAGAATGTGCGACATCCCCGCTCCCATCCAATCGGCTTCGTGGATACTCCCCGTGCCGCACCAGGCTTGAACGCTGGCCACCGGCGCGCTGCGATCCTCCTCGACGATGAGAGTCAGGCCGTTTTCATAGGTGAAAACCTCGGCTCGGGATTCAGGTAATACAGGAACCTTTGCGGGTTCGGCAGAGGATTGGGATGACATGAGACTAGTTATCGCGGCAGCAAGCAGGGTGGTTCGTAAAATCATAGTCCGGTAAAGACCGCCGACTCGGAATCGGCGTTCAATGTTTCCCCCTCCGGTCGGAATGGAGAAACGAAAACCTCGGCGAAATCAAAAACATCGCGGAAACTCTCGATTGTATCTTCATCGGTTTTGCCGAAGACCTCGGTATTCACGAGGTTGAAAACCATATTTCCGACATCCTCGCTGGCGCGAAGTCCCCAGTAATTCAGAACCATGAGGGACATCGGTCCGAATTCATCGAGGGCATGGAGACGAAACCCGTCGAGCAACTCCTCAGCGCCGACATGGGAGCTGGTGTCTTTGCGGGTTTTTTTGCGGCGCTTCATCGTCCCCTCGAGAGAATCGCGCAAAAACGCGTAGGCCTCTTGGTGGTAGCGCTTGTCCTGACGGCAGATTTTTTCGACGGCTGATTGGAATCCAGTTTCTTGCATTTCTATTTTTGACCGATCCCGGTCGCCGGGGGCTGCAAGCCGCGGGTTTCCCTCCAATGCTTCACTCCCAGCCCGAGGACCAGAAGGAAAAGGAAACCCGCCACCACAGCCTGTTCGCGACGAGTCAGGTCGAACATGCGGGCCAAGATAAATCGAATCGCGGAGGGCGCAAGGCGAGTTGCGTGGAAAAGTTCATGCGCAAAAATGGGAGGTTATTTCGCCGATCGGAGAAATTCCGCCATGCGGGAAGGATTTCCATCGGTGTCACGCACCTTGGATAAGAAATCCGGCAGCGAAACATCGTTCTTTGCCAGAAAAGCCCGGTCGCCGGCGCAGCCATACATGATGTCGGGGCACAGGCAGCCATGCAGGAAGCACTCGGCTTTCCGAATCATCCGAGGGAGCCAAGCGATTCCAGCGAACTCCTCGGTTTTTGGGGGCAATTCGCATTCATCGACCATGCGGGCAGCAGGCAAACCATGCTGCACCTCTCGGAAATAACCGGCGCGAATATCACAAAGTGCGAGGAAGGTTTTCAAATCGGGTTCGCCATAGCGCGAGAAGTCGTCCACGCAGTCGAAGAGGAACTGCGTGCTGATGCCGATCGTTTTCAAAAATTCCGCGTCATCGGGATTGGCCACCCCATCCGGTGTTTGACGACCAGCTTCGTAGGCGGTGCGGGCATCGTGATGGATACGGGTGAGGTTTTGGGTTTCGTCTGTTGTCATAAATCGGCTGGTGAAAAATCGCCCTGCTGGAGAAACCGCACACGGCGGTCGGCCCGGGGCAAAAGGATGGTAACGGTGAGTCCGCGGCCGGGAGCGCTCTCGAGGATCACCTCGCCGCCATGGGCACGCACGATGCGGCGGACGATGAGCAGGCCGAGTCCGTTGCCGTCAGATTTTGTGGTAAAGTATGGCTCGAAGATTCGCGTGATATTCTCGGGCGCGATGCCTCCACCAGTATCGGCAAATACGATCTTCACATTTTCGGCGTCCTGTGAGGTTTCGATATGAAGGATGCCGCCGGATTTCATGGCCTGAAAAGCGTTCCGGCAAATGTTGTAGAAAGCCTGTTTGAACTGATCGCGGTCGAGTTGCAGCAAAGGGAGGGAATGGCTCAGGCGCTTTTCCAAAAGGATGTCTCGCTCCTGGATTTCGGCTCCGAGAAATTGCAGGGCCTCATCCACCACAGCATTGATGTCCGAAGCTTGAAGTTCGAGTGCCTGCGGACGGATTGCGCGGAGGAATTGGGTAATGATGTTGTCGAGTCGGGCGACCTCGCTGCGGGCGACATTCACCGATTCATCCAGAGCAGCGCGGGTCTTTGGGGGGAGTTTCCTTAAATTCCGCTGCATGAGTTGCAGATGAATATTCAGAGAATTGAGAGGATTCCCGATCTCATGAGCGACCCCCGCCGCCAGCATGTTGAGAGCGGAGAAACGCTCCACCTCAATCGTCTCCTCGGTCTCTCGACGGGACTCGGTGATATCCCGCAGAATGATGGCCCGAGCCACTGCCTCGCGGTTCTCCGCATTTTTTTCGTCGGACATCAAAGGAACGACATAGAAATTCAAAATCCGATTCTCAGGATAAAAAACCTCCAAGTCGCGGCTCACCGAACCGCCGCCAGCGCCGCCCAAGGTGCCCCAATCGATCCCTCGCACGACCTCAGCCAGCGGCTTGCCAACGCTGGCGTCGGACTCGATCCCGAAAAAACCACACGCTGCGCGATTCAGGTAGAGGATGCGTCCCTCGGGATTGGTGACGATGACGCCCTCGAGGATGGCATTAAAAATAGTTTCCAAGAACCCCTTCTCTCTCGCGATTTCGACGAGGTAGTTTTGCACCTCGCCAGGTTGCACCAACGGAAGCCGCTCGATGAGTTTGTCCAAAAATCCACGCTTCATAGGGAACCTTTCCTCCACTGCACCGCCTGCTCGCGGATTCCAAATCGTGCAAAGCCGCGGGCGCCGGGGCGTCCATTGCCAGAACTCCCCCACCCTCCAAAAGGAAGCGTGGACGGCGAAAAAGTGGTGGGGAGATTTTGGTAGAGATTGCCGACTGACAGGGAAGCGCCGAGTCGTTGGAAGTGGTCTGGGTCGGCAGTGAAGATACTCGCCGTGAGACCGAACTTCCACGCTTCATGGCGCGAGATGGCTTCGTCCTCCGTCGAGTAAATTTCCACGACCAGAATGGGAGCGAAGATTTCCTGCTGAGCCAGAGGCGAACTGTCGAGCACTGAGGATTGCGAGGCCACAACGATGGCGGGAAGAACCCAGTAGCCATGTTGGTCGCGTGAGTTTTTCTCGAGAATTCCCCCGGGAAGAATCCAATCTCCGATGTCGAGCGAGGCGAGTTTTTCGTAGCGCTCGTGGGGCGCGATGCTGATCAACGGCCCGAGCATCGTGGTGTCCTCCAAAACATCACCCGGGCTGTATCGGGCCACCGAGGTCAGCAATTTTTCAAGAAAAGGCCCGGCAATTTTTTGATCCACCAAGACGCGAGAGGTTGCATTGCAGCGCTGGCCGGCGGTGAGGCACATCCCGTCGGCAACGGCCTCGGCGGCGAGCGCGATGTCGGCATCGCCACAAATGATGGCTGAGTTTTTACCACCCAGCTCGAGGGCGAGGCATTTGGAATAATCTTGGGAGAGCATTTCGGACAAGGCCCGCCCCACCGGCACGGAACCTGTGAAGCACACCGCCCTCACTGAGGGATGGGCGCAGAGCGATTTCCCGGTCTCGCCCCAACCTGGCACCACCTCAAAAACCCCAGCTGGCAATCCGGTCTGCATGGCTTGCGCATAGGCGAGACCTGTGTTCACCGCCAACGGAGAGGGTTTGAAAAGCACGGTGTTCCCCGCGAGCAAATAGGCCACGGTCGCCCCATGGCCGAGGTGGATGGGGAAATTGTAGGGAGCGATCACCGCCGCTGGGCCAAGCGGATGGCGGCGGACCAAGGCGGGATGGGGTCCATCGTCGATCATCGTGTCGCGTAAATACCGATCGCCATCCGCAAAGGTGAGGTCGAACTTCGCAATCACCGCGCCCATTTCGAGTCGCGCCTCGCGTAGCGGCTTTCCGGTCTCGCGAGAAATCAACACGGCGAGTTGCTCGGAGCGGTCCTGAAGGGCCTCGCGACATTTTTCCAAAGCCTCGCGGCGTTTCTCCAGTGTCAGCCCCGCCCAAGCGGGAAATGCGGCGACGGATTTTCTTACGGATTTTTCCACATCGCCCGAGCGGGTCTCTGGAAAAACAAAGGAGAGATCGCCCGGCGAGGCGTTTTGCCAGATGGATGGCTCGGCGTTCATAAGGAAATTTTCGCCCCGTGGATGAGAAACCACAATGCGATTCCTTGTCAGATAAAACCCTTGAGAAAACTCCAAAAAAAAAACGGCTCTTCGTGAGCCGAGTGGGAGGGGGTTGCGGGGAGAGGATTTGAACCTCTGACCTTCAGGTTATGAGCCTGACGAGCTACCGGGCTGCTCCACCCCGCGATCTATGGATTCAAACTAGACGGCGGCGTGTGATTGGCAAGGGGTAATTTTGTTTAATTGAAAAATTGAATCGGGTCAGGCGGGGCGGCTTCCAGGGCGGGGGCTTCGAATGGTTCGGCGCTGGAGTCCACGGGCTCGGCGCGACGGACTTCGACATCGGCGGGAAAAGACTGCGAGCCGTCCACGGCTTCGGCGGCGGGTGGCGGAACATTTACCGGGATTGCCTTGGCGACGGGAATGCTGTCGTCGTTGTCGCTTTCCTCTCCGGGCCTCACGGAGCGGTAGATGTCATTGTAACCCGTCAAAGCCGGCGAGACGACGGCGACGGGACGAATCTTGCTGAGATCAATGGCGGAAGCGGCGCGGGGCCAGTCTTCCTGCTCAAATTCTCTGGTGTAGGAACGAATGCCGCCTCCATGAATGTCACAGGAAATTTTGGGGATTTGTTCTTCGGAGGCGAGTTCCTGATAAACGCTGAGGGTTTGGGTGGAATCCGATTCGCTCGTCGAGGCTGGAACGGGATTTGCGGAGGATTTGGGTTGGCAGCGCGGAGTCGCGAGGAGACCGGAGGCGCGGCAGACTTCGACCGTTTGCAGGCCCCGAGGTTGCTCGATCGCAGAAGGAGGAAAGGATTTCAAAGTGGCGGCCATGATTTTTGACCAGATGGGAAGAGCGAGATCCTTGCCGAAGGCGCCGCGAAAAATTTTCATGGGCTTGTCGAAACCAACCCACACGCCGCAGGTGACGCGGTTTGTGTAGCCGACAAAATAGGTGTCGGTGAAGCCGTAGGCGGTGCCGGATTTTCCAGCGACGGGAATCGATGGCAGGCCGAATTGCGAGAAGGCGGCGGCTCCTTGGCCTTTCTCCATGTAATCGGAAAGGATCGAGTGGACTTGGTAGGTGGCTGTCGGGGAGAGAGCGCTGTAGCGCTTGCGAGGCGCGCTGAAGATCGATTGGCCGTCGGAATCTTTGATGTTTTGAATGATGTGGAGACTGGCAGGACGCTGACCGGTGTTTGGGAAAATCGTGTAGCCGAGGACGAGTTCGTCGAGGGAGGACTCGCTACTGCCGAGGAAGGAATTTGAGTAGTCGCGGAGTGGCGAAGTGAATCCCGCGGCGGTCGCGGTCTCGATCACTTTGTCCAAGCCGATTTTCATTCCGAGTCGGACGGTGGCGGCGTTTTTGCCTTTGAGGAGGGCCTCGCGCGTGGGGATGGATCCCTCATATTCGTTCTCGGCGGTTTCTACCCCCCACTCGCCGAGGATGCCCGTCTCGCCTCCGACCATGACATATCGGTTATCGATACAAGCGTCTTGGACGAGTTCCCCAGGGAACACGCCAGAGTCATACGCAGCAGTGTAAACAAAGGGGGTAAAGGCCGTGCCGGCGGCGCGGGTTCCTTGCACGGCGCGGTTGTATTCGCTGTGGCGAAAATCGCGACCCCCGACAAGGGCCAGAATGCCGCCAGTGGCGTTGTCAGCGGCGATCGTCGCGCTTTGGAGGTATTTTGGCTCGGGCATTTTCACCGACATTTTTCCACGATTAATGTCTTCCTCCAGCTTCGCCGTGGCTGCGCGGTATTCGGCAAAGGTGGGGTGGTTGTAGCCAGGGCGGGATTCCACCTCTAAAAGAATGTCCTGCGTGGCCTTTTCGGCGGCACGCTGGAGGTCGATGTCGAGTGTGGTGTCGATGCGGTAGCCCCCATTCATCGCCCGCTCGAAACCGAGAGCTTTGATGACCTGCTGGCGGATGAGTTCTTGAGCGTAGCCTGTCTTGAAGGGGTTCGTGCGCTTCACGACGCCTAGCGCAGACTCAGTCTCCTCGGCGAATTCCTTTCGGCTGATGAGTCCGAGTTCGCGCATTTTTTGAAGAACGATATCGCGCGAGGACTTCGATCCCTCGGGGTTGTTAAATGGTGAGAGGGCGTTCGGGCTTTTTAAAAGTCCCGCCAGGGTGGCGCACTGTCCGATTGAGAGGTCAATGGCATTTTTTCCAAAATACCCCTGCGCGGCAGCCTCGGCGCCGTAAAAACCGCTGCCGAAGTAAACGCGATTCAGGTAGGCCCCCATGATTTCGCGCTTCGAGAAATTCCTCTCGATGCGCCAGGCGAGATACAATTCGATCAGTTTGCGCTCGTAGGTGCGCTCGCGGAGTTCGAATGAATTTCGGGCCAGTTGCTGCGTGACGGTGCTCGCTCCTTGGGCAATGCGGCCTTGAAGGTAGTTCGTGATCGCCGCTCGAAAGATGCCCATGTAGTCGACGCCCGTATGGGAATAAAACCGATTGTCTTCGGCCGAAATGACAGCATCCACGAGAGCTTGCGGGAGACGCTCGTAAGTCACCGGTTGTCGATTTTGGATAAAAATTTTCCCGAATTCCCGGCCCTCGCGGTCGTAGAGCACGGAGGCTGCTTCCATTTCTGTGACCTGCTTGAGATCGAACTCCTCGGCGCGGTCTTTGTATTGGCTCGTTAAGATTCCAAAAACCACCCAGGCGGCAAAAGCTCCGATCGCCAGCACGGCGACTGGCATCCATACGATTTTGCGGGTGTAGAGCGGCACGCGGCGCTCAGGCTTCGCTTTTTCCCAACTGTAGAGGTCTTTACTGATGGCAGGACTTTTCCACTTCAAATCCCCAAGATCAAGACCGGGGATTTTGGCTCATCACCTGAGAGTTCTCCATCGACGGCGGGTTATTCCGTCGGGGGATTTTGAGCCGGAGGCTCCGGAGGAGTGGCCGGTTGCGGATTCGCAAGATTGCGGGCAAAGGAGGCGGCCAAGCGGAGTTTTCCGAGATTTTGCTTGGTGAGCGATGTCTGCGGATTCTTGATCGCCTCGAGGTTCTGGGCCTTGATTTCCTCGTAGATTTCCCCGCGGTAGATGGGAATGCTTTTTGGAGCATCAATGCCGATACGGACCACTTCGCCATCCACGCGCTTGATCAGCAGAACAATGTTGTCGCCGATCTGGATGGTTTCGCCAATTTTTCGTGAGAGCGTGAGCATGGTTCGGTCAGTGGCTCACGGTTTCGTCGATGAGCACATGCTGCGTCGAGTAGTCTTGGTAATTCACCAAGACCACTTGCTTGCCGATGCGTGTGCGCCGGTTGATCAAGATCGGAGCGGCCAGGTTGAGCGTCACCTTTTGCGGCTCGAACGACTTGATGGTGGCAACATTCAGGATCAACGGATTTGCATCTGCCCCCTGCAACTCGAGAGTCGCTGCATCCTCATCGCCGATATTGAGTTTGTAATTTTGAACAAAATTGACCGGTTCAAGCGCCGGAATCTGGATTTCATCGCCATTGTAGGAACGCAGAACAACAAACGGCAGAGTGTCTGTATCAACGATCAACTCGAAGTTCTTAAACTCCGAGAGCCCGATGAGTCCCTCGGGCATGAAAAATTTGTTGTTCGTGTCATCAGGCGTGAACTCCTGCTGACCCGAAATGGCGGCTTCAACGAGCATCGGGCGTATTTAGATGAAATCAGCGAACATAGTCGAGCAGAGAATTTCGCTGAATCATCGCTCCACTCTGAATGGCCGCCTGGTATGCCATCTGAGAACGATTCAGCCGAACCGTAGCCTCGGCAAAATCCACATCGGCATCTTTGGAAATCAATTGCTCCGTGGCCTCGTAGCGGACCTCGAGATCGCGCATTGCGGTTTCGAGGCGGTATTGAATGGTGCCGGCTCTTGAGAGATAGGAAAGAACGGTGTTTTCGAGTTCATCCAGGTTATCTGTTCCTTGTGATCTCATTCCAATCACCGTCTCGGCTTTTGTTGCTGAAGCGGGTGCATCCATGGCATCCCGGAGAGAAATGAGTTTATTTAGTAAATCCGCAATTTTTTCGTTTTCTGAAACTGAAGAGCCGACTTTAATTTCGGTATCTTCGTTTATACGAATTGCGGAATCATTAGGGCTGCCGGCATAGGTAACAGCTGTGATTTTATCGGTCTGAGGATCCCTTGCAGCAGTATAGGCAGGATTTTCTGGGGAGTCAGCGGCTAAAAGGTAGGCTCCGCGCAACTTGGTATTTCCGACATTCAAACCTTGCTCAATAAGCTGATTGATTTCAGTGGACTTGGCGAAATATTCATTTTCTGAAGAAGCTCCATTGATTCCAGCAGCAAGTTCGGAGGCTCGGACCAAGAGGTCCTTGATTTGTTCCAAGGATGAAAATGTCACCTTGCTCTTCTCAAGACCATCGGTTGCATTCTGATGGAACTGCTGATTCTGCTTCTTCTCGGTTCGCAGATTGAGAATCCGCTGCATGGCCGGAGCGTCATCGCTGGGGGCAGAAATGCGCTGACCCGTGCTGAGTTGCGTCAAGGCTTTATTCTGCTCCGAGCCCAAGGACTGAAGACGACCGAGGAGCGTGTCAGGAAATGCGTTAAATGTAACTCTCATGGCTTAATTAGATTAGCCTACTCCGAGGCGGTTCACGACTTGTTCCAAAAGGGTATCGATCACATTGATGTGCCGGGCTGAAGCTTGGAAGCTGCGCTGAAATTTCATCATATCGGTGATTTCTTCGTCTTGGGAAACCCCGCTGTATTGATCTCGGCTATTGACAGCCATTTCCTCGCTGAGCTTTTGATCCTCTAGGCGAGTATTTGTGGAATTCAACTGCTGGGCGACTGTTGTTACCGTTTTATTGAAGTAGGCATTGAAGGTGGAACCCAAGGCTGTAATCGATTGTGTGCCAAGCGCTGCTACATCCAAAGCAATTTCATTACTGCCACTGGTTCCTGCTGAAATGGAAGTCGCAGACACAGAAATTTCGTTCGTTACTGTATCGATCGCAAAAAATGCTGCTGGGGTGTAGGCCGAATTTACCTCAGTGCTCAAAGCATCTTTTAGAGAGCTTAATTGATCACGAGCCGTTTGAACGGTGCCTGTGGACGACTCGAGTTGCGCCGCAAGTTTTCCATTTGCAGAAAGATCAACTGGAACTATTGCACCTGTCCCATCTTCGTCATGTTGGACTTTTTTAGTGGTGGTGTTGTAGGAAATAGGCCCAGTTACTGACCCATCCGCATTTGTGGTCTGTCCAGCAACTATTTTACCATTAACCAACTCTATACCATCTGATGACTTTACGATGATTTGACCCAAGCCATCGGGGGGGGGGATATTTTCAAACTGAACATCCAGATACTTGGAGAGCTCCTCGAGTTTCGCTTGCCTTTGATCGCGCAAATCAACAGCAGAATACGGCTTCACCAACTCCGCTTTGGCGATGTAATCGTTGGTTTTAGCAATTTCAGCGAGAATCTGATTGACCGTTTCGACATCGACCTGAAGTTGCGAGTCGACATCCAATTGAACTTTCTCGAGTCGATCGTCGGTCTGGTTGAGCTTTTCTGCCAAGATTTTAGCTTTTTCCAAGAGAAGCTGTTTCTCACCAACATCCTGAGGCTTCACGGAAACACTTTCCCATGAGTTGAAAAAATCCGTAATGGCATCACCGATGGCACCTCCGTTGGCGCCCATCGCATTTTGAATGGAAGTGGAATCTTTCGTTCGATCGAGGAACTGCCCCAGCGCTGTCTCCGTGCTGGTCAGGACTTTTTTAGCAGCTTCCAAATCTGCTGTGGCGGTCAACTCCCGCATGACACTTTTGTCTAGGAGGGCGTCACGGTTTTGACGGAGGCCCATGGCTTCCACGCCCATGCTTTCCGTAGCGATGCCAGTATTGATTTGCCCGCGATCGCCGATTTCAACGCGCTGCTTGGCGTAGCCGCGGTTATTGACATTCGCGAGGTTTTTGCCCGTAACTTCGAGTCCTTTCGAGTGGACTCGAAGAGCGGCGCTGCTGTTGTGCAGTGAGGAGATGAGACCTGCCATAAAATTGAAACTTCCTTGTTCGGGACCTTAATCCCGCCTCGGTCGGTTCAGGCGACGGCGGCGGTGTATCGATCGGTGTTGTATTGGGTTCTGATCTGTCCGTGGGCCCCGTAGGTTCCTGGGATCGCTCCGGGGTTGCTTACAGCAAGCAATTGCCGTGCCGACTCCACGCATTGGGAGAGAAGCATGCGATTTTGGCGGGTCCGGCGCTGGGTGCGGGTGATCAGGTCATTGATTTCGTCGATCAATGCGCGCAGAAGCGGTTGATGCTCAGGAGCGAAACTATGACTCAGCGCGGAAAGCGTGATGTCCTTCGATTTACCGAGGGCCAAGGCTGTCTGGCGAACGAGTTCCTCGCGTTCGAGGCGGCAGTGGGAAAGTTTTGCAATCTGCTCGTCGACATCGACATTGATATCGAGAAAACCTGTTGGGTCTTGGTGAACGATGCATTTTTGTTGGCGATCGAAAAGGTGCAATAGCCCTCCGTATTCTTGGAGTTCGTTCTGAAGCATCGCCACGATCTCTTGGAATTGGGTTTGTATGTTCATAGATTTGAGGTTTTTGGATTTTTGCTAACAAGTTGGGCGTAAAGCACAGACGAAATGCCGTTGGAGCCTTGACTGACTTCGTCGGCAATCGTGTTCGTCAGGAAATAGTTGTATGTTCCAGTCTTATCTCCGCCGCCCTCCGTGGAATGGAGCATGGGCGAGAGAGCTTTTTCGAGCATTTGGCGCCAGAGCACGGCCTCGAACTCTTTGCATGAGTCGGCAATTTTTGCATCCTTCCCATCGGGGCGGGAATTTTTTCCGGCGGCGGCCATGGCCCCGAGGTCGGGGTTCATCAGTAGGCCGGACTGTGGGGTGATGGGTGAAATTTCCATAATTAGTTCAGAACAAGTTCCGCTTGCAGGGCTCCAGCTCGTTTCATGGTTTGGAAAATGGACATCATGTCGCGGGTGCTCACGCCTAGCGCATTCAAAGCGGCCGCGACCTGCTCGATTTTTGGCTGTTCTTCAACCATCTTGAAAGAACCCTTTTGCTCGTTCACTTCGGTCGTTGTGCTGGGCAGAACCACTGTCTGACCCGCCGCATTTCCGATGAGAGGAGCTGCATCTGGCTGACTGGCCGTGAGGGTGGACGCTACCGAAATCGTCAGTGAACCATGACTAATCGCCACCTTGGAAACTCGGACATTCGAGGTCGCGACAATCACCCCGGTGCGTTCGTTAATCACCACGCGGGCGGTGGAGTCCGGTTCGATTTCGATACTGCCAATCGTGGCAAGGAAATTCACCTCGTAGTTGCTGTATTCAGGCGGAAGGAGGACATTAACCGTCTTTGAATCCCGAGCGACGGCAGTGTTCGGAAAAACTCGGTTTACCGCCTCAGCCATACGGGCTGCCGAAGTAAAGTCCGCATCGCGCAGGAGCAAGTTCAGCGAGCCGTTGTTCACGATTTGCATCGGGATTTCACGCTCCACAATCGCGCCATTCGGAATCGTGCCTACGGTTGGGAAGTTTTTCTGGACTGTTGCCCCACCGGGACCGCCCTGACCGCCGAGGAAACCACCCACAGCAATCGGCCCTTGGGCTACGGCATAAACGGTCTTATCCGCACCTTGTAGAGGAACTTGCAAAAGCACACCGCCTTGGAGCGTTTTTGAGTCGCCGATTGAAGATACAACGATATCAATACGCGTGCCGGGCTTCACAAATGCCGGAATATCCGCCGTGACCATAACTGCGGCGACATTGCCGGACTTGATGTCATCCATTGGCACATTGACGCCGAAATTTTTCAATGCGTTCGCGATGGTCTGCAAAGTCGAATCGATTTTGCTATCACCTGTTCCGGCCAGACCAACCACGAGTCCGAAGCCGTTCAATTGGTTGTCACGAGCGCCTTCGACATCAATCAGGTCTTTAATACGAGACCCGCCGCTGTAATTGAGCGTGATTGGCGAAGAATCACCGACCTGCGCGATCGCAGGCATGGCAATTGCCAGAGTTAGCAAGGGAATGAGAACGAAATTTTTCACGAGTGATTTAAATCAAAAAGGCTTAACTTTATCCCATGCACGGAGCAGCCAGCCCTTCCTCTGGGCATCGGTCAACTCACCGGCTGGAACAAACTCCACTTGGGCATCTGAAATTCTTGTGGAAGAAATAGTGTTGTCGGCCTCGATATCTACTGGGCGAACGACTCCACGCATATAGGCGTATTGGTCTTCCACGCCGGTGCGGATGATTTTTGCTCCCTCGACCACCAAATTTCCATTTGGCAAAACATCCACCACTGTCACGGCCGTGCGGTTGGAAACGGTCAACTTGTTTGCAGTGCGGCCACCTGCATTCCACTCGCCCGAGGCTGCAAAATCCAGCGTGGGAATCGTGATATTGTTACTGCCTCCGACAGGGACGATAGTATTCCCGTCATCGTCTGTCGTGGAGGGTCCCGTGGCCAATCCCAACAGGCGGGGAGCAGCTTGAAGGAACTGGTTGAAAAACTGATTGAACGCGATCCCGATTCCTCCGCCACCTTGATACTCGTCGCGAGTGAGCAAGTCAGCGTCTTGCGTAGAGGTGGTATTTTCATCCACCACAATCGTCAAAATATCACCAATCCCCCGCGCCACCTTATCGGCGAACATGCTCTGCTCGGTGTTGCCGGCCTTGACCCAAAGCGAATTCGCTTGAGCGTCAGGGATGCCGGTTCCGATGATGGCCACGCTGGCCAGAGTGAAAAACATGGGTGTCAGTTTCATTTTCTTTTTCAAAATTTCACTTGGACGGTGTTTGAGCCCACCACTTGGGCTTGGAAGTCTTTTTTGCTATCGATGTTTCGGACCCCGATGGTCTGACCCACCCCGCCGTCGGCGAGGGCCATGGCCTTCATCGAGATGTTGATTCCACCTTCTTGGACGACCACATCCACGACCTTGCCGCGACGCACGATGTGGCGCGGAGTGATGTCGGAGCGGGAGAGGGGTTGATTGGCAGGGACGGCCTGCGCGACTTCAAAATAGTCCAACTTCTCATCGGCCTTCAGGAGTTCCTTGTTGGTATTTAAAACATCCAAATCCTGGAGCGCGGCGACGGCGGAGTTGATCGACTCGCCGCGTTCGAGACGGCGCGTGGAAACCCAGACGGGCTCGGTGAGTTTCGCCTTCACTTCGGTTTGCCAAACGCCGACTTTCTTTCCACCCGCCATCACGCTGAAGCGGATAGGAAAATTCGCAGAGAGCCCGCTTTTGGGAATCCCATCGACGACGAGGCTCCAATCTTTGCCGTTCTTGATTTCGATCGGATTCCAAGGCTCGACGAAGCTCAACTTCAGCTCCCCGCGAAGCGCCAGGCTGGCAGTCAACTCGCGCTGCAAAGCATCCAAAATCTGCGTGTCGGCCAGCGTAAAATCTCCTTTCGAAGTCACCACCGAAGGCGGTGCTTGCTCCAGGCCGGCAGCAGGCAAACTGGCCGCGCCTGCATTCGCGGGCAACGATGCCAGAGGCGAGAGAATATCCCCCAATTCGGCGGCGTGTATCGAGGTCGCCGCCGCTATCGGAAGAAAAATCGCAGTGAGTCGGTTCATTAACGCTTGAGGTTATTAGTCATCTCCAGGAGCTGGTCCGAGGTCTGGATCGCTTTGGCGCTCACTTCGTAGGCGCGCTGCGCGAGGATCATGTTCACCATTTCCTCGGCGACATTCACATTCGAGGTCTCCAAGTAATTTTGCAGGATGCTGCCGAATCCCGCCTGACCGGGAGTTCCCAAAGTGGGCGCGCCACTTGCCTCGGTCTCCTGATAAAGATTCTGCCCAATCGCGGTGAGTCCAGCTGGGTTGTTAAAACGCACGAGCTGAATCTGGAAATTCTGTGAGCCGCCGGGGGTCTGCACCGTGACTTGACCTTCCGGCGAAATCGAAACTCCCTGCGCGTCGGGCGGAATGGTTCCGAAGCCGCTCAGGATCTGATTGCCATCATTGGTCACCACGTTGCCATTGGCCGAAACTTTGAGCCCGCCATCGCGAGTGTAGGCATTCGTTCCATCGGGCATTTGCACTTCCAAAAATCCGTCGCCCTGAATCGCGATATCCATCTTCTCGCCGGTCTGGGTGAGTTGACCTTGGGTGAAAATTTTCGCCGTCGAGGCGACTTGAGTTCCGTTACCGACCTCGACTCCCGCCGGGACTTGATTGCCCGCTCCCTGCTCGGCACCAGCCATGCGCTTCTTTTGGTAGAGCATGTCCTGAAACTCGATTTTGTTCTTTTTGAAGCCCGTCGTGTTCACATTCGCGAGGTTGTTCGCGATCGTGTTCAGGTTCATCTGCTGGGCATACATGCCACTCGAGGCAGCTTGGAGAATTCGATGGATCATAGCAGTGGGTTGTTAAGCAGTTGTCGAGCCAAGGGAATTAATGGCCTTGGAAATCAAATCGTCGTGGGAAAGCATCGAGCGTTGGGAGGCTTCATAGGCGCGGGCGACTTGGATCAGGCTCACCAATTCCTCCATCGGGAGCACATTGCTCGACTCGATGGCTCCCTGCACCACTTGCCCATCCTCAACAGCCTCAGGAGCAGCACCATCCGGAGCTTCAAAATACCCGCCCTCCACGCGCGTCAGGCCCTGCGGATCCTCGAAATTAAAAAGTTGCAGCCGGCCGAGGAGGTTATTTCCTTGGCTGATCGTTCCATCTTTGGCCACTGTCACCGCTCCCTGCTCCGGATCAATCGTGATCGGACCGCCATCACCCATCACTTGCAAACCATGCCGGGTGACGAGTGTGTTTTCGTTATTGAATTGGAACTCCCCATTCCGCGTGTAAAGGTTATTCCCATCAGCACCTTGGATCTGAAAAAAACCCAGTCCGTCGATCGCGATATCCGTCGGTTTCTGAGTTTGTTCGATCTCACCTGGGGTAAAGTTGATACTGGTCGTCCGCACGGGCAATCCCCCCGTGTGCCGAGCCGCGCTTTGATCGGGGTTGTAGTTGGTTTTGACTTTATCGTCCGACTCGATCGCAAAGTTGGACTTCTTAAAACCAGCGACTTTTGATGCAACAAGGTTTTGCGTAATAGATGCTTGCCACTTTTCAAGCGTCGTCAGCGAGGCCGCGTTGTTGTAAATTCCTTCGATCATGGTGCTCCTTGCATAGCATCAGACATGCCATCTTTCTCTCGTAGCAAAACCCACCAGACCAACTCCCACGATTAGGCAGATTTTGCCGCTTTTTTCTTCCAATCAAATTCGCCTCTTGCCGAGTCGCCTCATTCCGCGAATAAATGCCGCAACCGCTCCGCGGGGATCATCTGATGGGTTTTTCCAAAATATTCGACAATTCGCTCCGCCAAAAATCCCCGGTCCTCCGGGCTTTCGAGGCTTTGCTGGCGCCCATGGACGACTCCGCGCTCCAAAAGCTCGCCGCCCGCTCCGCCGCCACCACTCGACGCCATTTCGGCCGGACGATGCGGCTCTTCGCCCCGCTCTATCTCTCGAACGAGTGCATCAACTCCTGCGCCTACTGCGGCTTCTCCCGCGAGAACGCCATCCAGCGCGTCACCCTCGAGATTGATCAAGTCGAACGAGAAGCCAGGCACCTCGTCGAGGAAGGTTTTCGCAACATCCTTCTCGTCGCCGGCGAGCACCCGAAATTCGTCTCCGGCCCCTACATCGAAATGTGCCTTGAGCGCCTTCGTTCTTTCGTGCCCTCGCTCTCGATCGAGGTCGCGCCGATGGAGACTCCCGACTACACGCCCCTCGTCGCAGCCGGGGCCGAGGGGTTGATCGTTTATCAAGAGACCTACCACCGCGAGACCTACGCGCGCATGCACCTCGCCGGGCCAAAGAAGGATTTCGATTGGCGGCTCGACTGCCCCGAGCGCGGCCACGAAGCAGGCTTCCGCCGCATCGGCATCGGCGCGCTGTTCGGCCTCACCGACTGGAAATTCGAAGCCCTCGCCCTCGCCACCCACCTCGAATACCTCCAGCGCGTCTGCTGGAAATCCCAGCTCACCGTCAGCCTCCCGCGCCTGCGCCCCTGCGCCGGAGAGTTCGAGCCGGAAAATCCCCTCCCCGACCGCGAGTTCATCCAACTCCTCTGCGCCCTGCGTGTGACCTTCCCCGCCATCGGCATCGTCCTCAGCACCCGCGAACCCGCCGCCCTGCGCGACCTCATCGCCCCGCTCGGCATCACCATGATGAGCGCCGGCAGCCACACCGAACCCGGCGGCTACACCGGCCAAGGCAAGGAATCCCTCCACCTCACCGTCCGAGGAAAAATCCAACCCGGCACCGGCGGCGAATCCGCCACCGAGCAATTCAGTATCTCCGACGACCGCGACGCCCGCACCGTCGAAGGCGTTCTCCAAAAGCTCGGCCTCGATCCCGTTTGGAAAGACTGGGACGCCGAAATCCTCTCCGCTTCTCGATGAAAATTCACATCAATGGCGACCCGCGCGACTTCGTGGATTTGAAAACCCTCGCCGACCTCGTGACAGCGCTGGGCCTCGAGCCGCGCATGATCCTCCTCGAGCACAACGGCCAGGCCACCCGCCGCGCCGATTGGCCGAAAATTCCCGTCGCCGAAAACGACCGCGTCGAAATCCTCCAAGTTGCCGCCGGCGGATAAACAAAATCCATTTCAACCTCGCCGCCGCCGTGCTAGATAACCGCGCATGACAGCGATTCTGGCACTCGAGGATGGACGGGTTTTTCATGGCGAAAGTTTCGGCGCGACCGGCACGACAACCGGCGAGGTGTGCTTCAACACCTCCATGACCGGCTATCAGGAAATCCTCACCGACCCTTCCTACCGTGGCCAAATCATCGCGATGACCTACCCCGAGATCGGCAACTACGGCGTCAACGGCCTTGATGTCGAAAACGACCTTCCCCAAGTTCGCGGCTTCGTCATCGAAGAACTCAGCCCGGTCGTGAGCAATTGGCGCTCCGATTCCTCGCTCGATGCCTATTTGAAAAAACACGGCATCCCTGGCATCCAAGGCATCGACACTCGCGCCCTCACCCGCCACCTCCGCACCCGCGGCTCCATGCGTGCCTGCCTCACCACCGAGATCACGGACCCCGCCAAGGCCGTGGAAACCGCCAAGGCCGCCGCTTACGCGGGAGTGGATTTCGTCAAAGAAGTCACCTCGAAAGAAACCCACGCCTGGGATTCCAACAACCAACTCAGCCGCGAATGGGTTTTGCGCCGGGGAGCTGAAGACTCCCGCGAGTCCGATGAAAAGGGCAATGTCTTCGAAAAACTCCCGCCCGTCACCCACACTCTCGCCGCGCTCGATTTCGGGATGAAAAAAAATATCCTCCGCTCGCTCCGGCGTCAGGGGTTCGATGTCACCGTCCTCCCCGCCACCACCTCGGCCGACGAAATCCTCGCTCTCGGCACCGACGGCGTTTTCCTTTCGAACGGCCCCGGGGATCCCGAGGCCCTCGATTACGCGAGCGAAACCGCTCGCCAACTCATCGGCAAAAAACCTCTCTTCGGCATCTGCCTCGGCCACCAAATCCTCGCCCGCGCCCTCGGCGGAAAAACCTTCAAACTCAAATTCGGCCATCGCGGCGCGAACCAGCCCGTCAAAGACCTCCGCACTGGCAAAATTGCCATCACCTCGCAGAACCACGGTTACGCAGTCGATCCCGCCTCCCTCCCTTCGGATGTCGAGGTTACCCACATCAATCTCAACGACGGCACGGTCGCCGGCCTGCGCCACAGCAAACACCAAGCCTTCAGCGTCCAATACCACCCTGAGGCCAGCCCCGGACCCCACGATGCTGACTACTTCTTCGCGGAGTTCGCCAAAGAAGTGGCCGCTGCCAAGTCCCAAAGTTAAACACCCCTCCATACCATGGCGAAACTCCTGATCCAAATGCCCGACGGCCAAGAGATCACCCACGATCTCCCCGAGGACATCACCACCATCGGCCGCCGCCCGGATAACTCCCTCCAAATCGAGGACGCCTCCATCAGCAGCCGCCACGCCGAGATTTTTTTTGAAAACAACGCGTTTTTCGTCAAAGACCTCGGCTCCACCAACGGCACCTACCTCAACGGCGGCCAAATCAAAAAAGCCCCGCTCACCCACGATGACGAACTTCGCTTCGGCTCCATCGTCACCCAGTTCAAATCCCTGAACAATTCCGGCGAGTTGGTAGTGGATGATGAGGAAGCCGAATCGCTGGAAACCCAGACCAGCCGCCGTCCCGAGAACTTTATCTGTTCCTCCCCCCTACCCATCGCGAGCGACGCCGCAGACCCCCGCGCCATGACCTACCTCCTCGCCGCCGCCGCCATCGGCCTTCTCGCCATCGGCGGGGCCGTTTACATGATTACTCAAATCCAGGCTCCGACCTTCTGATCCCTCGGGGAGAAATTGGACGCCGCCACAGATCGCATGGAAGAAAAATCCCACAATGAATTGCTGGCTATTCGCCGGCAGAAACTCGAAGCCCTCCGCTCCGCCGGCATTGATCCGTTCGGCAGCGGGTTCGAAACCACCGGCGCCCCAGGCGAAATCCGCGCCGCGTTTGCCGAGGGACAAAAAGTCCGCACCGCCGGCCGCATCACCGCCCATCGCAACATGGGCAAAAGCCATTTCATCGACCTCTCGGACCACTCCGGTCGCATCCAAGTTTATCTCAACGCCAAAGAACTCGCCCCCGAGGCGATGGCGGCGTTCGACCACCTCGACATCGGCGACTTCCTCGGAGTCGAGGGCGAGACCTTCGTCACCAAAACCGGCGAGCCCAGCATCAAAGCCGCCTCGATCCGTGTCCTCTCAAAGTCCCTCCGCCCCCTTCCCGACAAATGGCACGGCGTCCAGGACACCGAGATCAAATACCGCCAGCGCTACCTTGATCTCGTCTCGAACCGCGAGTCACTCGAAGTTTTCCAGAAACGCATCGCGATCGTCCGCGAAATCCGGCGGTTCCTCGAAGACCGTGGATTCATCGAGGTCGAGACGCCAATGATGCAAGCGATCCCCGGCGGAGCCGCCGCCCAGCCGTTCGAGACGCACCACAATGCGCTCGGCATGGACCTCTACCTCCGCATCGCTCCCGAGCTTTATCTCAAGCGACTCCTCGTCGGCGGGTTCACGAAAATTTTCGAACTCAACCGCAACTTCCGCAACGAGGGCATCTCGCGCCGCCACAATCCTGAGTTCACCATGCTCGAGACCTACTGGGCCTACGCGGACTTCGAGAAAATGGCCGACCTCGTTGAGGAAATGGTCTGCCATCTCGCCGAAAAAATCTGCGGCGGCTTGCGCATCGAACACAAGAATGCCGAGGGAAATGTCACCCGCACGATCGATCTCTCCCGCCCCTGGCGCCGCACGCGCTACGAGGACCTCCTGCGCGGCGTCGAGCCGAAGTGGTATGACTTCTCTCCCGAAGAGCGCCGCGCCTGGTGCCAGGAACACGGGATCGATGTCACCCACTGCCAGGCCGATTTCGAGGTCACCCAGCATGTGTTCGAAAAGCTCATCGAAGAAAAAACGATGGACCCCCTCTTTGTTACCCATTGCCCGAAGGAACTCGTCCCCCTCGCCAAGCAGAACGCCGCCGACCCGCGCCTGGTCGATGTTTACGAACTCGTCATCAACGGCCAAGAAATCTCACCGGGATACTCGGAGTTGAACGACCCCGACATCCAGCGGGAACGCCTCGAGCACCAGAGCGGTGGCGAAACCCAAAAACTCGACGACGACTTCCTCGCCGCCCTCGAATACGGAATGCCACCCGCCGGCGGCATTGGAATCGGCATCGACCGCCTTGTCATGATGCTCACCGGCGTCGAGAGCATCCGCGATGTCATCCTCTTCCCCCATATGCGTCCGCGCCACTGACGCGATGCCGGCAAAAGGGGACACGCCCGAGACGAAACTCCTTAGCGGAACATGGAACATGTTTCGCCCCGTCTTTCCGCTCCTTATTTTCCTCCTCGCCATCACCAACTGCCCCGCTGCCTGGCAGGTGATCATGGCCGAAGGCCGCCGCCATGTTCCCATCGAGGATGTCTCCCGCTTCTACCAACTCCCCAAGCCGATAAAAAACGGCCGGTTTTTTGAAATCATCGGCAAGGGTCGCAAAATCAGAGGCGAGATCGGAAAGCGCGAGATTTTCATCAACAATGTGAAGTATGTCCTGTGCTTCCCCATCCGCGAACGGAACGGCTCGATTCTCATCTCCGCGATGGATGTCACGAAAATCATCGAGCCCGTCATGCGTCCCAGCCTGATCAAAAATGCCGCGCCGATCCGCACCGTGATCCTCGACGCAGGCCACGGAGGCCATGACAGCGGAGCAAAAGGCAGCCGCGGCATCGAGAAGGAAGCCGCCCTCGATGTCGTCCTCCGTGCCAAGCGACTCCTCGAGCAAAGCGGCTACACCGTTCACCTCACCCGCTCGCGCGATGTCTTCATTCCGCTGGAGGATCGTGCTGCGTTCGCCAACAAATTTCCCGGCGCTATTTTCGTCAGCGTCCACTTCAACAAAAGCTCGAGCGGCGGCGCCACCGGCATCGAAACCTTTGCCCTCGCGCCTCGTGGCGTGCCCTCGATGGATGAGGAGAATTTCAGTTACAGCGATCTCAAGCAACACCGCGGCCATGCCCGCGATTCCGAAAACATCGCTCTCGCCACGGCGCTCCATTCCTCGATGCTCCGCCAAATGCGTCTTTTCGACCGCGGCATCAAGCGCGCCCGCTTCGTCGTCATCCGCGACATCGCCATCCCCGGCGTTCTTCTGGAAGGCGGGTTCATGAACCACCCGGTGGATGGTCGCCTCATCGCCTCGAGCCAATACCGGGACGCCTTTGCCAGAGCTATCCTCGAAGGTGTCAGCCGCTATCGCAGCGCCCTCTCCGGCCGCCGCGACTACCAGGAACCCTCTGCCGTCGCCAGCGCCACCGACAAATCCTCCGTTCCCAACCTCACCCCCGCCGTCTCTGCCACGGGCGTTCCCTCCTCGCTGAACGAAGCCGTCCAGCGCGCCGCTGAAGAAATCAAAAAGAAAGCCGCCGAAAAACCTTCCCCGACCCCGAATGCCAACTAGCCCCCTCAACGACCAAGCCATCGGCGTTTTCGACTCCGGCATCGGAGGACTCACCGTCGCCGCCAGCCTGCGCCGCCTCCTCCCTCACGAAAACATCCTCTACATCGGCGACACCGCGCGCGTTCCCTACGGTGGAAAAAGCCGCGAAACCGTCGAGCGCTACAGCATCGAGATCGGAAATCTTCTTCTCGCCGGAGGCGCCAAAATGATCGTCGTCGCCTGCAACACCGCCTCGGCCCTCGGCGTCCCCCGCATGAAAGAGGTCTTCGAAGTCCCCGTCGTCGGCGTTGTCGTTCCTGGAGCCAAAGCCGCCGTCGATTCGACCAAAAACAAAACCATCGGCGTCATCGGCACCCGCGCGACCATCGCCAGCGGCGCTTACGAGAAAGCCATCTTAGCCCTGGAACCCGGCGCGACAATCCACAGCGCTCCCTGCCCGCTCCTCGTTCCCCTCATCGAGGAAGGCCTGATCGAGGATTCCGTCACCGACCAAATGCTCCGCCGCTACCTTGACCCGCTCCTCTCCCAAGGCATCGACACCCTCGTCCTCGGCTGCACCCACTACCCTCTGCTGAAAAACGCCATCGCCCGCATCGCCGGTCCATCCGTGTCTCTGGTGGACTCCGCAGAAAATTGCGCGCTTGCCGTCGGCCATCTTCTTCACGAATCCCATCTCGCCACTCCGAAAAAGGACAACGGCCAGCTGGAAGTCACGCTCACCGATTCGGCCGAAGGCTTCCTCCGCACCGCCGCCCAGGCCCTCGACCTCCCCATCACCAAAGTCTCCCTGCAAAACTCTCCCGAGAGACCTAAAAACTAGGAGTCCGCTCGAGTCTACTTTTTCTCAAGGTGGCCGCCAAACTGGAAGCGCATGGAGGAAAGGAGCTTGTCTTGAAATTCCGCGTCGCCGCGCGAGCTAAAGCGTTCGTAGAGGGCGGTTGTGAGAACGGGAACTGGAACCCCTTCGTCGATGGCGGCTTTGATCGTCCAGCGCCCTTCGCCGGAGTCGCTCACTCGGCCGGCAAAATCTTTCAGTCCGGGATCTTTCACCAACGAGTTCGCCGTGAGGTCGAGGAGCCAACTGGCCACCACGCTGCCTCGGCGCCAAACTTCAGAGATGTCGGTAAGGTTGAAATCAAATTGATAAAGCTCGGGATCGCGCAGCGGCGTTGTCTCGGCATCCACGGTTTGGGTGGATTTGCCGATGTTCGCGCTTTTCAAAACATTCATCCCTTCCGCGTAGGCAGCCATGATTCCGTATTCGATGCCGTTGTGGACCATTTTGACGAAATGCCCGGCGCCGTTGCCTCCGCAATGGAGGTAGCCCAACTCGGCGGTGCCTTGGTTTTCCGGGCGCCCGACGGTGCGTGGAATGTCGCCGATTCCAGGCGCGAGGGTGTGGAAAATCGGGTCGAGGTGGTCGACGATGGCTTTTTCGCCGCCAATCATCATGCAGTAACCGCGGTCGAGTCCCCAAACGCCGCCGCTCGTGCCGACATCGACATAGTGGATGCCACGCGGGGCGATGTGCTTCGCGCGACGAATGTCGTCGATGTAATAAGAATTGCCGCCGTCGATGATGGTGTCGCCTTTTTCAAGAAGCGGGAGGAGTTCATCGATCGTGGAGTCCACTGCCGCCGCAGGAACCATGAGCCAGATCGAGCGCGGGGCTTCGAGTTTGGAAACTAAATCCGGGAGTGATGTGGCGCCGACGGCGCCTTCTATAACCAGAGAGTCGATAGCGGATTGGGAGCGATCGAAGACGGTGGCTCGATGGCCGTCGCGAAGGAGGCGGAGGACCATGTTGGCGCCCATGCGGCCAAGGCCGATCATGCCCAGCTGGAGAGGGTTTTTCGTCATGCGCGGGATGCTGGGGGATCCCGCCGCGAAGCTCAAGCCCTACAAAACAACTAAACAGGAACTCAGGGTTTGAGGATGGCGAAGGTCTTTTGACCCAAGCGCTCGAGGAGTAGCAGCACTCCGCGCTGCCGGCTCATCTCGGACATGGCTTGGTCGAAATCTTTTTTCCCAAGGATCGGCTTGCCTCCCGCTTCCGTGATGATGTCCCCCACTTCCAACCCGGCGGCTGCGGCGGCACTGAAGGGCTCGACCGCTGTCACCAGAACGCCGCCGGTGTCCTTGCGCTGGATTTTCATGGTTTGCAGGGCTTCCGGAGTGACCTCCTCGACGCTCAATCCGGGCATGGATGGGTCGGACTGCCGAGGTTCCTTCGCACGCACCGAGGCACGAACATATTTGTCGGGATGCTCGCCGGTGCGCACAACGAGGCGCTGGGTGCGGCCGTTGCGCCAGACTTCAAGCTCCACAGGCTGGCCGATTTTTTTCGTTAGGATTTCACGCTGGAGGTCGGAGGCGAGGGCAACTTGCTTGCCGTCTACCTTGGTGATGACATCGCCAGGCGAGAGGTCGCTTTGTTGAACCGGAGCGCCGGGCTCGATGCCACGAACGACAACTCCGGATTCCAAGCCTTGCAAAAAGCTCGCCCGCTCCGCGAGGTCTTCGAGGCTCGCGATCGATATTCCCAGCCAGGGTCGGCTCACATATCCGCGAGAGAGAAGTTGCTCCGCGACTCCCCGCGCCAGGTTGATCGGAATGGCAAACCCCACGCCCCGATTGTTCCCGCTAATGAGTGTGTTGATGCCGATCACCCGCCCGTCGATGTCACAAAGTGGGCCGCCGCTGTTGCCGGGGTTGATCGAGGTGTCGGTCTGGATGAACTCGTCGTAATTTCCTCCGAGACCGAGATTGCGTCCTTTCGCACTTACCACTCCAAAAGTGAAGGTGTAGGACAGCTCCAACGGTGTTCCGATCGCGAAGGCGAGTTCCCCGACCTTAAGCCGGTCGCTGTCACCCAACTCCGCCACAGGAAAATCGGCGCCATCGATCTTGAGAACAGCCAGGTCGCTACGCTCATCCGAACCCACGACCTCGGCTTGGAATCGCCGCCCGTCGCGCAATTTCACCTGAATCCCACTCGCTCCATCGATGACATGGTGGTTGGTGAGAATGTGGCCGTCGGCGGAAAAAATGAACCCCGAACCGACATTGGGCGGCATGTTTTTCTGGGATTCCCCGGCATCCAGCGGCATCCGGTAAGGGCGGCCATCGGGGAGTAGAAATTGCAGACCCTGCGGAAGGCCGGGGACTCCCCGGGACTCGATCACCACCACGGACGGGGCGGCTTTTTCAAAAACGCCTGCAAACGAATCGCTCAATTGCCGGAGACTGGAAGGGGCCGACTGGGCCGATGCGATGGGATTCAAGGAAAGACAAAACAACGGAACAATCAGGAGCTGTTTCATAGGCCTCGAAATTTAAGCACGACTTGGAGGTTTTCAAGGGGGAGAACTTGGTTTCTCACGAAAAATCCGGCCCGACTCCTTGCGGGAGGGGAGGATTTGCCTTTAGCTGTCCGGTTCATGAAAAAAGTCGCAATCGGACTCGTGATCGTCGGCGTTTTGATCCTCGCAGGCGTGACGATTTTCAATCGCCCGGCAGGCCCTTCGCAAGCCTCCTCCCTAGCCCCGGCGGATTCGGTATTTTTTGCCAATATCCCGAATGTTCCGCTCACGGGTTTCCGTTGGTCCCGCACCGCGCTGGCCCAAATCGCTGCTGAACCCGAAGTGCGGGCATTCCTCGAAAAGCCTCTTGCCCGTTTCAATGAGTCGCCCACCAACAAGGAGACCCTGGACATTCTCACCAAGCTGAAGCCTGGGAACATCTACCTCGCCGCAACCAGCGCGCCGGAGCAGGATTTTCGGGGAATTCTCGGGGTTCAATTTTGGGGAAAACGCGAGGATTTCCTGACGGCGGTTGCCAAGGCGCGGGCCGCCCTGCCTCCGGCGACCGGCGAACCGACCAAGGAAGAATATCGGGGGCTCGAAATCACCGTCACGCAGCATGGCGATCTTCTTCTCCACACCGCGGTGGCGGGACGCTGGGGCTTTTTCACGAACGATGCCTCTCTCATCAAGGAGGCGCTCGACCGCGCCACCGGCAATGCCCAGTCGCCGCCGCTGGCCGCTAATCCCAGATTCCTAAAAGTCATCACCGAACTCTTCGCCGAACCCGACCTTTTGGTATTCCTCCAACCAGAAAAAGCGTTGGACGCTTTGCTCGCCGTTGGACGCTCAATCGGCGCCACGGCGATTCCGGATCATGTCGATGAGCTGAAATTGACCGAGGCCGCAGGCGGAGCATGGAAAATGGATGGCGAGATGATTCGCGACGCGTTTTTCCTGCTGCGCGAAGGTTCCGGTGGCCTCGCCGAGACGATCTCCCACGAGACCATCGCCCTGACAACTCCCGAGACGACGCTCTTTGGCAATTTCGTGCTGAATTTTTCCTCGCTCCCGAACTGGCTGGATAGGCTTGCTGAAAGCTATCCCAACGCCACCCAGGGGCTCGCGCCCTTGGTGCAATCGGTGGCGGAGGGCTACGGACCCGAGTGCGCGCTCATTGGCTCGATACCAAGCGACGATCAGAATCCCTCGCTCCTCGTGGCCATGAAGGTGCGAAACCCCAACCAAAGCCTCCTCGCCAACGCCACCGTGATTCCCGGCTCCCAGGGAGGGACGGCCGTGCACCTGATCCCCCACCCTTTGATGCCGATCGCCGCGGCTCAGAATGAAAAATTCCTGATCCTTGGGACCGACCCGAAATCGGTTTCCGAAGCGCTGGAAGCTCATTCGAAAACCTTGCAAGACTCGCCAGACTTTCAAAATGCGCGGAGCGCCTACCGGAACTCCAACGAGGCGTTTTGTTATTTAGACACGCGGGTGGTTTTCGAAAGGACCTACGGGGCGATTTTGCCCATCATCAAAATGAGCGCGGCCCTCATGCCGGACATGAGCCAGAAATGGGATATCGAAAAACTCCCAAGCCCTCCCACGATTGGCCAGCACTTGCCGCCCATCGTTTTTTCCCAAAAACGCATCCTTGATGGCACCCGCATGGAATCAAGTGGACCAGTGAGCATGAGCCAATTCCTGATCTTGGCCGGCTCCGCCTCCGCCGCTTTGAACCAAACCCTCTTCGGTCCCTAGATCATCGAACCTCCAGCGCGGTTCCGCTTTTCACCAATTGGCAAAGCCGGAAGGCGTCCCAATTCGCGAGGCGGATACAGCCGCTGCTTTCATTGCGCCCGATGCGGTCGGGAGAATTCGTTCCGTGCATTCCCAAGCTGGGCCGGTTGATTCCCATCCAGACAATGCCCACAGGGCTATTGGGACCTGGAGGAAGAAGGAAGGCATTGTTGCTGCGCACGCCGGTCTCGAGAACCGATTTGTCCCAACGAAAATTCGGCATGAGGATGTTGCTCGTCACGCGCCAAGTTCCCAGCGGCACAGGGAACTTCGCGGACCCCGGAGTGCATGGGAAACACCCTGCGATCCGGTCGTTTTCATAGAACTCGATTAACCGCTCGTCCCGTAACAAAACCAAACGACGGGACGGCGCCGGAGTGGCCGTCGGAGTTGGCTTCGCAGGCTCGGGAGTTGCCGGGCTTCCATTCGTAAAAAAATCCGCTTCGTTGACGATTTGCGGTGAGGGAGGAGAAGAGAGCGGAGCGGCCTCCGGCGCCGGAGTGGAAATCGGCAACGCCTGAGCGGTTCCATTCGCGCGGGCTTTTTGCAGGGCTTTGACATCATCCATCCGGAATTCCTCCACATCCGGAACGCGCAAAACCATCCCGACCGCAGGCTCCGAAACCTCGGGGTTGAGCTCCTTCAGAAAATTCAGATCGCAATGGAACCGCTCGGCCAAAGCCTCCCAGAGACTTCCGTAAAGCAATGCCTTCAGCTTCGATTGCTCCGAGGGTTTCGACGAAGTGGGCCCGACCCATTTCGCATCCTCCTCGCCGATCGTGTGTGTGCGATAAGGTTCTGCGATCGAGGTGACATCCAGGAAGGATCCACGCTTGACCCCCTGCGCATCGCACCACCGGTCAGCGGCTTTCTGAGTGAATTCCCCGCCGAGACCATCGATTTTGCCCGGCCGAAATCCCGAGCGATCCAAAAAAATCTGCACTCGCGTCATTTGAATCCGCTCGGGCGCATCGGGAGAGGGTTTGGCGATTTTCGCAGCGGGCGCCTCCACAGGCTCCGCGAAAATCATGGGAACGGCCGACAGAACCGCCAGGCAAACAAGCGATCGGCATGGGAGAGTCGAAAACATCAGGGGCCGAAAAAAACAAATCGTTCCCCGTGTTGATAGGCAAAAATTGAGACCGACCTTGCGGGCATCCGAAAACAAGGACTACCCTTTCCTCCAATGAGAATCGTCGTGACGGGCTTGATCGGCCAATACGCTTTTGGCGGTGTGACCTGGGACTACATCCAATACGTGCTCGGATTTCGCTCCCTGGGACACGATGTCTGGTATCTCGAAGACACTGGCACTTGGGCCTACGATCCGGTCAAAATGGAGCCCAGCGCGGATTGCTCGCGCAACACAGCCTACCTCGCGCGGGTGATGGAAGACTTCGACATGGGCGACCGCTGGATTTACCGCAACGCCGCCGATGGCACTTGGCACGGAGCCGCCGGAGCCGCCCAAATCCTCGCCTCCGCCGATGTGCTGGCGAATGTCTCGGGAGCCTTCTGGCTGACGCCCGAAACCACCCGAATTCCCCGGAAACTTTTCCTCGATGGCGATCCGATGTTTACCCAGATCGGCCTCGCGGCAGATCCCGACTCGAACTACGCGAAACATGTCGCCGCGCACGAAAGCCAATTTTCGTTTGGCCTCCACATCGGTAAGCCCGGTTGCAAAGTCCCCGAGTCGGGTTTCACATGGCGGCCAACCGTTCAGCCGATTGCCTTGGATTATTGGAAGCCCACTCATCCGCCCACCTCGGAGGGAAATTGGACGACGGTGATGAATTGGGCGAGCTACGCGCCGAAGGATTTCCAAGGCGAGAAATACGGCCAGAAGGATATCGAGTTCGAGCGCTTCCTCGACCTGCCATCCCTCACCCGCGAACGATTCCAGCTCGCCATGGGCCAGGGCGTGGGCAACAAGCGCCCCACGGCGATGCTCGAATCCAAAGGCTGGCACATCATCGAGCCGGACACCCACCTTCCCGACTACCTCACTTATCGCCAGTTCATCTCGCAGTCGAAAGGCGAGTGGAGCATCGCCAAGCATGGATATGTCCACTCGCGCAGCGGGTGGTTCAGTTGTCGCAGCGCCTGCTACCTTGCGGCCGGAAAGCCGGTCGTGGTGCAGGACACGGGTTGGAGCGAGCATTTGCCATCGGGCGACGGAGTCTTCGCCTTCAACACACCTGCCGAAGCGGCTTCGGCGCTCGACGAGGCTTCTAAAAACTACGAGCACCACAGCCGAGCGGCGCGGGAGTTTGCTGAAACGCATTTCGAAGCCGGCAAGGTTTGCGCCGAACTTCTCGAATGACTGCTACGAATTGCCCTGAGGATTTTCGGAATTCCGCGCTGGTGATCGCCGGGCATGGATCGACGCTCAACCCGGACTCAAGCGTCCCGACCCACCAGCACGCCCGCCGCATCCGGGACGCCGGAATTTTTCAAGAGGTCGCCGTGTGTTTTTGGAAAGAGGAGCCGGCCTTTGCCGAGGTCCTTCGCACCATCGACAGCCAGACGGTCTATGTCGTTCCGAATTTCATCAGCGAGGGGTATTTCACCCGCACTGTCATTCCGCGCGAGATGGGGCTCGATGGACCAACGACGCGCCGCGATGGACGGGTGATCCACTACTGCGAACCCACGGGCAACCATCCCTTGATGACTTCCCTCCTGATCCGCCATGCCAAGGCGACTGCTGGAGGAGTGCCACCCCGCGAGACGAGTTTGTTCATTGTGGGGCATGGCACCGGCTTGGATCAAAACTCGGCCGCCGCGGCGCGATGGCAGGCGGAGCGCATCGCCGGACTGGGCGAATTCGCCGAGGTTTTCCCGGCTTATATGGAGGAAGCCCCATTCATCGCGGACTGGCACACGACAGCCAGCATGCCGCATGTCGTCGTCGTTCCTTTTTTCATCTCCGATGGATTGCACAGCTATCAGGACATCCCGGTGCTTTTAGGGATTCGCGAAGAAACCGGACCCGCAGCGAGCCAAGCCGATGCCTTCCTGGAAAATCCCCGCCACCTGCGAGGTCGGGAATTGTATTACAGCGGGGCGATTGGCTCCGCGCCGGAATTTGCCGAAGTGATCATCGAGCAAGCCCGACGCTTCGGAGCCTAGTCTTCCGAGGATTGTGGCGAGGCAACGGCACTCAAGATCGAGGCCACGCGCTTCACGGCAGGGCGGGCCAGCATGTCGGCCCAGTAGGATCGGGTGAATTCGATTTCGGCATAGGGGAGGATTTCCAGCCAGGCTTCTGGAACGCCTTCGCCGAGATTGGAGGGCAGGATGATTTTCGCCGGAAATTCAGAAACCGGAAACCGGTAGCTTCGCCAGATCGCCTCGTGCCGCACGGCGGTTTGGTTGTCGGGATCGCTCGACTCCATGCGTTCCGTGCCTTTCGAACGCTTGAAAGATTTTTTGAGACGCCCCAGCCAATTTTCCGTCTGGATCGCTTGAGGCGGAGTGCAACCGATCAAAACCAACTCCGGCAATTCACGCCCCACAGATTGAAGCTGGCGGGCCATTTCGAGGACCACGGTGGCGCCGAAGCCGAAGCCCGCGAGTTGGAAGTTCGAAGTCGGCTCCTCCTCGAAAATGGCGGCGAGGTATTGGGCGGCGGCTGTTTCGATATTCGGATGGCAGGCCTCGGGATTGAAAAAAACCCGTGCGGAAATCCCTAAAATGCGGCGACCGGGTCCGATGGATTCCACCAATTCGCGATAAATTTCGGGAGACCCGCTCGCGGAGTGAACCAAAAATAACGGACGCCCCCCTTCGCCATTTTGCAATTTCACCAAAGGAGTCCACGCCTCGCTGGAGGAGTTGCGCCGCACCGGTAAAGTCCGCGCAGCGACCGGCTCCACAGGAGTGTTGGAAGACGGGGTTTCCGACGCTGGGCCCGGAAGTTGCGAGGGATCAATCCAACCGGCGCGATTCAGTGGCCAGGACTGCAAGGTAACAGCCCCCTCTTCGTCCTCGTTGGAGAGGACATAAACCACAGATTCCGCATGCACGGAGAGAACACTTTTCTCAAAGGATCGGGTCTGCTGGATCGACTTGAAATCCAGAAGGCCGCTGGTTCCTGGCTCTGGGTTCTCCAAATGAAAATCGCCTTGGGCGTCCCGCCAACCATGGATTCCGAGGTTGATTCCCAAGCGCCCTTCGGCACCAGGAAGAGTCCTCCAGCCGGGAAACTTGAAATGAATTTTACCCAGGGAACCGGCGGGAATTTCCAAACCATCTTCATCCACGAGGGAAATTTCGACTTCCGCAGTCGGCTTCCCAACGGGCTGGCGTGCGGAATCTTTTCGAATGCCACCGGCAAACCCCAAACCGCAAAGCCCGGCGGGGCTGAAGAAAATGGTTTGCTTGATGCGATTCAGAAACCGGCGATTCCAGACCGATGCGCTATTGAGAAGTGGCCCGCCCGCCTCGATCGCCACGGAACGAATCAACTCGGAAAAGGCGGTCTCGCCGAAAAGCCAGGCGGCTGCGTGGTTCGCCCACTCGGGTTCTGTCAATCGGAGGTGCGTCACCGGAGCCGAGACGGCTTCGCGGGAATCTCCAGTGAAAACAAAGGCCGTGCCGCCACAAACAATCGGGATGAGCCATTCGTCGAAAAACGATCCGCCCCCGGCGAGGGATTTGATCAAAAACACATCCCCGGCGCGGAAATCCATCAACCGCGCCCCTTCGAGCGTGGCGGAGAGAATCATCGAGTGGTTGAGACCTCGAATCATCGGCGGCGGAGTGGTCTCGCAGCCACCGATCGTCACGGCCAGCGAGTCAATCGAGGGCGACTCGGGCGTTTCAGAATCGACCTCCATGAATTCCCATTCGGAATCCAGGACGATTCGGCGGCGGTGGTTGATATCGATCCGTGGCGCGCTGGAGGAGTCGCCAATGACGATTGAGACATCATGAGAGGAGAGCGTTTGCTCGATCCAATCGGCTGAGGCATTGGGATCCAGGGCGAGGCAGGAGTTGCCAGCCTTCCAGATTCCAAAAAGAGCCACGGCCGCCCAAGCCGAGGGCGAGAGAACCACCGCGGCATGCCAACCACCGGAGACGCCGGTTTTTTTCAAATGCGAGGCCAACTTGTCGGACATCGCATCGAGTTCCGCATAGGTCATCGTGTAATCACCGCAACGAACCGCGATGACCTCCGGGGATTCGGAAGCATGCCGGCGGAGGGCCTCGACCACCGTGCCGCTGTGGGCAGGCTGAGCTGGACCGTGGGACGACTGGCGAATGGCCCGGATTTCTTCGGGTAGGAGAATAGGAAGGCGATGAACCGGTTTCGAACGGGAGTCCGGGAGGCCGTTTATCAGGAATGCCAACCGCGAGAGGATTTCCTTGGCGGCGACTTCGGTCGAAAACGGACCGGAAATCGAGAGTTCGAGCCGGGCGCCAGGACGAGCTTCGAGATGGAATCCAGGGGATTGAACGGCCTGGATTTGAGCATCGAAATTGATCCAGCGCGGCAATGCGGAGTGGATCATATCGTTCATCGAAGCCCCGCGCCACTCGAAGGAGGTTTCGACCTCGGTGGGGGAAAACTCGAGGGCCGCCGTTCGCAAAACCTCATCGGCATCGATCCAGATGTTTTCGGCCAAGGTATCCTCGAGCAACTGCGCCGCGTCGAGCCAGTCGCCGATATTCCCGCTCCAAGATTGAACGATCGGAAGCCAATTCTGGAAAAATCCCGCCTCGGTGGATTCCGCGCGGGCATCGAACCGGCAAAGTATCAGGTTTCCGGTGGCGCCGAACCGGCGAAGCAAAAGCGACCACAGGCACCGGGCCACGAGGCTCTCCTCCAGATCATTGTCGTGACAGAATTTCGAAAATGCCGAAGTTCCGGCGCGATCCAACAACACTGAGGCCCGGACAAACGCGCCATCACCGAACCGGGGCTCGATCCGCATCGGAGCGGATGCGCCCTCCATGAATTCTCGCCAACTCTTCGCCTGAACCGGTTCGGGAAACTCCCCGGGGAGCGCGAGCGGGGATTGTCCCAGGGTCTGGAGTAAATCCAGCAGGACGCGCGCGATCGAAAATTCATCGAGCAAAAAAGCCGGCGTGGTCAGGAGGTAATGCCCGGAACCTCCCGGCAACCGGATTTCGTGAAGGCGAACCAGTGGGAGCGACAGCGGCTCAAAATCCGCCTGGGCGTCGGCTGCAACCAAGGCGTTCCATTTTTCTGGAATCTCAGCAGGCGGCACACTCTGCCAATCGAGAGAGATCCACTGAGGATCGCCCTTGTCGGCCTCGCGGATGACAACGCCGTCGATGGACTTCGAAAATGCGGAGCGAAGCATCGGATGGCGCTGGATCACCAAGTTCCAAGCCTGACGGAGAAACTCCGAATTCACACTCTCGCCAAAGCTGATCGAAACCTGGACCTGAGCACCCGGAGCCTTCGGCGCATCGCTGTAGCGGTGGTAAGCCGCGGATTGCATGGGATTCGCCGGATATTGCCGCATGGTCAGTGGAATTAAAGATTCGCGTCGGTCACAGCCCCTTCGGAGGCGGTGGAAACGAGTTTCGCATATTTCGCCAAAACGCCATGCGTCATGCGCGGCTTCGGCTTTTTCCACTTGGCCAGACGCGCCTCTATTTCCTTTTTCGGAAGATCCAAGGTGAGTTTGTGCGATATGCCATCGATCGTGATGGAGTCCCCATTTTTCACGATGGCCAAGGGTCCCCCATCAAACGCCTCGGGGGTGATGTGCCCAACCACAAAACCATGCGTGCCACCGGAAAATCTCCCATCGGTGATCAATGCCACATCCTTGCCCAGACCGGCTCCCATCACGGCGCTGGTGGGTGAGAGCATTTCCCGCATTCCGGGGCCACCACGGGGCCCTTCGTAGCGGATCACGATGACATCGCCCTTTTTCACCTTGTTCGAAAGAATCGCCTCAAGCGCCGTTTCCTCGGATTCGAAAACCCTGGCACTGCCACTGAATTTCTCGCCTTCCTTGCCGCTGATTTTCGCCACGGCTCCGGCTGGCGCGAGGTTGCCTTTGAGAATGACAAGGTGGCTGTCTTTTTTGATCGGATCCTTGATCGGACGCACGATCGTCTGGCCCTTCGGGTAGGGTTTGAATGGAGCGAGGTTTTGTTTGAGCGTTTTGCCCGTGACCGTGAGGCAATCCCCATGAAGCAGGCCTTCGGCAAGGAGGGTCTTCATCAACGGAACGATGCCGCCGATATCGACGAGTTCGCTCATCAAAAAACGACCACTGGGCTTGAGATCAGCCAGGACCGGCACTCTGGCGCCGATGCGCGTGAAGTCCTCTAGAGCGAGCTTGATATTCGCCGTATGGGCGATGGCGAGAAGGTGGAGAACCGCATTAGTGGAACCTCCGAGCGCGATGGTGACAGTGATCGCATTTTCCAGGGCCTCGTTCGAAATGATGTCCGAGGGGCGGATGCCGCGTTTGAGCAGGTTGTAAACAGCGGCACCGGCATTTCGGCAGTCGGCGTTTTTCTGGGGAGACACGGCGTTCTGCGCGGAGCTGTTTGGCAGGCTGAAGCCCAAGGCCTCGATCGCCGACGCCATGGTATTTGCCGTATACATGCCCCCGCAGGATCCTGGCCCGGGAATGGCCTTGGACTCCACATCATGAAGTTCTTTGCGGGAAATTTTATTCATGGCGCACTGACCGACCGCCTCGAAGACCGAGACGACATCCAACTGACGCTTCGCCAGGCATCCTGGCTGGATCGTGCCGCCATACACAAAAACCGAGGCGCGATTCATTCGGGTCATCGCCATGATGCAAGCCGGCATGTTTTTATCGCATCCGCCGATCGCCACAAATCCATCGAAGCCCTGACATCCCACCACCGTCTCGATCGAGTCGGCGATAACCTCGCGCGAGACGAGCGAGTATTTCATTCCAGGAGTGCCCATCGAAATGCCGTCAGAGATCGTGATGGTATTGAAGATCGTAGCCTTGCCGCCGGCTGCATCGACGCCCAGCGAGGCTTCGCGGGCGAGTTGGTCGATGTGCATATTGCACGGCGTGACCATGCTCCAGGTCGAGGCAATACCGATCTGGGGTTTTGAAAAATCGCTCTCCTTGTATCCGACCGGATACAGCATCGCGCGGCTCGGCGCCCGGCTGAGACCATCAAACACGACGGAAGAAAAGGGACGCATGGAGGTGTTATTTTTAGAAGGCATAGATTGGTAGCGGGAATCGAAAAATGAGGTGCAAATATCCTGTCTCCGGCAAGCCTTGGAAAGCCAATTTCGGACTTGAGGTTCCCCCTTAACCGCAGGCCGTGCGAGCTTGTCTTTCGGTGATCGTCGTGAGCATCAGGACCCAGAATGTCTGGACCAAAACGGCGAATGGAATCTGAAGCTGCGGAGGCATGAAATAGATGCAGGCGACTGCGGGAAACCAGAAGGCCCAGCCGGCGATTTGCACGGGTAGAAATTTTCCTGTGATGAACCCGACAGTGAAGATCGAAGCGAAAACCTCCCGCGAAAACCGGCCATCCCGGAGCGTGAAAAATATGGTGCACATAAGATTCGCGAGGAACGGGCTAAAGAACAATTGATCAACGAGGACCTTCGTGATGAGCGTGCCCCAATCGTTTCCCACCCCGAACCACGCATTCTGGCAGCGGTAGAAAAAATCGACCACCACACCCATGAAGCCGATGAATGGGCCTGTCAGGGCGAAGTTCCAAAGATTTTCCCATCGCGGTTTCCAACCCTGGAAAAAAACCATCCGCATCAACTCCGGCAGGAGAGCCCCGGAAAGCATGTAGCTCACAAAAGCGAAAGTGTAGCCGACCTCCTGCTTGATCCCGCCAACCCTGGCGAGAAAAGCCTGTGTGCCATCGTGCAGGAGGTAAGTGGCAATGAAACAAAGCATGATCGACTGCAGAAACAGCCCCGGCCAGAGATTCATCCGAGCCGCACGGAGCCCGGATCGGACGGCTTGCTGCAAATTCATTCCGTGCCTTTCTCGAGAAATAGGACTCCCGCCCGGCGTCTGGCGTGAAGACCGCCGGGAAGATTGGTTTTTGCGGGACCCGTCGTATCCAGAAGCGAGAGCACACGGCGGGTTTCCTCCCATCCGCATTCCGGCACTCCGCAGGACTTCAACCAGCGGTGAATCGTTCGGCGCTGAAGGGCCAATGGCATTCCCCGAAGATCGCGGCAGGAGAGGTTTTTAGAAGGTTCAGGGACGAACGAAGACATCCATTCATCCTCAGCGCGGAGGATTTCGGCGGCCCGGGGAATGGCTTTGCGAAAGCCTGGACCGAGCGCCCGCTCGATCGCCGGGATGACGGAAAGGCGGAGCTTGTTCCTCGCATGAAGCAACTCGGCATTGGATGCATCCTCGCGAAATCGGATGCTGTGGAGCTTTTGGTAGAGATCGATTTCTCGCCGCTCGACGCCCAGCATCGGACGGTGAACCGTGAGGGTGCCGAGCTTGGAGACAGGCTTCATTCCCGCCAATCCCGAGGCGCCAGTGCCGCGTAGGAAATTGAAAAGGCAGGTCTCGATCTGGTCATCGGCGTGGTGGGCCAGGATAAGGATCCGGCATTTGTGAATCTTGGCGCACTTCGCGAAGAAGGCCTGGCGAAGCTCTCTGGCGGCAAGTTCGAGGGATATTTTTTGCTCGGCCGCGAACTCGGCCGTCCGTGCCTGGGCCGATTCCAATTCACATCCCATCGCCTTGGCTTGCCGACGAACGAAAACCAAATCCTCCTGCGAGGCTCGACCCCGCAGGGTGTGGTCGAGATGGCAAACGACGAGGCGCTGGAATCCGAGCCTGACAAGAACGTCGAGAAGGACCATCGAGTCACGGCCTCCAGAGACACCGACGAGCAGTTTTTTATTATGCGAAAAGCCCGCCATCGCGCTGGTGACGGCGGATGGGAGCAATTCGGGTGTTGTCGGCTTATTTCGAGATTTTGTCGGCACCGAAGTAAGGCTGGAGCGCTTCCGGGATTCGGACTGTGCCATCAGGCTGCTGGTAGTTTTCCAACAGCGCCACATAAAGCCGGGCCAGCGCGGTTCCAGAGCCGTTGAGCGTATGGCAATAGCGATTCTTGCCATCGTCGCCCTTGAAACGGAGGTTCATTCGACGGGCTTGGTAGTCCTCAAAATTCGAGCAGCTCGATACCTCAAGGTAGGAATTCTGGCCGGGCGCCCAGACTTCGATGTCGTAGGTTTTCGCGGAGCCAAAGCCCATATCGCCGGTGCAAAGAACGATGACGCGGTAGTGGAGCCCGAGCTTTTGGAGGATGCGCTCGGCGTTGGCCGTGAGGGATTCGAGTTCGGCATTCGACTGCTCGGGCGAGCAGATTTTGACGAGTTCCACTTTATCGAACTGGTGCATGCGAATGAGCCCGCGCGTCTCGCGGCCAGCTGATCCCGCCTCGCGGCGGAAGCACGGCGTGTAGGCGGCATACTGGATCGGAAAATTGGCGGCGCTGACGATTTCCTCGCGGTGGAGATTCGTCACGGGCACCTCGGCGGTGGGAACCAGAAAAAGCCCTCCGCCATCGACTCCATACATGTCCTCCTCGAACTTCGGGAGTTGTCCGGTGCCAACCATGCACTCACGGCGAACGACAAAGGGCGTGCTCACCTCGGTGTAACCATGCTCGCGGGTGTGGGTATCGATCAGGAAATTCAAGAGCGCGCGCTCGAGCCGTGCTCCCTGGCCGGTGTAAACAGCGAAACCACTGCCGCTGATTTTCGTGGCGCGGTCGGGATCGATGAGGCCGAGCGATTCGGCAAGAACGACATGATCCTTGGGATGGGCGATGACCGGCTTTTCGCCATGGGTGCGAACGACGGGATTGTCGGCGGCGTCCCGTCCCACGGGAATATCGGCCTGAGGCATGTTCGGGAGGTTCAAAAGAATCTCCCGCTGCTTGGCAGAAAGGCCCTCGGCTTCGGTGGAGGCCTGCTCCATCTCCTCTGCGATTTTTTTTACCTGCGCTTCGAGATCGGCAGAGTCGAGCTTTTGGGCGCGGAGTTTTCCAATCTCCTTGCTGAGTCGGTTGCGATCACTTTGGAGGGTCTGCAAACGGGTTTCCGAGGCGCGGCGATCGATATCAATCGCGAGGATGGCATCGATGGTTTCCACATGGGCCGGCGAGCGGGTCGCGAGACGGCTTTTGACGAGGTCGGGTTGTTCCCGAATAAGACGAATATCGAGCATGGGTTGGACAGGATGGAGAATTTCGGCAAAATGGGCCATCGATTTTCGTCCAACATGTCCGCAAAGTTCCGCGATTACTACCAGACCCTCGGTGTTTCCAAATCGGCCAGCGCTGCCGAGATCAAGACCGCATTCCGCAAACTGGCTCGCCAGCACCACCCGGATACCGCCAAGGACAAAAAGGAGGCGGAGGAGAAATTCAAGGAGGTCAACGAAGCCTACGAAGTCCTCGGCGACCCCGAAAAACGGAAGCGCTACGATGATTATGGAGCGGATTGGCAGCACGGCCCACAAGCCGGAGGAGGTGTTCCGCGCCGGGGAGGATTTCGTCCCGCGCCGGGCCCTCAAGGTTCGGAGGAGGATTTTTCATTTGGCGGAACGGGCTTCAGCGATTTCTTCGAGCAAATGTTCGGCGGCCGCCGGGGAGGATTTGGGGGGATTCCGCAGCGCGGTCAGGATGTGGAAGCCGACATCATGGTTACCCTGGAGGAGGCTCTCCATGGCTCTTCGCGGCAAGTTTCCTTCCGTCGAGGATCCTCGAAAAAACTCGAGACCTACACCGTGAAAATCCCGAAGGGCATTCGCGAGGGACAGCGCATCCGGCTCGCCGGCCAAGGTGGAACTGGAGCGGGCGGGGCCGGGGCGGGCGATCTCTTTCTTCGTGTGAAATTCCAACGCCACCCCGATTTTGAAATCGAAGGGGCCAACCTCCTTTACGAACTAGACATCCCCGCGTGGGATGCCGTGCTGGGTTGCAGCGTGACTGTCCCCACGCTCGGAGGACGCGTGAAACTCAAAATCCCGGCCGGCACCCAGACCGGAAAAAAATTCCGTCTGACGGGCATGGGATTGCCAGAAGGGGCCACCACGCGAGGCGACCTCTACGCCGTGGTCGGCATCTCGATTCCCGAAAATCCCTCAGCCGAAGAAAAAGCGCTCTGGGAAAAAATCGAGGCGCTTAACCGATAGTAGGCCGGGCTTCCGTTCAAGGAAATCGACCGTTTTTTTCCGCAAGAATTCCCCGGGCCACCGCTTCGGCGAGCTTTTGGCGAATGTGGGATTTTTGGAGGGAATTGTTTTCGTTGGAATTCGAGACAAAGCCCAACTCAACCAAAACCGCCGGGCGTTTATTTTTTCGAAGCACATAAAAACGGCTGGGCTTGATCCCTCGATTTTTTGCGCCGTAGGGACGGATGATTTCCCGTTGGATATTGGCGGCGAGTCGCGAAGAGCGAGAGGAGTAAAAGAAGGTCTCAACGCCCGAGGCGCGGGAGCGTCTGGCCCAATTGAGATGAATGCTCACGAACACGGAGTCCCTCGTGCGATTCGAGATCGATACGCGTTTGTCGAGCGGAACAAAATAATCGCCGGTGCGGGTTTCAACCACCCGAAGCCCGGAGGCACGGAGGATTCGGGAAACGCGTTGGGAAATATCCAGAGCGAGGACTTTTTCGTGATTCCCTTTAACGGCCCGGGCGCCGCGGTCGTGGCCCCCATGCCCGGCATCAATCACCACCGTGTCGAAAAAACCTGTGCCGGTGCGGTGCGAGGAAAACGAGCCACAAGCAGATAGAAAGAAGCACGAAACAACGGCCAGGATCAGCGAGGCCCACGAAAACAGGCGCGATCCGCCCAACGGCCAATCGCGAAAGCCCAAAATCCATGGCCCTCTGAACATCACGCGGACACACTAAAAATCCGACAACATCCCGCGCAACCCATTTCGGCCGGGGCTGGAATTTTCCTCTCGATTTCCGGGCTCTGTGCGGCGTGGATGTCGGCATGTTGGCCAAACGAATCATTCCCTGCCTCGATGTGACGGAGGGTCGCGTGGTGAAGGGAACAAAATTCCTGAACTTGCGCGACGCAGGCGATCCCGTGGAGTGCGCCAAAATGTATGACGCCCAAGGCGCCGATGAGTTGGTGTTTCTAGACATCACCGCCTCGAGCGACGGTCGTGCCACGATGGTCTCCGTGGTTGAGCGCACGGCAGAGCAATGTTTCATGCCCCTCACCGTTGGCGGAGGAATCCGTAGCGTGGAAGATTTTCGGATTATGCTTCGCGCGGGAGCCGACAAGGTCAGCGTGAATACTTCGGCCCTCCAACGCCCGGAGCTAATCTCCGAGGGCGCGGAGGCCTTTGGCTCCCAATGCGTGGTGGTGGCTGTGGACGCCAAACGCGATGGCCTTGGGAAATGGAGAGTCTACACGCACGGCGGTCGAAAACCCACCGAGCGCGACGCCATTGAGTGGGTGCGTGAGGCTGAGCGACTGGGAGCCGGGGAAATTCTACTCACCAGCATGGATGCCGATGGAACTTGCGGCGGCTACGATCTGGAATTGACCAAGGCCGTTTCGGAGGCCGTCAGCATTCCCGTGATCGCCAGCGGAGGCGCTGGGGAACTCGAACATCTCGCCGATGTTTTAGAGCGCGGAAAAGCGGACGCCGTGTTGGCAGCCAGCATTTTTCATTTCGGGAAACACACAGTCGCAGAAGCCAAGGCCCACCTCGCCTCTCGAGGGCTTCCGGTGCGCCGGCGATTCGGCGATTGATCGTGGGCTGACAGGGGATATTTTTGACGCATGCCGAACCACGAAGCCTCCTTCTCCGTCGAGAAAGTCAGCGAGATGCTACGCCGCGAGGGGCTGCGCATGACGAAAAAACGCGAAGGCATCCTGCGTGCGCTTTTTGAGGCGAAGGGTCCGATGACACTCCAAGAAATCCAGTCAGCAGCTGGACAACAAAGTGCCGCGACTCCCGACTACGCCACGGTTTTTCGCACGGTTCTTTTAATGGAAAAACTCCGTCTCGTTCATAAAGTGAATCTCCAGCGGTCCCGGAGCCACTACGAGCTGAGCGACCCGCACAAGCATTACGACCACCTCGTGTGTCGCGATTGCGGCGATGTGGTTCTCATCGATATCCCCTGCCCCATCGGCGACTCGGAAAAAATCATCGCACGGCAATATGGCTTCCGCGATCTGAGCCACTCGCTCGAGTTTTTCGGCGTTTGTTCCTCCTGTTCGAAATGATCAAAAATGTCCTTCTTGATTGGTCCGGCACGCTGGCCGACGACCTTTCGGCTGTTCTCAAAGCGACGAATCTCATTTTTGCCGAATACGGACGCGATCCCCTGACGCTCGAGGAATTCCGGCTCCACTTTCGATTGCCCTTTTCCGGCTTCTACGCGGACCTCCTACCAGAAGCCACAGCTGAGGGTTTGGAGGCGCTGTATGAGAGATTTTTCCACGGCCTGAACGATGAGATCGAACTCCTCCCTGGCGCGCAGGAGTTCCTGCAATTCTGCCGCACCACCAATCGCCGGGCCTTTTTGCTGAGCTCGATCAAAACCTCGCATTTCGAAATTCAAGGCGGCCGGCTCGGGGTTTTGGAGGATTTTGAAGTCGCCTACACCGAGGTCATGGATAAGCGGGAAAAAATCCGTGAGATCCTCCACACGCATTCGCTTGATCCCCGGGAGACGATGTTTGTCGGGGACATGGTGCACGATGTCGAAACGGCAAAACATGGCGGAGTGCTCGATGTCGCCGTGCTTTCGGGTTTTGACCGCATAGAAAAACTCCTCTCCGCTCAGCCAACCATCATCGCGAAAGATATCGCGGCCGTGCAAAGACTCCTATGAGCGAGATTTTGATCTCCGGCCTGCGGGTCCGCGCCAACATTGGTGTTCCAGATGAGGAACGCGCGGAAATGCAGGAATTGGAATTCGATCTCCGCATCCGCACCACCTTGGCTTTTGATCAAATGGAAGACACCCTTTCCAAGACGATCGACTACGCCCGGGTGTGCCAACGCGTTTCCGAAATCGCAGCGGAAAAACCAAGAAATCTCATTGAAACTCTCGCCGACGAGGTGGCCGGTAAAGTCCTAGCCGAATTCGATGCCATTAGTGTCGAGGTGGAATTGCGAAAATTCATCCTGCCTGAAACCCGGCATGTTGCCGTGCGCTGCACCCGTGTGAGAGGCTAGACGCCGCCGATTTTTTCGAGCGCTTCGGAGGAAGAGGCCTCGCCAAAATCCCGGTAAAGTTGCAGAAGCCCCTGTTGGTCCCACGCGGTCCGGAGAAACTCCCGTGATTCGCACCCCAGCAACCAAACCGTCGCTCGTTCCAAAATTCCACTCGCTTGGGGACCACGAGCGGCACGGAGAATCTTGGCGGCGTCCTCCGGACCAAGCATGGGCAGATAAGCATTCAGGAGCAAATCTGTCGCGCGATCGGCGCCCACCAGTGCCACAGGTTTCGCCAACGGATCCGCAGAGAGGTTCCAATGACCGGTCCAGTAGGGATGATCCAATTCCTCAAAAAAACGGAGGAATCCCTTTTCCTTGGACTCGCCGATCTGCTTTTGGAGTTTCGGAAAATTTCGAGCGACCGATGCCAGCGCCCCGATTCGCCGGTGTGGATGATTCGGTGGACGAAGCCCGGAAAATTTCCAGATGGAACGCGGGAGGACGCACCGCGAAAAGGAGTCTCGAACCTTCCACCACGAATCCCAGAGCGGCTTGAGGTAGGTCTTTGTGATGTCGTCCGCCTCATCGAAACTTCGAGGCTCGAGAAAACCAGCGATCCCAAAAAGCAAGGCCTCGACATCATTTCCTTGAGCGGCTTTCCACCCCGTTCGCTGGGCACTGAGAAGAAATGGAATGGAGTTGTTTTTGTAGCCAAGCCCGGCGGCGATCCCAAAAAACAAGGCGGCGTTGGCACCGTGAAGCCGACTTGCTGAAGAAAATGCCGCGCCTTTGGTTTCCAACCGAAACTTCGCGGCGCGGTCGACCATGGTTCGCGCCGCCTCCAGAGAAACGGCCTGAGACGAGCATTTGCCAGCAGGTGGCGGCGGGCATTCCACAAACAAACGGGCTTGAGGAATGTGTCGATGATCCGAGCTTCTCGCGAAGGAGGCCGCCCCCGCAGCGTTGACATAAAAATGGAGCCGCGTGTTGGCGAACGAGGGGTTCACGGCGTGGCCATGCGTCTCCCAATCCCGGGCATCCCAATCGACTTCGATATCTCCCTCCTCGATCCCGTGTTTTTCAAATTCGATCCGGGCATTTTTGAAATCGGGGCCCGCCTCGCGATTCCACTCACCGAAATGGAGGATGCGCAGTCTTTCCCCGCAGTGAGTCGTCCATTCAAAACCAAAATCTCCCCTGAAAAGTCGCGCCTGGATTTCAAGTTCGCGTGGGCGGCCCATCGGCAATTCCGCGAGAACAAACCCCGTGCGGGCCTTAGCATAGGCGGCTGTGGCGCTCACAGGTCAGGATACGGGAGGTTCTGCAGCCCATCCCAAGGGAGGGCAGGTGTTGGCTTTGGCGGTGATAGGTCGAACTCTTTTTCTTTAGCCTCGAATTCCTCGGAGAATGTTTCAGCGGGCGGAATTTCCTCGGGGGGCTCTTCCTTGAATTCCTCCGGAGAAATTCTCCGCGAGACGAAGGCAATTTCGAGTTTCAATCGGGCTTGGACATCCGGGTCTTTCGCCATTTTGAGAGCATCCCGAAAGGAATCCAATGCCGGAGGGAGGTGATCCGCATCCATCTGCGCGTTGCCTAATGCCTCAAGAAACATGCTGTCCCCCGTTTCCATGGTGGCTTCATGGATCGGCAACATGGCGAGGAGAATATTAGAGCGCGAGGAGCGTGTGATGCTGCGAAAGCGACGGAAGGGATTCTCTTGCCGACCGCGCGGATCGGAAAACTGATTCCACGCCTGATATGGCTTGTAGAGCGGATCGCCGATGACGACTCCCATCCATGAGATCGCGCGCTGAGACATCCAAGCAGCCTCGGCAAGGGTCACGCCAGTCAGCAAGCGATCTTGGAAGACATCCAGATTCGCCGTGAATGAGAGATAGGGTTCATACACATTCCCGAGTGTGGCTGCGGCTCCTCGGGCGATGAGCGGACCACACCAGTGGTTCGCAGAGCTTCTCAGTGTGGAGGCACTGAACGAGTGGAGATGCACCGCCACAGCACCTGGTCGAAATCGGAAATTCTCCCGGAGAAAGGGGCCATTGATGTCGCCGGTATACCAACCGAAATAAACCGCCGCGTCGGTGATGGGGAAAGTTTCCTGAAATGTCTCGGGGAGATTATCAAAAATAGTCGGGATACCCGACTGGCGGAGGATCTCGACGAGTTTCCGCATCCAATGATCCCCCTCGATGTAGGCCCCCTTCGTGATATCGCGACCATCGACATAAGCCCACCCCCAGAGGCCCTCTTTTTCGGTGGCGATCGAGTCATCGATCATCTTGCAAACCATCGCGACCGTTGGCGCATCGAGCCTTGTGGGGAGCAGAAGGCCCGGAGAAACCGACTCCTCGAGAATGGGCGTGAACCGGCCAAAATACGGATTGAGAATCAGCCCGCCGGGAACAAATTCAGGCAATCCCATAGCGGCTAGTTCGCTATCCACACTGGCATCGTTGCGAGCCGAGACAGCGGGTGGGATGCCCTCCATCGGAGGAGGCAGTTCGATGGATGGATCCGAGGATATTTTTAGGGGGAACCCCCGCATGAGAGCCAAGAACCTGATGCGCGTATCGAAAACCCTCGTGACGCCTTCCGGAAGTTGGCGGACCGACCACCATCCCTTTTCGATGAGTTGACTTCGAAGTGGATCGGCGATTTGGCGGTTGAAAACCTCTCGCGTAATTTCCTCACTCACAGGGAGGTCGAATCCAATCACCTGCGCGGCGGAAATCGATCGCTTCGAGGCATAGTAGCGAGCAAGTTCCGCCGACTCGGGATCGTTGGAGTTGAATAAAACCAATGTCGCGGAAGCAAGGCGGTCTTCGGCAAATGCTGCAGCCATCCCCAGCGCAAGGAACACCAACAAGCCGGCGGCGGGCTTAAACATGGATTCTCAGACCATCGTAGGCCAACCGCACATCCGGAGGCAGGTCCGCCTCGGTTGCGGCGTGCCCGAGTTCATGGCACATGTGGATAAACCAAGTCTGGCGCGCTCCAATGCGCCGAGTCGCTTCCAGCGCCCCTTGAACCGTGAGATGGGTCGAGTGGGCCGTGTGGCGCAATGCGTCGATGACCAAAACCTCGACCCCCCGCGCGGCCTCTTCCGCTTCCGGAGGCACAGACTGGCAATCGGTGAAGTAGGCAAAAAGGCGTCGGCCATTTTTTTCGAAGACCAATCCATTCGTGACCATCCGACCGTGCGGCAAATCGACCGGGATGATGTCGAAGCCGTCCATCGCAAACTTTCCGTTCATCGTGACGGGATCCGGGCGGACATAGTTCGGATAGCGAGCGGAACCGTCGAAAGCGTATTGAAAAACGCGTTTGAGGCTGCTGAGGGTCTCGTGCGAGCCGTGCACGGGAATCGCCTTGTTTTCGAGTTCGCAAAAACGACGCAGATCATCGAATCCCAAAATGTGGTCCACATGCGAGTGGGTGTAGAGGACGGCATCGAGTCGCGTGATGTCCTCGCGCAGACATTGGGTGCGAAAGTCGGGGGTCGTGTCCACGGCGATGGACAACGAGGGCATTTTGATATGGATCGCAGTGCGGAGTCGATTATCGCGCGGGTCACTGGATTTGCAAACGGCGCACTCGCAGCCAATCACTGGAATGCCGTGCGATGTGCCCGTGCCGAGAAATGTGATTTGAAGATTTTCCATCGCTTGGAAACGGGGCAGGAGGGTGGCATAGTTCCCAGATGTCCGCAACGCTGGCATCTCTACGCATCCGCAACCTCGCACTGGTCGAGGATCTACTGTGGGAACCCCCCTCAGGTTTTGTCGCCATCACCGGAGAAACTGGAGCGGGAAAATCCATCATCCTCGGCGCTGTGAAACTTCTCCTCGGTGAGCGAGCGGATCGAACCCTTGTTCGCAGCGGAGCCGCATCCTGCGCGGTGGAAGGGCTCTTCCAAATCGATGCCGGATCGCCACTCCATGCCATTCTCGAATCCGCCGGCGCCGAACCCTGCGAAGACGGAGCCCTCGTCATCAAGCGCACGGTTCTTGCCGAAGGCGGCGGAAAGCAGTTCGTAAACGGCTCGCCCTGCACCCTTGCCCTTTTGCGCGATCTGGGAATTTCCTTGGTCGATCTCCACGGGCCGCATGATCACCAGAGTCTTTTCTCCTGCGAACAGCAGATGCTGGTTCTCGATTCGTTTGCGGGTTCAGAAAAAATCCGAAGCGAATTTTCCGAATCGCGACGCCGTTGGATCGATCTCGAAAACGAGCAACGCCGCCTCGTGGAAAACGCCGAGGCTTTGGCTCGGGAGTTGGATTTATTGAATCACCAAACCCAGGAGATCGACGCCGCCGCACTGAAGTTCGGAGAAGAGGAGAGCCTCGTGAGCCGCCAACGATCGACTTCCAATGCGCACCGCCTCGGTGAAGTTTGTGCGGAACTCTCCGGGATTTTGACGGAGTCCGAGGATTCGATTACCTCGCACTGGGGAGATGTCGGGCGACTGGCCAAGGAACTCTGTCGTCTTGATTCCGAGGCTGAATCGATTGCCCTAGCAGCTGCGGAGATTTTTGAGTCACTCCAAGATCTCTCGCGGGAGATCGATCACTACCAGAACAGCGTCGATGCGGATCCCCGGGCGCTTGCCGATATCGAAGCGCGGCTCGATACCATCCAAAGCCTGAAGCGAAAATACGGCACAAGCGTGGAGGCGATCCTAGCATTTGGCCTCGAGGCCTCCCAAAAACTCGCCTCTCTCAAAAATCGCGAAGAACGCGGAGCCAAGCTTGATGGCGAGATTGAAACTGCGAAAAAGACCCTCGAGGCAGCTGGAAAAAAACTCTCCCAGGCCCGGCGGAAAGCGGCACCAAAACTCGAGTCATTGGTTCGTCGCCACCTCTCGGATCTGGGTTTCACTCAGGCTGGATTCACCATGGCTTTCGAGGATTTGGCGGCGCCCTCGCCCGAAGGATATGAGCACATCGAATTTCTTTTTTCGCCGAATCCAGGTGAACCGGAACGGCCCCTCCGTGCGATTGCCTCCAGCGGAGAAATTTCTCGTGTGATGCTCGCACTGAAAACCTCTCTCGCGGCTCAGGACAGCGTGCCGATTTTGATCTTCGATGAGATCGACGCCAATGTCGGCGGCGAAATCGGCGCCAAGGTGGGCCTGAAAATGAAGGAGCTTTCGACAAGTCATCAGGTCTTTTGCATCACACACCTTCCCCAGGTCGCGGCCTCGGCTGAGTCCCAGTTCATTGTCAGCAAGGAAAGTGACGGCACACGCACACGGACTCTTTTGGAGGGAACCCACGCTGCCGGACGCATCAACGAAATCGCACGCATGCTCGGCGGCCCCGCCGAAACCGCAAAAAAACACGCGAGAACACTCCTTGGCGTAAAATAAGACCTTTTGCACTGATCAGCCGCAGCATTAAGATAAGCACGATTTTCCACGGTGAAAAAATCCAACACAGAGCCCGCTGTAAAAGATTTTCCTGATGCGGATAAAATATCCGCCTTGGATTCTGAGTTGCGTTCCTTGCGGCAGTCCCGACTTCGCGTCGAAGGCACCGTGGAAGCCACGGGATTGATTCTGCGGGAGTGGGACACCTCGACGGACGAAGCGCTCTACTGCGGCGCAGCGGAGTCGGTCCTCGGAATTTTCCCCCACGAACTGATGGGCAGTTTCGAGAAATGGGTTCTGCTCATCCACGCCGACGATCGCGCCGAGTATCGCAAGGAAATCCAGCGCGTGCTTACGGAAGGCGGCCCTTTTGAGATCGAATACAGGATTCGAAAACGCGGAAACAAACACACCCTCCTCTTGGAGCGCGGCTACTTCATCGATCCCTCCCAAGGCGCGCATCCGGTTCTTTCTTCGATGATGTCGGATGTGTCGCATCTCCGGGATTTGGAATCCCGCGTGCGAAAATCCCAGCGCGTCGAGGCGTTCAGCCAACTGACCGGCGGCGTCGCCCATGATTTTAACAACATGCTTTCCGTGGTGATTGGCTACGCCCAGATCCTCATGGAGGAGTCTGGAGATAACAAGGAGCGGCTTGGGTTTCTTGGCGAGATTGAGAAAGCGGCCATGCGTGCCTCGTCGCTCACCAATCAACTGCTCGCTTTCAGCAAGCCCCCCGCCACGCGCAAGGGATCTCTGCAACTTGGTGAACTTCTCCGAGAGTTGGTGAAAATGCTCGACCGGCTTCTAGGTGAAAAGATCGTCCTGAAAATCGAGGGCTCCCATGGCTTGTGGGCCGTGCAAGCCGACCGCAGCCAGATCGAGCAGGTTTTTATCAATCTCGCCGTGGCTTGCCGGGAAGTCATGGCCGAAGGCGGGCAGGTTCTCATCACCCCAACCAACGAGGCGCACGGCGAGGCCACACATTTTAGGGATCATGTTCTGCCTGCCGGAAGTTATGTCCGCATCAGCCTTGCTTTGATGCCGGAATCAACAAAATATCCCATTCGCAATCTCGAAAAAAATCGCAGCGTGTCGGCGGCGCGCGCCGTCATCGAGCAAAACGAAGGTCTCCTGTTTGTCCATACCGAGGGAGGTCAACCTCGAATCAATATCTACTTCCCAAGCGTCGCCGAGGGCCTTGTTCCGACACGGCACGACGCCACGCCGAAGCGCGCATCGAAAGCCGCCACCATTCTCCTCGTCGAGGATGATTCCTCTTTGCGCCAATTCTCCAAAACAGTTCTCGCTCGCCTCGGCCACCATGTCGTCGAAGCCGTCGATGGCGAAGAGGCTTTGAATATTCTCGAGCAGAATCCGGATTTGATGGCGGATTTGCTGATCGCCGACATGGTGATGCCACGAATGGGAGGGCTGGAACTGGCCAAGGTATTTTCCAAAAAGCAACCGCATGCCACCATTCTTCTGGTTTCCGGCTACCCCGAGCAGCAAGGCATTGCCTCCCATTCCGGCTACGCATTCCTTAAAAAACCCTTCGCCGTTGGTGAGCTCATCACCCGCGTCGGCTCACTGTTAGCGAACTGACGGTCTCAGCAATAAACGAGCAACTGCCGGAGGAGAGAGGAACTGGAGTTGTAGTTCCGGATTTTTTTAATCGTGTTTTCGTCGAGGTGGTATCCCTCCGCGACGAGCAAAACGCCGGTCGGGCTGTAGATGCCGCTGGCGAGCTGCATGCCGACATCGAGTTCATCGACCATGACCTCACGCACGAGCCTCGGCAGCGGCGTCGCCTGGGCACAACGCAGAAAGAGTCTTGTGGCATCGGGGTCAAACGCCGATCCGGACTGCTCAAGAATCCGATCCACAGCCTGCTCGTGGGGCAGGCCACAGGTCACATAGTAAACCACGACGGCGAGGCAACGCGCGGGCCAGGGAATCATCTCGCCGGCGAGGCCATCAGGAAATCCCTTGCCATCAAAACGCTCGTGATGAGCCCGGATCGTATCGCCCACCGGCTTCAGCAAATCAACGAACGAGGCGAGGGTTTGCCCATGGATCGTGTGGTTCTGAAAAATCGTTTTCATCTCCGGCGGCGAGTCCTCGAGATCGTTCTGGACTGCCATCATGAAGCCCGAGGGAATCGCCGCGAGGCCGATGTCATAGAGGCGAGCACTGACCTCGAGCACATGTTTCTGCTCTTCGTCGAAATAATGCGTCTCGGCCATGATCTGCGCGATTTTCAGAGCCGCCTTGGCCTGCTCGCCGAGGAGCGGGTTGAAGGTCGTGAGAATGCGCTGACAGAGTTCCAGCGAGCGGCTGAAATTTGTTTTTAGCGCCTCGTGCGAGAAGTCGAGTTCGCGCTTGCCGGCTTCGAGTTCCCGAAGCTGTTTCTCAAGCCGAGTGTTGGCTTCGGAGAGTTTTTGGTTGAGATCGAGGGTGGTTCGTTCCAGCGAGCGATTGGTTTCGATGAGTTCATGACGCTGAACGGCATTGTGGAGCGTGGCCATCATCTCGGCGGAAATCCAAGGCTTGGTCACGAAGCGGAAAATTTCCCCGCTGTTCACAGCGGCCGTTACGACATCGAGGGACTTGATTCCTGTGATGAGAATGCGCGAGGAGGAGGGCTGGATTTGTGCAAATCGGTGCAGGAGGTCGGCGCCCAGCATGTCCGGCATGTTGTGGTCCGCAATCACCACGGCGAATTTTCTATCCAGAGCGTAGCGCAGGGCCTCGTCGGAGTTTGTGGTGGTGACGGATTGATAACCGGATCGGGTGACCAGATCCTCGAGGACCTTCAAGATGAGAGGGTCATCATCGATCGATAAAATGGACGGAGGGTTTGTGTTCACGGGATTGGTGGTTTTTTATTCGTTGAGGTCGCAGGAGGGAAGGACAAGAAGCACATGGCATTCATCGGCGGCGGGGTTGTTCCAGAAGAGTAACCGCCCGCCGATCACGGAAAGAATGATTTCCGCTTTCGCGAGGGAAATATCAGCGACTCCGCCACCCGCTGGGTAGCTATCGATTTCCGTAACGGAGTCGATGGAGCAGGGCAGATGAAAGGAAACCGCGACCGAATGCGGAGAAACCTCTTTGCCGAGTTTCGTGGCAATTTCCAGAAGACGGGAAGTGGTTAAAACGGAAACTGGAATTTCGATCCGGCCCGTTGGAATAAAGGGACGAAGCCTCGAGGCGATGGCGAGCAACGCCACACGGAAGGGATACTCCGGCACCCGCACATGAATCGCGGATTCGGGAGGTTGAAATTGGATTTTGGCCGTTCTGGGAAATACCACGCGCAGCAAGTCGAGTTCCGTGGCCGCCAGCACCTCCAAGTCATGGTAGGTCGTTTCGTGCTCGTGGGCATTCAGGTGGATCTGAGTGGCCCGGGAAAGGACCTCCTTGATGCGCTCGACGCCTTGGCTGATTTCCTGAAGCGCTTTGCCAGCACCACTGTCGCTGCCGACCAATTCCTGACAGGCCTCGAGATTAAAATAAATCCCGGTGAGCACATTGTTCACATCGTGAATGAGCCCGGGGGTCAATTCCGCATTCAGCTCGTTGGAGGCCCGGCGCAAAACCAGAGCCTCGCCGGAGCTTCCGTCCAACAAGTTATTTGGGTCGGCCGGAGCTGGCATGGTTAATGGCATAAGCTCAAGGAACCACTCTCAGGAGCAAGAACAAAATCCCCGCTGCGGTTAGGTTCATCGCTGAGGCAAGACCGGAGGCGGTGGTGGAGCCAGCGTCGTAAAAGCCTCGTGGGCGACAAACCCGGCGAAGAGTCGTGGACTTTGCAGGATGATTTGGTTGCCGCTGGCGGCCTCGCGCGACTTGCCCTTCGGTATCGAGGGACTGATGTAGGGAATGTTTAGACCCATCCCGGCAAATTGCGTAGCCAGCGTGGCGACATCGGGCTCGGCGGTATCCAGGATTCCGTCAGCCACCCATATGACTTCCATATTTCGGAGATCAACAATCTTGGCGCGCACTCCGATCGCAATCGGGCGGTAGGGTCGGAAGACCGAAAAATCGATGAACATCACAGCGTCGGCGGCATATTTTTGCCTAAGGGTCTTGATGACTTCAGGCGAAATAATGGAGGAGGAAGAAACAGCCTCCCTGCTGGTGAGTTCGAGCATTTCGTCACGCGGCACCTGCACGATCTCGTATTTAACAACCTTCGAGAGCTCGCCCCGGAAAATCCCGTCCATGTCCCGTTGCATATCATCGATCGGTTGGTAAGAAAAAATGGGGAGAACCGCGAGGCGGCGCATTCCGGCCGGCCAGACGACCCCATTCGAGACGGCTTGAGGCGGCGCGGTCATCGTGGGATCGGAAATGCGTTTGATGCGACCCGTCGTCGCCGCGGCATTATTTTTATCCCCGACTGTCCGGGAATTGGAATTGGAACAAGCCGGTAGGACAAGAGCCACAGAGAGCACGGCAATAAGCGAGGATGGAAAAAAACAGGGTCGCATGGGCTCGTGCATAGCATTTTCCGTGCCTTGAACAAGAAAACTCCCAAATGCCAAAGAAGCGACCCACCCGAAGCCAAGATTCCTCTTGCGACCTAGGGAAATCCCTTTAGTTTTCCATTATACGATCGATATAGAAGGTATGCCATCGACCGAAACCTCCAGTCCAAACCCGGCGGATTTTTCCGAAAAAAGAAGCTCTAAATTTATTTCAATGCGTTACTTTTCATCATCTTGCTTTTTAATCGCTTTGCTTTTCGCTTTTACGGGATGCGCCAGCACTTCGAAGAAAAAGACCCCATCCGCTCCGATTTCCCTTACACTTCCCAAACCCGCTCCGATGCGTGTGGCAACCGACACCTCGAACCGGCGCAAGGCACCGCTTCTGCCCAAAATTGTCGATACCTCGACGACGAGCGACTCGCCCACCAGCGCGGTCGATGAACTCGTCCCACCCTCCGAAACAAAAACCGTCTCGTCTGCAGTGCCTAAATTTATTGAAAACGACCAGCCTGCGGACTTCTTCCAAGGCGTTGGCGACGCCCCCAGCGGCGAGGCCGTGCTTGGCGGGGGATTTTTCGATACCGTTTTTCGTCCGGCTGCCCCCCCCAATCAGCCGGTGAGCACAGCGACCTACACCACCTCGGATTAATCCCATGATCAGACGCCTTGCCGGGCTTGCGGCTCTCTTCGCCGTCACAGCCCACACCCACGCAGAAATCGCCGCACCTCCACAGATCGGCGAAAACCCGACACCTGCAGGCGGCCCCGCCATGGAGGAACACGCCGCAGCACCCGCTCCGAACCCTCAATCGCTTTCCGATAAAGTCGACACATCCAAGATCCCCTCCCCGATCCAATTTGACTCCCTTGAAACCGAGGTCGAAGACGACTTGGGACTCGGCGGCGACCGCGTTGGCGAAGCTGCCAGCGTGAAAAGCATGGAGTTCGAAATCCAGGGTGCGCGGGACATGAATAATCCCGCCCTCGCCGAAAAACTCTTCACTCAAATCATGCGACTCGGAGCCCCCACCTCCCGCAAGCGCGACGCCATGCTCCGCATGGGCAAGGAATTGGATGAAAAACAAAAGCAATACGCCAAAGCGATCGTTGTTTATGAACAATTCATCCAGAATTTCCCAAACGATCCCGAAGCACCCGAAACCCTCCTTCGCCTGGGGCGTCTTTACCGCAGCATTGGCGCGAATGCCTCGGCTCTCAACAAATTCTACAGCGTTCTCTACTCCTCGCTTCAGTTGAAAAATGGTGACGAATACACCGGCGCCTCACTCCGTGCGAAAATGGAGATCGCCCACACGCATTTTGCCGCTGGGGAATATCAAAAAGCCGGAGACCTCTACTCGAAGGTCAAACTCCTGAAAATGTCTCCGGAGGAATCGAGCGAACTCGCATTCCGCCTCGCCTACATCGCCTACCTAGCCGGGGATTATCCGAAATCCGTCACCGAGGCCCAACTCTTCCTCGATACCTTCCCGGCCAGCCCGCTGGCACCCGAGGCGCAATACCTCTTCATCCAGTCCCTCAAAAAACTCAACCGCAACACCGAGGCTACCAAGGAAACTCTGGAACTCCTCCAAGCCGGTCAAAAATACGGCAAGAAAAAACCGGCTGTCTGGGCTTATTGGCAACGGAAAACCGGCAACGAAATTGCCAACGAGCTTTACGGTAGCGGAGATTACTACGGCGCCGCCCAAATTTATCAAAAGCTCGCCGAACTTAACGACGCTCCGGACTGGCGCGGACCCGCGATTTACCAATTCGGACTCTGCTGCGAGCGCCTCCGCCACTTCGACCGCGCCCGCGAAGCCTACCGCTATATCATCGATAAAATTCCCGCTACCCCCAAGACCTCCACCGGCACAGGCATCGTGGGTGAAAATGTTTCCACCGTGCGCGAAATGGCCGAGTGGCGCTTTGAGCACCTGAACTGGCTAGAAAAAACCGAGAAGGAAATCTTCCCTCTCATCAACCAGCCGATTCCCGCACCGGGTCTGCCAGCCATAGGACAAAACGGCGCGAACCCGGCGACTCCTCCAACTCCGACCCAGCAAGCTGCCAATCAAATCGCGCCGCAACCCGCCTCGGCGCCCGCCGCAGTTCCTCAGGCCTCAGTTCGCTGAGTTCTTTTTTCTACGCGCGAGGATGTGCGGCCAGGTATGCCGCCTTCAATCGCTCGATAGTGACATGCGTGTAGATTTGCGTGGTCGAGAGGCTGGCGTGCCCAAGTAAAGTTTGCACGCTTCGCAGGTCCGCGCCGGCGTCGAGCAGATGGGTCGCGAAACTATGGCGCAATTTGTGGGGTGACAAATCGGCCGGCAACCCGGCTTGGGCCAACCGGAGCTTTAGTAGAAAATTCACCGAGCGTGTCGAGAGTCGACGGCGGGATTTGTTGATGAACAGCGGCCCCGCATGCACCCGAGCCGCTTGCCGATAGCGCGAGATGGCCTCCAGTGCAGGACCTCCCACCGGGCAAATCCTCTCCCTCGCTCCCTTGCCAGTCACTCGCGCCGTCTCGCCGATCGGATCGACATCCGCGACATCCAAGCCCACCAGCTCCGCGAGTCGCATTCCGGTAGAGTAAAAAAGTTCGATGATCGCCGTGTCGCGCGCGGCCATCCACACAGGTGCCTGTTTGTTTTTTTCGGCTTTCAGTGGCGCCTCGACCAGCGATTCCACTTGGGAGTTAGTGAGAAAGCGAGGCAGCGTCTTCTCCCGCTTCGGCAGCAAAACTTCGTGCAAAACATTCTTCAAAACCTTTCCGCGCATTTGCAGGAAAGTGTAAAAAGACCGCATCGCCGCGAAGCGGAGTCTCACGCTCGCCCTCGCCATCTCCGCCTTCATCATCTCGAGCATCCAGGCGCGAAAATCATCCGCCCGCATCGCCGTCCACGCCCCGTCGGGATGGAATTTCCGAAACGACTCGAGCGCGATCCGGTAGGTTTTCACCGTCAGAGGGGAGGCGTTTTTCTCAGCCTCCAGATAGCGAAGAAACTCCTCCGCCAATCGATCCAATGGAACCCTCTCGGGCTCGCCTGTTTTTTCCTTCCGCCGCTTCAAATGGTGGCAGCTTGCAAAAGGATCGCCGTGCGCTGAGTGGAGCGCCCATCCGGACTCTGAGCCTCGATCGGCACGGTCCGTCCCCCACCGCCCACGACCACCTTGTGTTCGAAGGACCCATCGCCACGAACCTCGACAGACAGGCCGTCCACGAGCACGCGGTTTTGAGGATGCGTTTGTCCACGCACGGTGATTTCCGCGCTGAACTGCAGGTCGCCCTGCGCCGCCGCGAGGCCAAAGGAATTCTCTGAGGAACCCCAACTCGAAAAAGCTCCCGATTCCCAACTCGAAAAAGCCGAGGAAGACCAACTCGACAGCGCCGCCTGCTCGAAACTCGAAAGATTCATCCCGCTCCACGAACTCCCCACGGCCGAGAGCCAGCTGCTCAATTGGTTCCACGAGGCCAAAGTCTCAGCCAAGTTTGCCGCGCTTCCCGACCACGAAGAGAGATTCCACGGAATCGTCTCCGAGGCACCACCGGACCAACTCGTGACCGACCCGCTCGACAATGCGCCCAGTGAAAAGGATCCGCTGGAAACAGCCCCGCTCGATAGCGCAGCGAGTCCGCCGGGTGCTCCGACGCTCCAACTGCTTAACCAACTGGAAAGCCCAGAAGCCATGCGCTGAGCCAGCCCCGAAGAGGTGAGATTTCCAGAGCTACCGCCCATCTCCAGGCCGAGCTTTGAGAACATGCTGAAAAGACTGCTCTCCGCGTGGCCGAGCTGCAGCCGCGCCAAAAGCTCTCCCAATTCCCCGGAGCCCAACCTCTCTTGGAGACGGCGGTGGATGGCGGAATGAAGTTCCTCGGAGCTCCACGACGCACTGGAAAGTTCCGCCAGAAATTCATTCCCAAGGAGCGTCGCAAGAATCGCCCTCTCGTTCTCCTGAAGCGGGAGAGACGAGGATCCCCCGTGCGACACAGAGCGCTGGAGTTCCGCCAAGGCAGGAACCAAATTTTGATCGAACGACATCGAGTTCGTGATCGTTTCCACCAATCTCTGAAAGCCGATGTGGATTGGGATCGTGGCGTAATCGAAGCTCACAGATTCCGAGATCCGGTCGCGGGGCGTGGTCACCGAGGTCGATCGCGCCAGGGTCTTCCATGTTTTCCCGCGATAGAAACCAATCTCGATCGTGTAATTTTTACCGGCCGTTTTGACCGGCACATACCAGTTCCGAGTTTCAAACGGCACAGCAATCTCCTGCTCAATCGCGCCGACTTCATCCTCCAAACGCAAGTGGCAAGGGCCGCCGGGGTGACGCGAGATGTCAATATCCCAGTAAGTGAAAAGCCAGCGCGGATCCTGCGCCGCGAGAAAGATGGCATTCGTTCCGTAGCTGTGCGGAAGCGATCCCAGTTTATCGATGTCCATCTTGTTCACCGCACGCTCGAGGCTCCGGCGCTTGGCTGATTTTTTTTCATGGAGGGAAGAGGTCTTGGTTTTGGAAACGGACTTAGCGGATGCTTTCTCTGCACCCATCGATTTACCCCCTGCTTTGGACTTGGTGTTGCTCATCGGTAATAAAAAAACTCTGAGGAGCTTGCCTGTCTCTAGAACTCGCCTCAATGGGTTGCAAGCCCTATTGCCGAAACCACTTTCCGCAGAGACGCAGTTCCGCAGAGATCGAACTACCCGCGAATGAGCCGTATCCTTGGAGGGCGATGCTTTGCCTTGCTCGCGCCCCGCTCGCTGCGCCCTTTGGGCCATCTTCGATGTGCTTCCTCTCCGCCGCCCGATGTCTCGGTTGTCAGCGCCCCAAACCTAAGTGCGAATGCGCCGTTACAGAAAACCTCACACGAAGCCACGAAGGGCACGGAGAAATCTTTATATTTCAGGTCTCAGCTCTCCGGTTTTTCTGCATCTCCTCCTCCATGCCTTGGTGCCTCCGTGAGAGCCTTCCCTGATTCTCTCAAAAAAAACTGGTCCCCCCGAAAATGTCCTACCAGCCGTTTTAGGATGCCTGAGAGCCGCCCATACCCTGCGGTTTTTCGATTGGGGGCCATCTGCCCTTCGTGCCTTTGCGGCTTCGTGTGAGGCTGCCTTTTTGTGGAACGGCGCTTTCGCGCCTGAAGTTTCGGCCGACACGGAGGTTAGCCCTCCAAGTTTTCGATTTGGTGCCTTCTTCCTTCGTTGCTCAGCGCCTTAGTGTGAGCTTTTCAGTCAAACTCCGAGCAATTCGTGGCGGAGGAGGT
>CALFPA010000107.1 GCA_937919825.1 uncultured Spartobacteria bacterium | reverse complement strand
AGTCTTCCCCGAACCTGTTACGCCAAGCAGCGTCTGGTGGCGGTTCCCCGCCGAAATCGAGCGCACCAGATTCGAAATCGCCTGCCCCTGATCTCCCTGCGGACCGAAACTGGAATCGAGCTCAAAAGACATGATGGGCGAGTATCCCGCCGGAGAGGGCCAAGAGCAACAGGTTCATCGCCGCGCGGAAGCACGCCGATGACCGACTTTTACGGCAGCTGAAATTTTCGGCGAAAATTTAGAGCGGATTAGCGTCCTGCATCCTGCGCCAAGCGGAAGCCTCCAACCCATCGACCTGTATTCACCTTACCCCGCTTGAATTTACCTTTTTCAGGTGGAAATTCTTTTTGAAATGGACCAATTCCAACTCCTCGATAGTTGCCGCCAAGACCTGCAGACTCCCATGTTTGCTCCCAGATACTGCCGTGCATGTCATAAAGTCCAAGTTCGTTAGGTTGCTTCTGGCCCACTGGATGAGGCCTCTCTCCAGAATTGCCGCCGTGCCAAGCCACGGCATCGAGATCATTGCCACCAGCGTAATAGTAGCCTAGAGATTTTTTCCCGCCTCTTGCAGCCCACTTCCATTCAGCATTTGTTGGCAACCTGTAGCCAGTTGCTCCGCTTTTCAGCTTGATCACATCAGCGCCAGTTTCCCCGAATTCCCCTGATTTATATATACTTCCTTTAACTAAATAAAACGGAACTAACCGCTCCATCTCGCTTTTGGCATTGCACCACTTAATAACATCATACCAGTTTATGCCCTGCATAGGGAGAGTCTCCTCCCCTGGCTTAAAACCGCCTGGATTCAGATCATATCCATGGTCGAGTGCCCATTTCGCCACTTCATGCCACTCGCCTCGAGTAACTTCATATTTCCCAATCCGAAAATCTTTTACATTCTTTTTCATGGCTTTGAAGTAGCCCCCCTCTACTTTCACCATTTCCTGGTAATTAGGTTGACCGCTTTCGATTGGTCAGTCTGGAGTGCTTTGGCAAAAAGCTGAACCAGCGGTGAGCGACAAGAGCGCGGCAGCAATTAGAATTGAAGGTTTCATCAAGGCGGTGGTGCGAGGGTTTTTGATCATAAATCAGGCTGGGTTTGTTCCATAACCGCAGCGATAAACCAAGTTCTAAATCTACAAGTTTATGGAATCCTTACTTCAGACCCTGCGGGCAAGATTGAGGAATTCCATGGAGGGCTGTCCTCCGTGACGGCCCAAGCTTCAGGCGCCACGCGCCGTTGCTTCAAGGCGCCGACGGAGCGTCGCCCTCCAATTCGTGTCGAGCCTATCGATCCTGCGCCGCGATGAAACTGTTCTGCCGGGCTCCAATTCCCGCACGCATCCATCCGGCAGCGTGGCAAGGGCCTCGAAAACCCGGGCTTCGTTTTCCAGATTCGTGTCGATGAGGAGATCGATATCGCCCGTGGTGCGAGCGTAGCCGGCGAGAATCACCGCGAAGCCGCCGATAATCAGAAAGCTTGCATCGCGATCTTGCAACTGACGGCAAAGTTCGACCAGATCCGACCGCTCCGGAGGCCTAGAAATTAGTTCTCCTGTGTTCGGATCGAATGGTCCATCAGCCACTGGTCAGCCTCCTCGTAGGATTTGAAACGGAAAACGCCTTTCGGAAATCTTGCCCGGGGAAAACTCCGCAAGCTTTTTTGCATTCCAAGGGCCTAGTCGATGTAATTGCTTTCGGTGAGATTGGCTCGCCTCCCCACAAGTTTTCCAACTGGGTCTTCAATGTTCAACACGGGATGCATGCTGGGGAAACTAAGCTCCGCCCGCGTGCTGGGCAAGAGGCAAGGCGGCACAGGGTTGCAAATTGAGACGGAGTAAGTTCTGCCAGCAGTCAGATTTTACCAAGGGTCTTGCACAGTTTAGGGGGGGAAGAGACGATGTTGGTTAGCTTAAGGTGGCACTTGTTCATAGAACACTGCAAAAATTTTATCTATAAAATCTTGGTGATTTTTTGGAGAAACTTTTTTCCAGTTGTTGAGAAATTCATAAAAAGACAAGTTTTGGTCGCGCGAAACTAGATTTATGTAGGTAACTGACTCCCATGCTTCAGGTTCAGCTTCAAAAAGCGGCAACAACTGTTTTGCAATTATAGTGTTCTTTTTTCTGTGGTTCCATTTGTGGCGAAGTTCTTTTTCATTTATTTGGAACCATTTTTGAAAAGTTTCATCAACCGGAAGCGCATGCTCTGGATCATCAATTCGATCTTGTGCATATTGAGCTAAATTTGGCGCAAAACTCCTCCAGTTTGGATAGGGAGGATCTATAACCCATGACTGTCCCATAGAGCGCAGCGTAAAAAGTGACGCTACTTCACAAAGGCATTCTTCAAACCATAAATGCGGGGTATCCAAGGAACGCCATTTCTTTCTCCAATCATTACTATGACCTGCAAGAACATGGCAAAATTCATGAGAAAACTGATAAGCGTATTGAGCCCAATATTTATCGCCTGTTTGCAATCCGATGACGATCCGTCCGGAGGAGTCGCGGTCGTGGTTGGCCTGTGGGTAATCGAATCGCCTATGAACCAGCATGGGATCGATTCGAGTATTTAGACAATGCTTGTAAATTGCCGAAGCAGCGGAATGTAAAACAGCTTTAATATCTTCTTCACCAGCATTGACCCAATCTTCTTTGCTGACTTCAATCTCAAGAGCCGATGCATTTACTGCAAGTATTAAAATAATAATAAAAGCATTTAAATGCATAATTTTACAATGATTTTCCTTGGATTCGCGCTACCAATTCTTTTCTTTTTTTACTCCGCTTCGTCCGACACCGCGCTGTTGCGGTCGAGGCGTTTGCGGAGGGTGGCG
>CALFPA010000106.1 GCA_937919825.1 uncultured Spartobacteria bacterium | reverse complement strand
CCTTACATTCTCTTTGATGACTGCAATGGGTTTTTGAAATCCCCGACCCTGAATGCGTTTCTGACTGCGAGCACCTGGACGGGGCGGAAGATGAACACTCAGCAGAAGTTTGCGGTGCCGAAGATCGCCACGGTGTTCCTGACTGGAAATAACCTCGAGGTCACGCCCGATGTGGCTCGGCGTTTCCTGCATTGCCGAATGATCACGGACGAGGCGGATCCGCAGGCGCGGAAGATTGAGAAGACTTTCAGTGATGAATGGCTCGAGAAACCGGAGGTGCGATCGCAGTTGCTGGCGTGCCTGTGGGCGATCGTGCGCTCCTGGGATGAGGCTGGGCGGCCGCATCCAGACCGGATCGTGCGGGGGTATGAGCCGTGGTGTGCGGTCTTTGGCGGAATGGTGAAGCACGCGGGCTTCGGCGATCCGATGGAGCCTTTGCCAGTCGAGGAGTCTGGTAACTCCGAACTCGCGGACATGACGGCGATGGTGGCTCACCTGGCTAAAGGGCTGGATGACTCGGATGAGTTTAGTTTTCAAGATGTGGTCGAGGCGGCTGTGGCGGTGAATGCCTTCACATGGATGCTGGAGGGTAAGGAAGAGCGGGAGGGGAAAGACGGCCCGCGTCGGTTTGTGCTCACGGCTCGTGCGAACTCGAAGTTCGGCAGGCTGCTGGCCGAGCAGTATGGGGGCAAGAAGTTCCGCCTTCCATCGGGCCGAGTGGTCCGGTGGGGCTCGGCGGGCAAGAACCGACAGCGCCTCTACACGCTCGAGGTGCTCGAGTAATAGAAAGCCCGGCAACTCGCCGGGCTTTTTGCTTTGCATAGGTCATGCACAGGTCCGCGTTGTTCCGCTCCTCAGCTCACTCCACCCCGACCCATTCCATCCGAATTGCACGCGACCTATGCACCTACGCAAGACCCCCGCTGTTTCACGCTTTCGCAAAGATTTGGTTTCCATCGTTTCGCATTTCCTCCTGCATAGGTGGACTAGGTAGCATAGGTCTTTGGACTTTTGTGATGATGGGTATGGGGTGCGTCGTGATTTAAAGGCGATGACCTCCGCACCTCCGCGCGTCGTTCCGTTTTTGATGATCCAGTTCCGCGAGGGTAAGGAATCTCTTCACCTTCGTCCGCCATGCAGTTAGCCAGTCGCTCGTAATTTTTATGAGAGCGGAACCGAAACCCTGCGGAACCGGAACCACGGAACCAGTTCCGCAGCCGTTCCGTTTGACATCCATCCGTTCCGTAAAAGGTGAAAAAGCACGGAAGGGAACAAGCGGAACTAATCAAAGCCTGCGCGGCCGCGCACGGCGTGACCACCCGTGCCGTGCGGAAGTGGCGCGACCAGGCCGACGGCCGGTGGAGTAAATTTCTAGCGGAGCGCGCCGCTGCCGGGATGGTGCCGGTCGGCTTGGCCTCACCGGCTGCACCGGCCGTTTCCCGTGAGTGGTCCGATGAGGAACTCGCCTTGGACAATCAGATCCGGAAAATGAAAGAGGCGACCGCCGATCTCCGCGAGCGTGCGGAACTCGCCAAGAGCGTCGGCGACCTCGATGCCGAGATGGCCCTGCGCCGCATGTGGCTCCAGCACGCCGAGGCCCTTCGCCGTCTTGAGAAAGATGCCCCCGGCATCTCCGCCGCGTCCGGCGATGTCGTTCCTAAGAAGCTGGCCGTGCAGATCATCGTGGGCTACTCCGCCGCAATCGCGGCCGCTGTTGCCAATCTCCCCGACCGCCTTATCTCCATGCTCCCCTCCCTCGGCGACGACATCGCCGAAAAAATCCGCGCCGAAGCCGACGAGATCCGCCGCGCCGCAAAAGACATCCGCCTCGATGCCCTCGCTGTTTGACGAACTCCAGGATCAACTCGACCGCATCTGGGCCCCTGGCACCCGGCCCACCGCCCTCGAGTGGGCGCAGGAAAATGTCACCCTCGACAAGCGCTTCTCCCCTCGCCCCGGCCGCTACGACGCCGACTACACCCCCTACCTCCGGCAGCTCCACCTCTGGTTCTCCGATCCGAAAATCCGCCAACTCACCTTCGTGAAGTCCGCCCAAGTCGGCGGCACCACCTGGCTCGCGAACTGCCTCATGTGGGCCATCTCCGAGGACCCCCGGCCCCATCCTCTATGTGACCAGCACGAACGAAAACGCCAAGTCCTGGTCCGAGCGCGAGCTCCACCCCCGCCTCCGCGCCTGCCGCGCCCTCCGCCCACTTCTGCCCGACAACGACGACGACTTCCGCAAAACCGAGATGCACTTCTCCACCTGCACGCTCAAGTTGGTCGGCGCCTGCTCCGAGGGCAACCTCGCCTCCCGCCCCATCCGCTACCTCTTCGCCGACGAGGTCGACAAATGGCCCGACGACTCCTCCCTCGAAGCCCCCGCCCTCGAGCTCGCCATGGCCCGCCTGAATTTCTACCGGAAAATTTCAAAGGCCTGCCTCGCCAGCACCCCCACCGTCGAGGCCGGAGCCATCTGGACAAACTACCTTGCCGGATCCCAGCACCGCTTCCACATCCCCTGCCCCGAGTGCGGCCACGCCCAGCCCCTCCGCTTCGAGCAACTCCGCTGGCCCGAGCACCACCGCGACCTCGCCGGAATGTGGGACCTCGCCGGAGTCGAGCGCGACACCCACTACCACTGCGAATCCTGCGAAGTCGCATGGCCGCAGTCCCTCCAGTCCGACCTCATCCGCCGAGGCCAGTGGATCTCCGGAAATCCCAAAGCCCCCGCCGACCACATCTCCGCCCACATCTCCGCCCTCTACTCCCCGCAGATCAGTTGGGGCGACCTCGCCCGCATGTTCCTGCAAAAAAAAGAATCCCCCGGCGGCCTCCACGATTTTTACAACAACTTTCTCGGCCTCCCGTGGGAAAACCGCGCCGCCCAGGTCAAGGAAGACGCCATCCTCGCCCTCCGCGATCCCTCCTACCGCATCGCCCAGCTTCCCCCCGACATCGAGCCCGTCATCCTCACCCTCTGTGCCGACCCCGGTGAACGCTCCACCCACTGGACCGTCGAGGCCCGCATCCAGACCGGCGAGAGCTGGGTCGTGGACTACGGCACCGTCCTCGCCATCGAGGATTTGGTCAGCCCCGAGTTCCTCGCCGCCCGCACCTATTTCCTAGGCGAAAAAAAATTCACCCCCCGCTTCGGCCTGATAGATTCCGGCTGGTCCGCCGAGCGCGTCTATTCCGTCTGCGCCCGCAGCGGCGGCCTTTACCAACCCAGCAAAGGCTCCACCGCCAGCTTCGGCACATGGTCCCAGTCCGCCGTCAATGGCTACCCCGGCCTCCGCCTCGTCACCTACATCGACCACACCGCGAAGCTCGAGCTCTACCTCGAGCGCATTAACAAAAAAATGCCCCCCCTCCTCCACCTCCCCGCCGACGCCGGTCAGGACTTCATTCGCGGGCACTCCGGCCAGCAACTCCTCCAAAACAAACACTCCCGCCTCGCCCCCTTCTACTGGAAAAAAATCGCCGAGGATCACTACGGCGACTGCACGAAGCTCCACGGCGTCGCCTGGTGGGTTTTGAAATGAAAAAGCCCGGCGACAAACGCGGCGGACTCCAAGGCGACCGCATCCGCCCCCGCTCCTTCCACACCAGGGAAACCGTCGGAGTGAAATCCTACTGCGACCAGTGGCTCCAAAACCTCTCCGCCGAAGTCTCCACCGCCTGCGATCGCTTTTGGACCCTCACCCTCGACCGCCGCGCCAAAGCCGCCCATCGAAAAGCCGCCGGATTTATTGGCTTCGCCTTTCAATCCTGCAAAAAAATCCCGCCGGTTTCCGATCCAAAACAATCTTTGACTCCCCCCAAATCCTCGCAGGCAGGCGATCATACATAGCCGTGACAAGCCCCTCTTCCCTTTCGATGGGTAATGGGCGGCGGCCGGATCGGGGAGCGCTGGGTCGCTCGATTCACTCCGTAAAACCCGGCGTCTGAAAAGGTGCGGCCGCGCCGTCCCTGCAATCCCCCCTCCGTGTGCTCTGTGTCCTCTGTGGTCAACCCCGCTTTTTGACTCACCCTCCCCATCGTGGACCAGCACGCCTCCGCCTTCTCCGGCTACAAAGCCTACATCAAAGCCCTCGGCAAAACCCGCGCCGAGCTCCTCGCCATGGCCGCCGAGCTCGCCGACGGCCTCGACGATGTCACCATCACCTCGATCGGCACCGAAGGCACCTCCAGCAGCGGCCAGATCAGCCTCCTCCCCAAAGAGCAAAAGCTCGCCGCGATCATGGAATGTTACCAAGAAGGCAACTCCCCCCGCTCCCTCTGCTCCGTGGTGGACCGCTCCCTCTACTCCTCCCCGGTTTAATCCCCTCCGTGCTCTCCGTGTCCTCCGTGGTTAAATCTTCCCTCTTTTTGACACCCCACCTCGGGCGTGCCCGAAATCAAAAATAATTCAAAAAATTCAAACCGAGGCGGAGCCCGCCCCGGCGCAGGCCGCCCCGCCAAATCCTCCCCCCGCGCCGCCGCCTTCGAGGCCGCCGAGCATTCAAAAGATCGCGGCCTCATTCTTTTGAATACCGTCGAGCCCAAGCGCGAGACCCCACCCCACACCCGCACCGCTCTCCTCAAAAAAGCCCGCTGGCTTTACAACAACCTGGGCGTCGCCTCCTACCTCATCGAGCATTTGGCGCAGCGCGCCGTCGGCACCGGAATCAAGCCCAAGCCCCTCACGGCAAATCCCGAGTGGAACCGCCTTGCCGAGCAAGCCTTTCAAGATCGCGCCTGCGCCGAAGCGTGGGCCTTCGACTCCTCCGCCCAGGTGAATTTCTACGGCGCGCAGTCCCTGATCATCCGCCAGGTCGCTGTCGATGGCGACTTCTTCGCCCAATTCCTCACCACCGAATCCGGAGCCGCCCGAGTGCGATTCATCGGCGGCGAGGCCATCGGCTCCACCGCCGACTCCAGCCAATACGCATTCGATGGCGTGCTCCTCGATCCCTTC